>CAZVVZ010000041.1:0-10637 GCA_964631135.1 uncultured Eubacteriales bacterium
AAAATGCGATTGACTAATGGAAATAAATGTAATATATTACTTAAAAAGGAGGAAATTCAAAATGTTCTCAAGTGTAAAAACTATAGGATTAAATGGTATTGATGGATATCCTATAAACGTAGAATCTACCCTGCTGCCGGGATTGTCAGGAATAGATATTGTGGGACTTCCGGATATTTCTGTAAAAGAATCAAAAGAAAGAGTAACTTCCGCAATAAAAAACATTGGTCATCAATTCCCGTACGGAAAAATAATTTTAAATTTATCTCCGGCAAATACAAAAAAAGAAGGAGCAATATTTGATCTCCCGATTGCTATTTCAATCCTTGTTATAATGGAAATAATAAATCCTGAAGATTTAAAAGACTATGCATTTATCGGGGAACTGTCATTAGACGGGACATTAAACTCAATCCCCGGAGTACTTTCTATGGCCTTATGTGCGAAAAAATGCGGAATAAAAAATCTTATTATTCCAAAAGCAAATCAAAAAGAAGCAGGGGTTGTTGGCGACATAAATATATTTGTTGCCTCAAATTTAACAGAAATAATTGATCATTTTAAAACAGATAAGAAGCTCGAAAAATCCTTTACGGATACCGCAGACTTATTCTCGAATTACCAAAAATATGATATAGATTTTAGCGATGTAAAAGGACAAGATGCTGCAAAAAGGGCATTAGAAATAGCAGCTGCCGGAAATCACAATGTCCTTTTAATAGGTGAACCCGGCTCCGGAAAAACAATGCTTGCCGGAAGGCTGCCAACTATTTTGCCGGATTTAACTTTTGAAGAATCCTTAGAAATAACGAAAATTTATAGTATCCTAGGGCTACTTCCAAAAGAGACTCAAATAATAGTAAAACGTCCGTTTAGAAGTCCCCATCATAGCACATCCGGAATATCGTTAGTAGGTGGCGGTAAAAATCCGCGTCCGGGAGAAATAAGCCTTGCTCATAACGGTGTTTTATTCTTAGACGAATTACCGGAATTCAATAAAAATGCCCTTGAAGTAATGAGACAGCCATTAGAAAACAGAGTTATAACAATAAATCGTGTTTCCGGTTCATGTACTTATCCCGCAAATTTTATGTTTGTTGCCTCGATGAATCCGTGCCCCTGCGGATATTACGGGAGTACTACTCATTCGTGTTCTTGCTCCCCTAAGCAGGTTAATGATTATATAAATAAAATTTCAGGTCCTTTACTTGATAGAATAGATATCCATCTTAATATTCCGACAGTAAAATATTCAGAACTAAATGATAAAAAAAGCGGAGAAAGCTCTATAGAAATTCGTAAACGTGTAAATAAAGCAAGAAAAATTCAGTTAGAAAGATTTAAAAATGATAACATCTTTTCCAACTCGCAGCTTACATCTAAGCTAATTCAAAAGCACTGCCGCTTAGATGAGGAATGTAATTTAATAATGAAAAACTCTTTTGAAAAGCTGAATCTATCCGCAAGAGCATATTCAAGAGTACTAAAAGTTGCACGAACTATTGCAGACTTAGAAAATAGTGAAAATATAAAGAAATTTCACCTATTAGAAGCTATCCAATATAGAGCAAATTAGGTATTTATCAATACATAAAAGCATATGTTAAATAGAGAAGCGAGCAATCTATTTTTTAATTAAAGCCTGTATTTTTAAGACGTCAGGAGGAGAAAAATGAAAAAAGTAATACCGCTTATCTTTATTTTTATGCTAACATCTTGTACAGTAAAATCACCTTGTAAAACTCCAAACGAATTATTATTATCAATCAAAAATTATTCCTGTAAAATGCAAATTTCTTCATTTTCAAACAAAAATTCAACCGAATATCTGGCACTTCAAAGTTATTCTTCACTAGGCAAATATTCAATGGAATTTTTAGATAACGAAAACCTAAAAATAAGCTACGAAAACTCTGTTTTAAACATTACATCAAACCTATTTGATAGAACGTTGGAAGAAAAAGACTACCCGGAATTAAATAAAAATCCGCTGTTTCTTTCCTATTTCATAAATACATACTTTAATCTAGAAAACTCAGACAATGTGAAAACAACTGCAAACTCAATATACATGACTTTACCCGACAGCAACGACATTATATACTCAGCAGAGTTGACATTTAATAATGACTTACCCCACACACTCACATACTTTGATAAGAACGGAAATATAAAAGTGAACATAATATATAATGAGTTTACTTTTATTTAGCCCTTGTAATTGACTAAATCTTATTCGATATGCTAGAATTAATTTGACAATTTTGAATAATTATTTGCCGTTTAGGAAATAATTGCATTAGGGCGAATAAGGAAACTTACCGCCAAAGCAAATTATTCTTAACGGAGTGTGAATTTTGTGATTGTAAAACGAGGAGACATTTACTATGCAGATTTAAGTCCGGTAGTAGGCTCCGAACAAGGCGGAGTTAGACCGGTATTGATAGTACAAAACAATGTAGGCAACAAATTCAGTCCTACTGTAATTGCAGCAGCAATTACTTCTCAGATAAATAAAGCAAAAATGCCAACTCATATTGAAATAGATGCAGATGATTACGGCCTTTCAAAAGACTCTGTAATTCTTTTAGAGCAAGTCAGAACTATAGATAAACGTCGTCTGAAAGAAAGGATCGGCCACTTAAACGAAAATTTAATGGACAGAGTTAATGCAGCTATTGAAATAAGTCTTGGCTTAGAAGAAGAATAAAAAAGGAGAGATACATATGATGAATCTTTTTAAAAACAAACGAATTGTTTTTTCTTTAGCCATATTAGGAGGCATATTGTGTACCTGTGCATTTGCAGCTAATCCGGGCAGCAGTTCAGATCCTCTTATTTCATTAAGTTATTTTGAGGATAAAATCGAGGAATTAAAGACATCATTGCTTGAGCAATTAACAGATACATTTTCTACAAAATTTACCGAACTTGAAAAAAATGTAGACGAAGAATTAAAAAAGGTATCCGAAAACGGAGTGTCCGATCCCGTAGAGTTTAAAGTTATAACACTTAGTGAAAATGAAACTATCCTTTGCGAAGCAGGAACAGAAATAATAGTACGTTCAGGTAAAAGTACCGTAATAACGTCTGAGAACTCTTCCGGAGGAATTTCAGACATCACTTCCGGAAAAGACTTAGCTAACGGTGAAGAGATTGCAAACAATCATTTACTGATTGTTCCAAAAAGCGATGGGAGAGGCATTAAAGCTACTATAACCGGTGCTGTTATGGTAAAAGGAAATTACACAAAATCAATTGATGGTATCTAAAATTTAGTTACCGAGCAGATTATGCGAACTTCCTGAGGCTACCGAAAAAGCCTTTGCAAATAAAAAAATAACACAAATGTCATATAGTTTAAAAGATGCGAATATTCACAGGAAACCATCCTACAGCATAGGATAAGAGGTTTCCGTCGTGAATCCTGAGCAGTGTTAAACTATATGACATCTGTGCTATTTTTTTATTTGCAAAGGCTTTTTCGGTAGCCTCAGGAAGTTCGCATAATAATCACTAATTTCCTTCCTGCTTATATCGTACATAACCTTGCTCTTCCCATCGATTATAATCCAGATTTAATCTAAATAATAATCTCGGTTTCTCGCCGGCTCTGTTTTTATCAACAACACAAGCATAGTATCTCGTATTAGGCACATACGGCTTTTCCAGCTCTTTATAATCTATTGATTCCTCTTCATCAGCAACTTCATATTCTTCATAAGTTGAATTATTTATCTCTTTTATTAAGCATAAATTATCCAAAACTTCTTTTACTGTTCGACTATCAGCAATATCCGTTATATTTAAATTTAATGGTCTTGTAGTATTCTCTGCAAGCTGAAGTGTAGAACCTATAAAAACTTTATATTTCTGTGCAATGTTAGACAAAACCGTAGCTGTCTTCTTCAGCTCTTCCTTATTGCCAATATGCTCTATGTCTGTTTTTAATGTGTCGTAAAAGAAATATTCTATTCCTTCTTTATAATAATAATCCATTATCATACTCTGCAAATCATCATTGCTGTGGTCTGAAGTATGAATAAAAAATATACAATTATTGATCTGTGAAGATAGCCAATCAGTAGCAGCTAACGTCTTAACAAACTCTTCGGAGTTTTCTGTTAACCTTTTTATAAATTCCTCATTGGTTTCATCTTCTTTTCTTAAAATGAATCCGTCTTTATCCAGTTCTACCTTTTTTCCGGAAGTTGGTCTAAACTTTAAGCCAAGTAATTCCGCTTCACGTTTTTCTAATTTCTGTCCATGCAATTTCTGAATCTCGGGATTATTCACAATAGTAGTTATCAGACAAAGTTTCATCTTGTCTTCTGTCATTTCGTTTGAAATAAGTAAAACTTTTTGGTTTTGAATGAAAACCAAATTTGCAATAAGATTTACTATAAACCTACTCTTACCTGCATTTGAAGGCATAGCAAACGACATAGTTTCCCCTTTTCTTAATCCCTTAAATATTTTAGTCATAAGAGGAAAAGGCATAGGTATACCACTTTTTAAATTATTATTTCCCTCCAGCAGAAACTGTGTTGCCCCTTCGTTGATAACAACCTCTTTCACACTTGTCATAAGACTAAGATTACTAAGCCGAGCTTCCATCTGCTCAATTGTCATTTCGTTGTATCTTTTATACAGCCTCATACCCACAACTTTTTTTTGAATTCCGGCAGTAGGTGCAAGCACATAATTTTTTCTTAAAATAAAAAGTTTCCTTATCATTAAGTAAACATCTTCTACTGTACAATTTAATTTGCTTGCAAAAGCCTTACACTCGGCAGCCTGCCTATAGGTAGAATCCTCCGGCTTCGGGAATGTATAATGTGCTTTTGCGACTTCGGGCGCATATTTTTGACCCTCTCTAAAAAGTACAAGCTTATAAACTTCTAATATACCCGGAACGGTAAAATAACATTCCGAACTCTCTATATAGAAGGTTGAAATAGCTTTAGGATTATTATGTAGCAATCCCACATATGCCATTTCTAATTTATCGTCTAATAAAACATCAGGAAATTTAACTGCTTCTTCGTTCAATTTTTTCACTCCAGTCTATATATTTTCATAAATTTTATATCGGATTTTTTAAAATTATTTAAACAAAAAAGTTATCACAAAAAGCAAAAAAATAAAACCCTGCAAGCCGTATGCCTGTAAGGTTTTATTAAAATTTTGGTTGCGGGAGGCGGATTTGAACCACCAACCTTCGGGTTATGAGCCCGACGAGCTACCAGGTTGCTCCATCCCGCGATATTTAATACCTATCTATACTACCATTGTATGCTCAAAAAGTCAATACAATGTATAAAACTAATTCAAAAATTTTTCGATTTTTTTCTTAATCCTCTGAAGTGCATTATCTATAGACTTAACCTCTTTATTCAGTGTCGTGGCAATATCATGATATGACTTCCCTTGTAAATACAAATACAGAACCTCCAACTCAAACGAACTAAGAGCCTCATTTATCTTGCCCTCAATTCTGCTCAGTTCTTCCTTACTAATAAAAAGCATCTCAGGATCAGAAACCGTATCATGATTGATCGTCTCAATAAGAGTCCGCTCCCCATCGTCCTCAAAAACAGGCTTGTTCAAAGAAATATATGAATTAAGCGGCATATGTTTCTGTCTTGTAGCCGTTTTAATCGCAGTAATAATCTGCCTTGTTACACAAATCTCCGCAAAAGACTTAAAAGAAACCATTTTATCATCTTTAAAATCACGAATCGCCTTAAAAAGACCAATCATTCCCTCTTGAACAATATCCTCTTTATCCGCACCAACTAAAAAATAAGTCTTAGCCTTAGACCTTACAAAATTTTTATACTTATTGATAAGTTGCTCAAGCGCAACATTATCGCCTTCTTTTATTTGAAGAAGTAATTGCTCGTCCACCTCTGGCTCATAGCTGTAATTATTCATGTTTAGCTGCGACATTGCATCTTACCCCCAATCTCAACATTCATTCTCATTTTATCAATCATAAACCGCAATGTCAAGCGAAAAATACTTCTTTTTTAGCCAAATAGTTACTGTTCAAGCTCCATACAGCAATGTCAAACTTCATTACTAAACTCTATCATGCCAATTTCTATATGATAGGAATACCCATTTTAGCCCCTTTAACGGCCACTAATAGCTAATTAAATATCGAATACCCTATAATTCCAACCCCAGTAGCTAAAAATGCCACAATAACAATAAGTGCAATTATTCTAATCCATAGTTTCTTTTGTGCTTCTTTCATAGTTTATCACCCTTTTTACAATATATTTACCAAACTAATTTTAGCATTAAAAAAATACATCTTCAAGAGGCAAAATTTAGATTAAACCATCTTTAATTACTAATCCGACTACTAACGTATGCTTTCATAACATTCTTCATAAGCATAGCAATCGTCATAGGCCCTACCCCACCGGGAACAGGTGTAATAGCCGAAGCCTTATTAACCACATTTTCAAAATCGACATCACCAACAAGCTTGCCATCAACTCTATTTATTCCAACGTCAACCACTACAGCACCCTCTTTTACCATATCTTCCGTAATAAAGCAAGGCTTGCCCACCGCAACAATCAGAATATCTGCTGTTTTGCAAATATCTTCAATATTCTTAGTCTTTGAATGGCAGACAGTAACAGTAGCATTTTCTCTCAGCATAAGCTCATATAACGGCTTTCCTACAATATTGCTTCTCCCCACAATAACACAATGCTTACCGGAAATCTCAATATTTTCATGTTTTAATATTTCAACAACCCCAAGAGGTGTACAAGCAACAAAAGAATCCTCTCCTGTAGCCAGTCTGCCTCTATTTATAACACTAAAACCGTCTACATCTTTATCGGGAGATATAGCATCAAAAGCCTTCTTTTCGTCAATATGTGAAGGAACAGGATGCTGAAGTAATATACCATTTACCTCGTCATTCTTATTTAGCTCATCTATTAACTTAAGTAACTCACTCTCGGACGTATCCTTAGGAAGTCTATACATAAAGCTCCTTATTCCTAATCTATCGCACATCTTTTCTTTACTGTTGACATAAACCCGAGAAGCCGGATCATCGCCCACAAGAATTACCGCAAGCCCCGGCTTCCTATCTAATTTGGAAACTTCAACCGAAATATCCTCTTCTATTTTTAATGCTATGCTCTTTCCATCAATTACCTTCATCAGTAACCCCCCGTTATAGTTAAATGTAAACGAACTACATTCTAATAATATATACAGCAACCAAAATAGCCGAAATAACTAATCTGTAAATAACAAATATATTAAAATTGCTGGTTTGTAAATACTTCATTAAAAATTTAATACTTAAAAAGCCCACAATCATAGCAGTAAAAACACCGGCAAAAAACGGAACACTAAAAATCTCCGCCATAACCAGCTCACTACTCTTGAAAATAAACTGGTAAACTGCAGCACCCGCAATTATCGGAGTGGAAAGTAAAAAAGAAAACTTAGCAGCCGCCTCTCTTTTTATACCCAAAGCACGTGCCATAGCCATAGTAACTCCCGAGCGAGACGTTCCGGGAATAATCGCAAAAGCCTGACTTATGCCAATAAGTAACGTCTGCATAAAAGTCATATCTTCATACTCTGAAACTTGCTTACCGTATTTATCTGCAAGTAACAGTAAAATACCCATAACAGACAACGAACAAGCTAAAACTAAAGGCATATACTGCCCTCTGAAAAAGCTTTCCGCGAACTCATCTAAAAGCATACCGGCAAGCACACCCGGAATCGTAGCAACAGCCAAGTACAAAAGCATCTTGCCGTTAAATGTTTTTATTCCCTTTGTTAAAAAGTCTTTTATTAAAACAAACCAATCTTTCCAAAAAAAAGCCAAAACAGCAATTAACGTACCAACGTGAAGAGCTATGTCAAAGCTCATAGAATTTTCATACTTCCAATTAAAAAGCCACGGAATAAATAATAAATGGCCTGAGCTTGAAATAGGTAAAAACTCACCGATTCCTTGAACAATTCCCAAAATAATTGAATTTAATACTGTCATTTTATCTTCCCCTTTTTATTAAGTATATCGCCATTATATTAACATTTCAGCATATAAATTACAACATCTTTACTTAAAAGTTATCATGCTTCTGCTACTGTTCAGAATACTATAAAAAGATAGACTAAGATTGAAGCTGTTTGGGAAAGTCTTTGCAAATAAAAAATAGCACAGATGTCATATAGTTTAACGCTGCTCAGGATTCACGACGGAAACCTATTATCTTGTGATGTAAGATGGTTTCCTGTGAATATTCGCATCTTTTAAACTATATGACATCTGTGCTATTTTTTATTTACAAAGACCCAGCAGCTTCAACTTTAGTCCACCTTTTTATAGTACTCTGAACAGTCACTTTACAAGTCAGTCAAAAGTTGTAGCTAAATATTATTTATACCCATAAAAATTATGAGGTGCTATATACGTTATCTTCCTTAAATCCGTTTCAAACCAGCCTTTACCCGGAGCAGTCGGTGTACAAAAATAAAGAGCATCTTCGCCTAAAATTCTTGCACCGTTTAATGCATCTTGGACTACCTGCTTTGCGGTTTCACTCACCGTAACAGTATAATATCTGCCATCACTTACAGGTGTAAACTGACGATTTGCAAAAATTACTTCTGTTACTGTATTCGGAAATCTTTCAAACTTTACTCTGTTTAATACTACGTTTGCTACTGCAAGCATTCCGTCATATCCGCTTCCGCCGGCTTCAGCCTGGACTATTCTCTCTAACATCTCAATCTCATTATCCGCGATATTTAATCCCAGTTCTTCGTAATAAACAACATTAACTTCTCTCATATCTCTGGAACCGCTTCTTGAAGTAGCATTCCCTCTAGACATATCCGTACTTTCTACTGTTTCCGTATCTTCTTCCACTTCATCGTCACTTACTAAAATGTCCTGCTCTTTAGTTTCTGTTTCTGTAGGTAATTCAACTTCTTCGTTTACTTTCATAGCTAATGTTTTTTCATATTCAATTCTTAAATTTGAATCTTCGTTAAGTTTTACAAAAGCAAAGGAAGTTACTCCTAACCATGCTACAATTAAAGCTACAGGTATTATTATTTTTCGTATTAAAATAAAAATCACTCCTTTAGTTCAAGATTTTAGCACAGAATTAAATTATTGTCAAATAAGCTTGCACTTTTCACGATTTCAATATATATTATATTCGTGTTTTTATTTTTTAGCTATATTTTTTATAGCAAAGTATCTCTGACCTTGTTACCGTTAAAAAGCTATTGCCTAGGCGGTAATCGTACTTTTAAGGAGGGATTAAGAATGGCAAGAAGGAAGTCTAAGAAAAACCTAAGTCTTTTAACTATACTCATTATACTCCTCATCACAATATTTAAGATTTACTTCGCTCCGTTACTTGAACAGATGCCTTATGAAGATAAAGTAATATCGTACTTAGACCGGACGGAATCTAACGTTACTGATGATGCTGACGGATTATTGAAAATTCACTATATCGACGTAGGACAGGCAGATTCTATACTACTGACTTTAAATGATGCCTCTATGCTGATTGATGCCGGGAACTATGATGACAATGACAAATACATAATAACAGACTATTTAAAAAATCAAGGAGTTACTTCATTAGATTATGTGATTGGTACCCATCCGCATGATGATCATATTGGCGGACTAAGCAGTATATTAGAAAATTTTGATATTGAAACTCTAATAATGCCTAAAGTAACCCATACCACCCCTGCCTACCAAGAAATACTAGATTTTTTGGATAAAACAGATAAATATGTTACGACTCCGAAAATCGGTGATACATATGATTTTTCATCTGCAGAATTTACTATTCTCTCCTGTAAAAATGAAGATGTCGAAGATTTAAATTCAGCTTCTGTAGTAATTCGACTTGTATTTGGAGAGCAAAGTTATATTTTCTGTGCTGATGCAATAAAAGAAAATGAATATGAGATGATGGAATCCGGTCTCACACTAAAATCCAATGTAATAAAAATAGCCCATCACGGCTCTACCACCTCATCTTCAGAAAAATTTCTTGTTGCGGTAGATCCTGAAATAGCTATAATTACAGTAGGAGAAGGAAACAGCTACGGTCATCCGCATGAAAAAATCTTAAAACGTCTCGACAGACTTGGAATAAAAACGTACAGAACCGATAAAAACGGAACAATCGTAATAACTTCTGATGGTAAGACAAACCAAGTTGAGGTTGAGAAAGGAGGTTAATATGGAACTGGTTGTAGATAGGTTTGAAGGCGAATATGCCGTATGTCAAGAATGTGAATCGAAAAAAGTTGTAAATTTGCCGCTAAATATGTTCCCCGCTGAAATACGTTCAGGAGATTTAGTCAGCCTTGTCGACGGTAAGATAACGGTTCTGCCTAATGATAAGTTAAAAGAGCAGATAAAGGAAAAAATTAGCAGGCTTTGGAAATAGTTTGACTGCTGAAAAAAGGGCTGTAAAGGACTCCCCTAAATGGCAACAAAAAAATAACACAGAGATCATATAGTTTAAAATCTCTGTGTTATTTTATTACATTCTTTTACATTAATATTTTTCTAAATATGTGGCTTATCGCACCGATACTGTTGT
>CAZVVZ010000042.1:0-10574 GCA_964631135.1 uncultured Eubacteriales bacterium
AGGCAAGGCAACGAATGCAAGAGTAGAAACTTCAGACAATTTGAAGGAATTTGAGAAGAAGGCCAATGCTTTTATGGAAAAGAGAGGCAAGGCAACGAATGCAAGAGTAGAAACTTCAGACAATTTGAAGGAATTTGAGGAAAAAGCACAAAGATTTATGGCAAAAAGGAGCCAACCTAAAGTAACTGAAAATATTACCTCAAAGGAAAAATCAGAGCAGAACGAAAATAAAATAAGCTCACTAGAAAAAAGCAAACTAAACCTAAACATTGACAAGCTGTGGGTAGACAAAACATCAAATAAGCCAACTGCCACTTCACAATTAGGGACGTCTTTAGTGCAACAGGTAAAAAATGGCACAACACAAAGGCAAAATAAGAGTAATGTATTGGGGAAAGCTGCGAACAATATAGTTAAAACGATAACTGAAAAAGTACCGGTAACGAGTAAATATGTTCAAGCATATCAGAATGCAAGAGATATGGCAGTAAAAAAAGCTGAGAACAAATCTGAAGGATATAAACCTGTTGACATATCTAATTTTGTAGCAGAAATAAAAAGTGGAAATAGTAAGGTTTCTAATTCATCTAAACCTAAATACATATTTACTAATGCAAATATGCCTGAAGCTCTACAGGCTAGAGCAGAAAGTATTAATAAATCTGTTATGGGATATAAAACAGAAACAGAAGAGTTAAAGAGCAAAAAGAAAAATATAGATAAAGAGATAAAAAAAGCTCAATCTACTCTTAATGCATTAAACGGTTCATCATGGGATTTGAATGTAAAACGTAATGGATTAGAAACAATGAAGCAAGTGAAAGAAAAATTATCAAATGACATTGATAGTTTGCAAAAGCAGTCTGACGAATTGCAAACAAGAATAAATAAAAATAATATAGATTATGAATATGACGGTACTACTTATGGAGACACATTTGGAGGTAAATTTGCAGCAAATTATTCAGTAGGTAAATTGAATGAGCAAGCGAATAAAGCATGGAGTGATTATATTAGTAATCCAACACAAGTAAACAAAGAGTATGCACAAAATTTAAGTGATAAAATAGCTCAATTTACAGAAACGAATAAAGATACTTTGTCTAAAGACGGGTTGATAAGTAAATCTTTAGCCAATTATTTGCCTCAGTTTATTAACCAACAAAAGGCAGGAATTAGTGGCGGTGTTGCTGGCGGTTTAGCTGGTGGGGCTGCAGCTGCCGCAGTACCGGCTATAGCTGGTCAGATGGGCCCTCAAGTTGCAATACCTGAAGAAATAGCTACGATTCCTGCTGCATTTACGTTTGGGGCTACTAAAGGTGGTAAAGCTGGGTATGTTGCTGGAATAGGTAAATATTCTTATGAAAATATGCAAGGGGCAGCATTTAAGAATTTGCTAGATTTAGGAGTTGATGAGCAAACAGCTATAAAAGCAGCAAGCGATGAGGCTTTAATTTCTTCAATGATAGAAATGGCTGATACCGGTATAGACATTGCTACATTAGGCATGGGAAAACTAATAGATTTAGTAGGCAAAAATGGTGTTAAAGCAGTAGCAAAGGGTTTGGCAAAAGAAGGAGCAGAAAATGCAGCGGAAAGTACTATAAAGAAAGCATTAAAATCATTGGGGAAATATGGGCTTAATATAGGGCAAGAAGCTTTAGAGGAAAGCACACAGGAAATAATTTCAATAGCTAATGAAGATAGGTTTAAAAATGGAGAAAATAATACTGGTAAACTTGACTTGGCTGGCAAAGCGGTAAAAACAGCATTTAATTTAACTGATGAAGAAAAATCAAGAGTTAAAGAAGCAGGAACAGAAGGAGCAAAGATTGCAGCACTTATGGGTGGGATTGAAATAGCTGGTGCTGGTTTAGGCAATACATTAGCAACAAGAAACATAAAAAACAATAATCAAATTGGGAATGCTGTTAATATCAACATATCTGAAAACAATAAAAATAATGCTATTTCTAACAGAACACCAACTCAACAAAATATACAATCTGCTGAAACTGTGCAGAAAGATGCAGAGGTTGTGCAGAGCAAAAATGAGAATCAGCAACCTGTTAATGAGATTGATTATAGATTGAAACTTTTTGATGAATTAGTTGAAAAAGGATATGCTGAATATAAAGTTGTAGATAAAGAAACTGTAATGCTAAAAACAGACAAATGGAATAGTGAAGCAGACGATATAGCTAAAAAAATAAAAGAGTCTCAAATTAAACAATATTATCCTCAAAATAAAGAAAACCTTAATGATGGGGCAAGACTACAATTGTCAAGAACCACCAATAAGGCTTCTGAAAACAGTATAAACCCTAATGAGTCATCTGTCAATACAGAGTATTCCCTAGACAGTAGGAATGATACAGATATACTTAAAAAAGTTGAACCGTTGGAGAAAACTGTTGAAAATGTACAAGCAATGAAGTACAATAAAATTGGAGGTGCTGAGAATGACAAAATTCAATTCAGAGGAATGCTGGAAGGAAATAATGAGCCACCCAGGATATACGAGAAGAATAAACCCCCTCAAACACAAGCATACACAAAGTCAGAATATGAGCGATTTGAGAAATCAATTACCCCAATTGCAGAGAATAGAATTACCGGAGAAGAAAGAGCTTTAACACAAAAATATAAAAATAAATATAATAAGAATATAGTTTTGTTCGATGCAAATGGAAATAGTGGCTTTGGCGGAGGAGCTTCATTAACTGATAGAAATAAGATATATATTAATATAAATGTGGCTAAGGAATTTGGCTATAATATGATAGCTTCACACGAGGTAATGGAAAGCGATATACTCCATAATAAAGAATTAAAATCGGATATAATAGACAATATAATACAAGCAATAATTAGTGACCCTAATTTTGAACAACAAAAAATAGAATTTTGGGAAGCACAAGAAGGAAATCCACCTTCAGATTATTTAATAGCTAAAGACATAATTTGTGATAGATTTGCTGAGATAGATAATAATGAAAACCTAAGTTATAAGAATGTTTTATCACAAGAAACTAATATGACTTTAGATTTTGGAATAGATAATTTTAGAAAAGCAATTAAAAATAATATAGCAGACACAGAGTCTGCTTTTTCTTTACCTAAAAATAATCTTGAAACACAAGCAGAAAAAGTAAGCAAGTTACCAACAAAGAAAAGTATTGAAAATGTGCAAACAATGAAACAAATAACAGCTAGTGACATAAATAATAGATTAAAAGAAACAAGCATAAAAGCTGACGATAAATACTTAAATAAATATACTAATACTAGTGAAATATTAAATAACGGTTCAAGTAAAATTAATTACGAAATTAAAGACGTAAATGTTACTAAAGGAAATATATCACGAGATGAAGCTAAAACGATAGCAAAAAATGCTTATTTTGATAATAATGTTGGACCAGCATATAATAATGGCGAAAAAATACTTGTTTCAAAATCAGATATTTCTGAAAGCATAGCTAAAATATACAGTAATTCTCAACAAAGCGAATTGATACATGAACATTTGCTTGTTATGAAACATCTAAACGAAATAATTAGTAAAGCAGAAAAAATAAGCCAAAGCTCAGAAAAAAAGAGTGATAATCAAGTGACACATCAGCATAATATCTTATGGACATATTATTTAGATGGCATAAAAATAAATGGTGAAGATTATAAAGTGGTATTTGATGTTGTATCACGAGATGACGGAGAAAATCATTATAGATTACAAAGATTAGAAAAAATAAATAAAGAAGGTTCTCCGCATGAGACTGCTTCAAAAGAAGCGGCACCTCAAGTTCGTAGAGAACCTTCCATCACTAACAGTATAACTCCAAACAGGTCATCTGTCAATACAGATTATGCCCAAACATCTAAAACTGATACAGCAGACACAGAGTCTGCTTTTTCTTTACCTAAAAATAATCTTGAAACACAAGCAGAAAAAGTAAGCAAGTTACCAACAAAGAAAAGTATTGAAAATGTGCAAGCAATGAAGTACAATAAAGTTGAAAGCGAGAGTGGGCTAAATGATAAATCGAAGGACATTAAGGGAAATGATAGAACAAGAAGGAACGGGGATGTTAAGGAAAGCATCCAAGGTAAAAGAAAATATACTTGGAAAGAGTATAACGATTGGGAACAAAGGATTAAACCAACTGCAGAAAATGAACTTACCAACTCAGAAAAGCAATCAATAAATAATGCAAAGTTAGAATATAATAAAGAAGTTAGATTATATGATGAAAACAATAACGATAATACATATAGTGGTGGGGCTTCCCGAATTGTACCAGGTCAACTAAATATAAGTAGGCAACAGGCGAAAGAGTTTGGGCTTAATTATATGATTGGGCATGAAAATGTTGAAAGCGATATTATGTTTAATGATATTGCCAATGATATTTTAGACCCTGCTATTGATTTTATTATGTCTGATGCTCAATTCCAGAAACAAGTAATTGAATTTTGGAAAGGACAAGTTGACGAAATACCTAAGGACGATTTGATTGCAAAAGATATTTTATGCGATAGATTTGCTGAGAGAATAAGCCAAACAAGCAGTAAATACAAAAATGTATTGAGTGAAAACACAAGGAATATAATAGATATGGCCTTAGACAATTATTATAAACAAGTGTATGGTAAAGAATTGCAAAGTTTTGGATATAATTTAGAGGACTCTAACAAGAGTTCTTTTTCTTTATCTGCAATCGATAATTCTAATCAAACCAAAAATGCAGACAATACAAAACCTACATCTAGTGGAGATATAAGACACTTTAAAAGTTCTGAAAACGGTAGACCGTATATGGATTTAAATGAAGAAATATCCACAGACTCTAAGTCTACGTATGCAAAAACAGGTTTATCTGATATAGAGGAAAAAATCAATGAAATAGTTCCGGTTAGATATGGTAAGTTTAGGCAAAAAGCATATGGTATATACAAAACCAAGGGAGAGATAATTAGAATAAAGCAAAAAAATGATATACCAGTTGCATTACACGAATTAACACATCATTTAGACAAGCAATTTGGCTTATCAGCTAAAGGAGTTTATGATAATGAGTTATTCCCAATAGCGGTGGCTAATAAAAATGCTTCTAAGTCAGTACTAAGGGCTGAAGGTGTAGCTGAGTTTGGGAGATATTATATAACAGAACCAACATATGCTGAGCAAGTGGCTCCTGAGTATTACAAAGCCTTTAGAGAGGAGCTGAGTAAACATCCTAGAATGGAAGCTAGGGTAAATGAATTGCAAGAAATGATGTCGAATTATTTGAAGCAATCCCCATTAAACAGAGTACTTTCACACATAGATAATGGAGATGATACTGCCAACTTATTTACTAAAGTTAAAGAAAGAGCTTTAGAGTTTAAAAAAGGCTTTAGAAAGAATTTTACAGATGATTTAGACCCATTAAAGCAAGTTATAAATGACATAACAGATAATAAAAAATTACCAGTAGATAAAGATGCATATATAAGAGCAAGACTTAACAGAGGGGTTACCGGTAAAGTACGAGTTGCTTTAGAATATGGGATAGTAAATAATCAAGGCAAAAAAGTTGGTAAGAGCTTAAAAGAAATAATAGAGCCTGTGTCTAAGAATTTTGATGAGTTTATTGCATATATATCTGCATTGAGAGCTAAAGACTTACAGTCAAGAAACGAAGAGGTCGAAACAGGATTTAATACACGAGATGTTGACGAAATAATAAGCTTATATGGTGGAAATGAAACTTTTAATAAGGCTTCAGAGGAATTGTATAAATTTCAAAATCAAATAATGCAAAAGACTTTAGTTAACAGTGGAATAATAACTTCTGAATCGCTTGAAGCATATAACAATGCTAATCCACACTATGTACCATTTTACAGAGTGATGGATGAAAATTATAAGCAAAGCAAAGATAGTTTATCTAAGTCCCCAAAGAGAATAAAAGGTAGTACACGAGACATAATTAACCCTTTAGAGAGTATTGTGAAAAACACATACTCTTATTTTGTAATTGCAGAAAAAAATAATACTTATAAATCTTTGTTTGACTTAGCTAATAAATACGATGGAACGGGCAAATGGTTTGATAGAGTGCCTACTGATATGATAGGGGAAAAAATAACTGCTCAAGATGTTAAAGATATTTTAGACAAGTTAGATGTAAATAAAGAAGATGCAGATTACAACGAACTATTTACTACATTATTTAGACCTGCAAATTACCAAAAAGGTAATATCATAACAGTAATGGATAAGGGGAAACCTGTACATTATGAAATAATGGATAAAGGACTTTTTGATGTATTATCCCCCAAAAAGGGGTATAAGGAAAACTGGGCAACTAAAATATTAAGTAGTGGTTCTACTGCGCTAAGAATAGGTGCAACACATACACCAGAATTTGTATTGAGAAACCCTATAAAAGATACATTTGATGCTTTCACATACTCAAAGAATGGCTTTTGGCCTGTTGCAGACACTGTAATAGGTATATGTAATGTTGTGGGGAAAACGGACTTGTATTATAAATGGCTTGAAAGCGGTGGCAGTGGCTCTTCATACACAAATGCACAAAGGACTACACTTAGGAATACTTTAGAAGGTATAACATCTAACTTAGATAACAAGAGTTTGCCTCAAAAAATAGCTAAAGCAGTAAAAGAAACTGCAAGCCATCCATTAAAGACGTATTTAAACCTTATCGGGGAGATATCTAATATAACAGAAGAAGGCACAAGAGTCGGAGAATTTAGAAAGGCATTGCAAAAAGGTAAATCACTTAAGCAAGCTGCATTAGAAAGTAGAGACATAACAGTTGATTTTTCAAGGGGCGGAGAGCAAGTAAAGGCTGCTAATAAATATATAGCTTTCTTAAATGCTAATGTACAAGGATTAGACAAAATGTTTACAGCATTTAAAGAAAGACCAGTTGTTACTACAATAAAGGGAATTGCCGGGTTTATGTTGCCAGCTATGGTTATTGCTGCAATGCAAGACGAAGATGATAGGGATAAAATACCACAATGGGAGAAAGATTCACACTGGATATTCTTTGTGGGTAATACACCTGTAAGAATACCAAAATCACAAGGCGTAGGTCGTGCTTTTGCTAATTTGGGTGAGTCAATAATAGATTTTATAAGGAAAGAAGAGCCAGAAATATTTGCCCACTTTATAACAGAATTGTTGCAATCGTATAATCCAACAAGCGACATTGCTTCTGTTTTGCCTGATACATTCCAACCTGCATTTGAAAATGCTACAAATTATTCTTTCTTTAGAGAGCAAAAAATTGTAAAAAGTTCTTTAGAAAATCGCTCCCCAAAGTATCAATATGATGAATATTCAAGTACTATTGCTAAAAAGATAGGGGCTGTGTTAAATGTGTCTCCTAAAAAAGTAGATAATCTTATAAGTGGGTACTTTGGCAATTTAGGGAAAGATGTTGCTAATCTCTTAGGGGTGCCTTTTGATATAATAGAAGGCAAAAAGAATGGATACGAGAGTACAAACAGTAAGTTAAAGAAAATACCTCTAGTAAAAGGATTTATTGCTTCTGATTATGCAAGCCCGAAGTTAGATGAGTTTTATGAAGAAAAATCCAAAATTTCTACTGAGTATTCTGATGCAAAATTTAAGTATGAGGATAAAAAGTTAACATATGTTCAAAAAAAAGAATTAGATTATCTAAAATCCGTTAATTCGCTTTATAACAAAGCATATAATGAAATGGGCGAAATTGATGATAAAATTGATGATATTGAAAAAGGTATTGGAGGGAATAAGTATAAGGAAGCTAGAATAGAAAAATTGAAAGAAGAAAAGGACAAAATCGCAGAAAATACTAAAAAAGAAGCAGACAAGTTAAAAGCAAGAAACAAATTATTTACACAAGCAGACAAAAGAGCGAAATTACCTATATGGAATAAATAGAGAGGTTAACAGCCTCTCTATTATTATAAATTTTAAGAAAGGGGAGTAAAAAATGGGTTTTACAAAAATTACTGCAGAAGTAAAAAACATATCTGCACTGCCGGACAAAGTAAATAATCAAGCTTTGTGGCTAAAAGGGAAGTTTGACCAGGCTGGAGAGACCATTAAAACTGCTGTAAACGGTTTGGTAGATGAGCTTGCTTCTAAGACTGCCGGAGAGAGTATAGGTGTGGATATTGCTTCAGTTACATCTAAAACACTGCAGGCTGTTTTGGAAGCATTTGAGGTTGCAATAGCTGACAGATACACAAAGACTGAGGCTGATACACTTGTGTCAAGTGAAGTTAATTCACTAGTTGCAGATGTTGATGTTAATTTAACTACTGGTGTTATTACTGTTACAAAGAAAGATGGAACTTCTGAGACTTTTGATACTGCTTTGGAGAAAGTGCCGGCTACGTTTACTATAGTTGAAAGTAGTGGTACATATTATCTGAAGATTACAAATGTAGATGGGTCTTCTACACAAACTGATATTACGTCGTTAATGAATATTTACAAGTTTGATAGTAACGATGAAGTGGCTTTTTCTACTTTAGGAGAAGGCTATGAGAAAACAATTACTGCAAGCATTAGAGCTAATTCTATTGGATTAGATAAATTGTCTTTGACTGCTGTTAGTACAATAGAGGGGTATAAGAATAGTGCGGCAGATAGTGCCAGTGCAGCTGCTTTAAGTGCAACTAGTGCTGAAAATAGTGCTACTACTGCAACCGAAAAAGCAGAGATTGCGACTGCCTCTGCAGAAACTGCAACATCAAAAGCAAGTGAAGCGACTACAAGTGCAACGACCGCAACTACTAAGGCAAGTGAGGCGAGTGCTAGTGCGGCAGAGGCTAAAGCTTGGGCTGAACAGGCACAAGCAAGTTCTCAAGGTGGAGATATGCTGAGATCTACATATGATACTAATAACAGTGGCGTAGTAGATAATGCGGAGAAGTTAGGCGGGCAACTTCCGGAGTATTATCAAAAATCGATAGTTATAGAGGCGAGTGCGGATAATGTTGTTGATTTTAATAATTTGACAGAGTCGGGGATTTATTTGATAAAATTTAGCAATGCGGCTCATGTCTCAAACGCCCCAAGAAGTGATGCTACTCCTACTGAAATTATTTTAATTGTTAGCAAAATGAATGTTAATAACCAATTATTTATTTACCAAAATGTTTTTGGAGTTCACTCAACAGGCACACCAGGATTGGCAATAGGAAGGTATCTTATGGGTAGCACATGGAAAGCTTGGTCAAATTTTGTTAGTCCTTATCAAATATCAGCAGGTAACTTTTACGGTAAGATGGTTGCTAATGATACCGCTGAGGCTACTTTGGCAAATAAACAAATACGCAATATAACAGCTTCTGCTACAGACTTGACTGCTGGTTCTTCAGCCTTGGCAACTGGCGAAATTTATTTAGTGTTTGAATAGAGGTGAGATAAATGGCTAAAGGAATTTATATTGGAAATGATAGTAAAGCTGTCAAAGTGAAGAATTTGTATGTAGGTGTTGATGGCAAAGCTAGGAAAGTTAAGAAGGGATATATTGGTGTTGATGGTGTGGCGAAGCAATTTTATTCGGCAGAAACAATAATACCTTTTAGCACTAGTGTCGTGCCTACAGAGTGGACCGATGGTACAGAAAAAAGAGAAGCTTCGGCTACAAATGATTATGGCACATGGAATATTTCAGCAACGCAGATGAAGGTTACTTCAGGCAGAGTAAGTGCCGCTTTTGATGGCAGTGCAAGGACTATAGCAGCTTTAAAGTCTAGTATAAATCTTGGCGACTCAGTATATCTCACTTTAGAATGTCCTGATGGTGTAAGTATAAATCCTTCTGTAATAACGGTTACACATGCTTACTGTAAAGAAGGGCCTGTACAGGGCAGGAGGAGTGATGGAACCTGGGTTACTTTAGGTACAATACCGGTGTCAACTAGTGCCGCAACAGAAACATTTAATATATCAAATTCTGAATTTTATACAAGTTTTAGGATTGACTGTATAGCTTATGGTAATAGCTACGGCTCTGAAATTTATGAGTTTAGTATAAATTCAGGCAAATTAAAAATCTTGTAGGCAGAGAATGGGAGGCGTAGAATATGAAATTCACTGAGGAAGCACTAACCTTTCTAGGTATAACCCGCTGGCACGAGGCTGGTTATACTGGAAAAGGTATAAAGATAATGAGCGATGAAAAGGTGTGTGAAAAAGCTCACAAAGATGTAATATCGCCTGCTGGATTTAGAGACAAAAAAGGACATGGAGACAGTGTTATGACACACATAAAGCTTGTAGCTCCTGAAGCTGAGTTTATCGCATATCCTTTTTCAGGTATCTTTACTTCAGACAGCTATAAGTGTGATTGTGCAGATTACATTATAAAGAACAATGTGCTAGTGTTTACTACATCTTGTCTAGGTGGAAGCATAAACAAAGGCAAAGAAAAGGCTATGCAAGATTGCATTGACCATGGCTGTATATTTTTTTCAGCTGCTGGCAACGAAGGCTCTATCAAACAAGGCGAAGAGACAGCAATACACGGCGAAGCTTCTAGCGACAAGTATCTTGC
>CAZVVZ010000043.1:0-10334 GCA_964631135.1 uncultured Eubacteriales bacterium
TAAATAGAGGTAACTGCCGCTGTAATTAAAATTCCTTCATTTTCATTATAAATAGTTGAAAATTGGGAAATAGATATAGGATTTGTCCCTAGTCCTACTTCTATTGTGTATCCGGGTTTATTATAATCCTGAATAAACCAGTCCTTATATCCCGCATATCCGGATGAATATGGTGTTATTTCCAATAAATATCCGCTTATTCTCGCAAATTTTTCTCCAATAATTCGAGCTTGTGGCGGATTATAATTAAGAAATTTCCAATATATAACTCTTCCTTGTGTATGATATGCCAAAATTAGCTTAAAATTATGCTGCAGAGTAAAATTGTACATGGCTAAAGCTTCAGGTTCGGTAAGAGGTCCATACCCTACAAAATCTCTTGGCCCCGGCTTAGTATAACCTTGCGCATATTTTATTTGCTTCGCATTCTCCCAACCTGCCGGAAACTGGAGATTTAAATTTACTCCTACTATATTAGATTTCCAACCACTCGGGAAAGGAATTTCCGGATAATTATTAGCTAGTTCCAAAGCATTTTTATATGCTTCGGAATTGGCTGAGAGCGCTCCCACAACCAAGTCAACGGCATCAGGATTTACCATAGGCACTATATAAATAGAAGTATCTTCAAAAATTTCTCGAACGTTATATCCATACATTTTCCCACTACTAACATATGTTCTGCAAAACTTTTCGGCAAATTTCATCAAAAGAGGACAAGTTATCCATTCATTTGAATGAATGGCAGCACTGTAAAAAACCTCTTTTTCTCCCCTGCCTAGACGAATATATGTCAAATCTTTACCCATCACACTTCTTCCTATACTTCCGACTTCTAGAAATGGATATACTGTTTTTAATGAGTTAATATTCATCTGTAATAATTCAAAATAATAACTTACATTAGTCCTAACAATATCGCCAAAAGGGACTACTATACTCTGCCCAATCAGCAAGTTGTTTGAAGATATACTTGGATTAGCAGTTACAATTCTCTGAATAGTTGTAGAAAATTTACGAGATATTGTATACAAAGTATCACCTTTTTTTACGATATAATTTGAATATCCGTTTATATACGGAATAAGTACATTCCATGTACTTCGTCCCACAACACCATCAGCTTTAAGCCCAAATCGTCGTTGAAAAAGCTTTACTGCGCTTTCTGTTCTTTCACCAAAAGCACCATCAATATTTTCCATATAAAACCCTAAATTTTTTAGTACACTCTGTAAAAGTTCAACTTCAACTCCTCTTGAAGTAATCTTTAAAGTTTCCATATTATCACCCATAAGATTTATATGGGAAAAAATAAAATAATATTACAACCTAATCTCATTTCAAAATATTTAGTAGAATGACGACTATTTTGGAAGGACAAAAAACTATCCCAAAAATCTAGGTGCTAAAAAAACTCTCTTAAATAGCAATCATATATTTACTATTTAAGAGAGTTACTTACAGCCTATCCATACTTATTAGCTTACTTACTAAGAATAATAATTCTAACCTTATTACTTAACTTATCGCAATAAGCAGAAACATTATATTCGCCGCTCATAGCTTCTTCCATCGAGTATAAATAATAGTTTGAACTATTTTTATAATACACCGCTACATCACTTGCAACATTCAACTTTTCACCCGCATAATTTTCCATATAGCTGTTATTTATGTTAACAATATTGCCTGCAACCTTTTCCAGATTGTAAAGCCCTTCCAAGCTTTGCCCGTCTAGTCCTATAGCCACAGGGCCTTCTTCTATATTAAATGTAACATCCGAATTAGAATAACTTTTTTCATTTCCATCTACAATACATACATAAGAAGCCGATTTTTCATCTTCATTTATATCTGTTAAAATTCCGTATGTTAATGTATCACCTGTAACCTCTTTAATTATCATGTTCTCTATTACATCATCATCATTTTTCGTAACCAGCACAACCTGTTCTTTAGATAAATACATACCATCTATATCATTAGCATATATTGTAGCCACATTGCCGTAATCGTCTATTTCCAAGATATTTATATTTTCGCTTATTTTTTCATTTCCAAGTGTTTTATTTGCTAAATTAAATTTTCCGTATATATTCAAAGACTTTTTAGTAGAATATATCGAAACTTTTCCGTTATTATATGAAATTCTTGCTGCATAACCAATTTTTTCGCTATAATTGCTATTTGTTGCTATATCCAATTTTTCACCGCTCGAAAGTAAAATTTCCGCATAATAACTTGTTTTCTCAGTTCCATCAGTTGTCATAAGACTCTTTTTCCCGGCTGAAATAATTACCCCAACCTGTTCCACATATAAATCTTCTGTTAAATAACTGTCTGCAACATTACCATTTCTATCCAATAATAATGTAACCATATTACCGACTTCTAAGCCATCAACTCCGAAAGCCTTCTTCGCAGAATATGTAGATAATTTATACGTTTTCCCAGAAATAGAAACTTCTGTAGGAGCCTCTTTATTTGGAGATATACTTTCTAAAATACCAGTAACCTTATTCGTATAAGCCCATATCATTCCACTGTTTTTACTATAATATAAAATATCATAATAAGATAAGTCTTCTTTATTGCCAAGTTTTCCGTCAATATATACTACAGGATTTTCTAAACCGGTCAAATCAGCTAATGTTAAACTGCTCGTATAAGTTATCGGGCCGGAAATATTTTTAGTCATGACATCACTTAAAGTAATATCGTCTGAAACAGAGTATCCTAAAGTATTTACATACTTTTGATTACTTCCTTTTGTATTACAATTTAATGTATTATAAATCAGCCTCTGTAAATCTTTTTGTGTAACTGCTGAACCAATTGTAGTATTTACTCCGTCTGTAATACCTAAACTATTTGCAATTGTAAGTTGCTCATACGGATAAGATTGTGTAAAATCACTGCTTTTATATCCTAAAAGCTTTAACATAGTAGTTATTGCTTCTTCGTTTTTAACAATATTATCAGGCTTAAATTCTCCATCAGAATATGCAGTTAAATAGCCATTTAATGCAGCTAATCTTATATATGATGCATTTTCATAATCATATGGCACATCAGGAAAAGTAGACATTCTTATTGTACCCTTGCCTAATTCAGCACTGGTAGATGATTTCACTAAAATTTCAGCCAATTCTTTTCTTGTAACTTGAGAATTATCACTAACATTATAATCAACTATATCCATTCCTGTTAATATTAGTTTGATGTCCTCAGAAGAAATATCGCTACTTGCAAAAGATATACTTCCAATCAAAGCAATTCCTAATAAAGTACTAAAAATTTTTTTCATTATACTCTCTCCTTTTTAATCATATCTTAAAGCATCAATAGGATTTAATTTTGAAGCCTTAGCCGCCGGGAAGTATCCGAATATTATACCGATTCCAACGGAAACAGAAAACGCAATTACTATTGCCGTTACTGAAATTACAACAGTTAAATCAAACATTTTCCCTGCAACATACGTAGCTCCGCATCCTAAAAATATTCCTATAACTCCGCCTAATGCACTGGTAGTTGCCGCCTCTATAACAAACTGAAGAAGAATATCTCTACGTTTTCCTCCTAATGACTTTCGAATACCAATCTCTTTTGTCCTTTCTGTAACTGAAACCAACATTATATTCATTATGCCAATTCCGCCGACAAGTAGTGAAATACCTGCGATTCCAACTAACAGTAATGTTAACTTACTTGAAAGTTCATTTATCTGCTCTAATGAATCAGCTTGATTATAAACTGTGTAATAATCATCGCTTCCGAATATCGACATAAGATAATTTTCTATTCTGGTTTTTGCTTCATCAACGGTATCCTTATCGGACGAACTAAATGAATAGTTTGAAATTCTTGCCATTCGAGATAATCTGGAAGCCGTCGTATACGGTACAATTACAATATCATCAGAACTACCTTCTTCAGCTTCCTGCTTAGCTTCTAAGACACCGACAACAGTATATTTATCTCCATTTATTTTTATATAATTTCCAACAGGATTGGAAGTCGGAAATAGTTCATTTGCAATATATTTTCCTATTACACACATTTTTTGACGTTTATCTATATCCACATATTCAATGAATCTTCCGCTTTCTACAGAATAATTTTTTATTTTATCGTAATACTCACTTACTCCATAAACTGTGGAAGTTAAATTTTCAGTTCCGTTTTTAATTGTTGCAGAAACTGTAACTGTAGGCGATACGTAAGAAATTACATCAGAATTTTCTGTTGCCCATTCCATCACATCTTCCGCAGATATCTTCGTATCTCCGCCTCGGCCCATAATATTTACCGAAAGTAAATTAGTGCCTAATGCTTCAAATGACGATGACATATCTTGTGAAAAACCATCTACTATACTGACTAAAACAATAACTGCAGCAACGCCAATAATTATTCCAAGCATAGTTAAAAACGAACGAAACTTGCTACCCAAAATACTCTTTAGGGCTAATTTAAACGACTGCTTTACATTCATCCAAGTTGCCCCTCCATTCCTTCGATTCATCACTTACTACTTTTCCATCTTGAATCTGTATAATTCTTTTGGCTTCTTTTGCTATGCTCATATCGTGTGTTATTAAAATAACTGTATTTCCTTCTGAATTTAGCTCCTTCAAAAACTGCAAAACCTCCTTACCCGTTTTTGAATCTAAGGCACCTGTCGGCTCATCAGCTAAAATTATTGACGGGTGAGTTGCTAAAGCTCTTGCTATAGAAACTCTTTGCTGCTGACCGCCTGACAGCTGGTTTGGCATATGATGAACTCGTTCCTTTAATCCTACTCTTTCTAAAGACTCCAAAACCCGTTTTTTTCTTTCATCTGAAGTCATATTTTTATACAACAACGGTAACTCTACATTTTCGTATACGTTTAATTTTGCAATCAGATTATACTGTTGAAAAATAAAACCCAATGTATTACTTCTTATTTCAGCAAGTTGGTTATCTGTATAATGGCTTATATCTTTTCCATCTAGTAAATATTCACCGGAAGACGGGACGTCCAATGCACCGATTATATTCATGCATGTAGACTTTCCCGAACCGGACTGACCAACAATTGCAACAAATTCGCCTTTTTCTATTTTAAAAGATATTCCATCCACCGCATGAACTTCTGAGTCACCCATCTTATATATCTTATAAATGTTTTTTAATTCTATCATAAGCTACCTCCTATCTGCCTCCAAAATTTCCACCGCCGTTACCTCCTCGTTGGAAGTTGCCTCCGTCACTAGGCATTCCTCCGCCTGACGGCATACTGCCACCTGTCGGCATCATTCCTCCTCCCATTGCATCCATTCCGGCAGGAGCTGCCGAGGTAGAAGTACTCTCTGAAGCCTTTTCACTTACAGTAGTAACAACATATATTTCTGCTCCTTCTTCTAATCCTTCTTTTATTTCTATGTAATTTGTATCACTTAATCCGGTCGTAACTTTAATGTATTTATATCCATCAGGTGTATTCGGCATATCTACTATTTCTCCTGGCTGATATGTATTTCCCGCATTGTCTTTTTCTCCGCCGGCACTTGTTTGTGTAGAAGACTCTTCATAATTCTTGTTAACTTCCAAAGACTTTGCAAAATCTTCTTTTACTAATACGACATCTCCTCTAGAAACTGCTGATGTTGGCACTTTTACCACATCTTCTACTTCTTCGGATATAATTTCCGCTGAAACATTCATCCCGGGAAGTAAGCCGTCATATTCCGAGATTTCAACAGTAACAGGATATGTAGTAACACCGCTGGAAGCTGAACCTATAATGTTTATATTAGTTATTACCCCATTAAACGTCTGATTTTCTAATGCATCTGCTGTAACTATAACTTCTTGACCTAATTCAATATTCTTTATATCCAGCTCATCTATGCTCATAGTAAAAGTTAACTTACTCATATCCGCTATTATTGCAAGAACTGTAGAATTATTACTATTTATATTCTCACCGCTCTTGTAATACTTTTCGGTTATTACCCCGGTTATAGGGCTTTCAATAGTACAATCCGCTAAATCCTCTGTAGCTTCTTGCAATTCTATTTCTGCATCTCTTAAAGAAAGAGAAGTTGTTTTTTCACTAAGTACAGTATTTGCATCCTCTAATTCTAATATAATCGAATATTTATCCACTATATCGCCTTTAGAATAATTAAGAGAAACTATAGTGCCCGATGTCTCGGCAGTTATTGTTGTTTGGTTTTTATATTTAACTGTGCCTATTGAATTACATGCATAATTTCCTACCATGGCAGACACTGAAACATCATCTGAAAAATTTCCCGGATTACTAAAAATAATTTCAACATCTGATACTAATGCACCATATGAATTTGCATAACTTCCTGTAGAAACATTCTCTACAGTGCCGATTATTTCTTCACCTGTGCTCTCTACATATACAGTAGCTTTATTTCCTCTATTTATGTATTTTGCATCTGCAGCTAAAAACGGTAATGTTACTTTTAATGTAGATGAGTCTACTAATTCTAGTAACTTGGTTCCGCTATTTACTTTGTCTCCGTTTTCAACATATAAATCCGAAATTCTGCCCGAAAACGGTGCAGTTATAACTAAATTAGTTAAGTCTTCTTGAGACTGCTCATAAGATAGTTTCTGCTTTTCTAAAGAATTTTCGGCTCTTGTTATCGCATTACGTGCATCTGTATCATCTATCGTATATAATAAATCACCTTTTTGGTATTCTTGGCCAATCTCTACATTATCCGATAAAATTTCGCCCGTAACTGCAGTTGTTATTGTATATTCCTCTATTGGTTGCACCGTACCGGAACTACTTATTGTATTACTTATATTGCCCTTAATTGCACTAACTTTATTGATTGTAGTTTCTACTGCATTTCCTTTCCTATTTAATATAAAAAACACAGCTCCAACTAATACAACTACTCCAACCCCAATAATAATTATCTTTTTTTTCATCAGTCATTTCTCCTCCCTTATGGAATTAAGTATAGATTAAGTTTGTGATAACTTTGTGAAGAGTTTAAGACAATTTCTAGAACTTTAAAATTAGTTACTGTACAAACTAGTATAAAAAATAATATATATGATTTATCTGAACTCAGAACTTGCGACGAAAGACTCTAAAAAATGCGGGAAGTCTTTCTGCAAATATCCATTCCTTTTAAATCATATATATTATTTTGGGGGTAATCCAAATCTCAATCAATAATCAGGCAATACTTTCATGCCTACATTAACATCTTTTCCATAATTTCAGGGTCAAAACAATATGCCATAACATCTTCCCTTGAAATTCTGCCTTGCTTAAATAAGCCAAGTAAAGTTCCATCCATTGTCTGCATTCCATATCTGTTACCTGTCTGAATTAAGTTATCAATCTGATGTGTTTTTCCTTCTCTTATTAAATTAGAAATTCCATGTGTAACCATCATTACTTCAAATGCAGGAACTAAAATTTCATTTGAAGGAATTAACTGCTGAGTAATAACAGATTGCAAAACAGAAGACAGCTGTACTCTAACTTGCTGCTGCTGGTTTTCCGGGAATGAATCCACTATTCTGTCAATAGTTTTAGCAGCTCCCATCGTATGCAAAGTTCCAAAAACTAAATGACCTGTTTCAGCAGCTGTAAGAGCAGTTGATATTGTTTCTTGATCTCTCATTTCTCCTATCATAATAACATCAGGATCTTCTCTTAATGCAGAACGTAATGCACTGGCAAATGTGTTGGAATCAATACCTATTTCTCTCTGATTTACAATTCCTGTTTTATGTCTATGAAGATATTCTATAGGATCTTCTAAAGTAATAATATGGCAATTTCTATTTTCATTTATTAAATTTACTAATGCAGCAAGAGTTGTAGATTTGCCGGCACCTGTAGGACCTGTTACTAATACCAGTCCTCTGTTTTTATTTGTTAACTTTATCACAGATTCAGGAATGCCTAAAGTAGATAATTCAGGTATCTCTTTCGGAATAAGTCTTATTGCTATAGCTATAGAACCTCTTTGTTTATATATATTAGCCCTAAATCTTCCGTAATCTCCATATGCAAACGAAAAGTCAACCTCTCCGAGTTCCTCAAATCTTTTGCTATAATCTGCTATACTAAAAATCTGATCAGCTATATTCTTAGTATCAGCCGGCATCATCTTTTCTTCCCCGACTCTAAGTAATTCCCCACTACATCTTATAACCGGAGGTGTACCCGGAGTAACGTGAATATCCGAAGCACCATTATTATATGCAGCTTTAATAATTTGCTCTAAGTTCATTGATTATTTCCCCCATTCATATATAAAAAATTATTCTTCAACATATGCTGTACGTATCAACTCCTCCACAGTAGTAGTTCCGTTAGCGACTAACTTACTGCAACCTCTCCATATAGTAGACATCCCTTCTCGCATAGCAACAAACTTTATTTCTTCCGCATTAGCTTTTTGAGTAATAAGCTGCCTTATAGAATTTGATATCGGTAAAACCTCATACACACCAATACGTCCGGAGTATCCTGTATTATTGCAGAAATTGCAACCTACCGGTTTATAAAAATGGACATCTGACTTATCAAACAAATCCAAAGTTTCATATTCTTTATCAGACGGTTCATATTCCTGCTTACATTTAGGACATAATCTTTTTACAAGTCTTTGTGCAACTATTCCTTTTATTGTCGTAGCTATTAAAAAAGGTTCTATGCCCATATCAATAAGTCTTCCAATAGTCGAAGCAGAATCGTTTGTATGTAATGTGCTTAAAACTAAATGTCCGGTTAATGCAGCCTGAATAGCTATTTCTGCCGTTTCAGTATCACGAATTTCTCCGACCATTATAATATCAGGATCCTGACGTAAAAACGTTCTTAAAACATTAGCAAAATCGACATTGGCTTTATGGTTAACTTGTACTTGGTTGACACCGGGTATTGTTGCTTCAACCGGGTCCTCAACAGTAAGAATATTTACATCTTCTTTATTAAATTCTCTTAAAGTCGCATATAGTGTGGTAGATTTACCGCTACCTGTAGGACCGGTAACTAATATTATACCATTCGGATTTTTCAAAATCTCCTCATATGCATTTCTATCTTCCTTAAAAAAACCCAGATTATCTATAGATTTAACATATCCGGATTTATCTGTGATTCTCATTACCGTTTTTTCGCCAAAGGCTGTCGGCACACTAGATATACGAAGGTCATACTCAACACCGTCTAATTTAAAATTAGCTCTGCCATCTTGTGGTCTTCTACGTTCTGCTATATTCATGGACCCTAAAATCTTTACCCTTGTAGTCAAAGCCGGTATAATTCTTAAGTCTATTTTTGAGATCTCTTTTAATGATCCATCTATTCTAAATCTAATTCTGGCCTCCTTTTCGTATGGCTCTATATGAATATCTGATGCTCTTTCTCGTATTGCTTGCTCAATAAGCGAATTAAGCATCTTTGCAACAGGAGAGTTATCAGATTCGTCATTCTTTGTCTCTTCCTCTTCCGGAATATCTACTATATTATTTTCCTTTTTAAACTCCTCTGCCGCATTGCTCACTACCTGCTTACCAAAGTATCTATTTATTACATTAACAACCTGTTTTTCCGAAGCTAAAACAGAAACAATTCTCATATTTGTATATAGCATTATATCATCTAATGCTATTATATTTGTCGGATCAACCATCGCAACTATCAATTTCCCATTTTCTATATCTATAGGAACAGCATTATGCTTCTGAGCCAGTGATTGACTAATCTTTAATACTGCTTCCCCATTTATTGAATACTCTTCTAAATCTATATACTTTCTATCTATTTTTTCAGCTAATACTTTATACAATTCATCTTCTTTTATAATACCTTTACTAACTAAAACTTGTCCTATTTTCTGCCCCGTCATTTTTTGGGTTTCTAAGGCTTCCATAAGCTGTTCTTCTGTAATAAGCTTTCTTTCTAGAAGGATCTCACCTATTTTTTTCCTAATCTTAGCCATAATTACCTCCAAGATACATAATAAATTTTATAATTTCAATTTTACAGGTTTATTATCGGCTTTTATTATATTTATGTTAATACTTTACAATAAAACTTTATTGATTGTGCTGTTGCTAATCGGATATATTGAGTAAGACTACTGAAAAAATAAGATATATCATGTATCTTATTTTCATAATCTCATTTCAAAATATTTAGTAGAATGATGACTATTTTGAAAGATCATCTTTTACTTTTTTATTTCTCTTTATTATTTTTACTAAAAGAATTATTGATAAGGCTACTAGTATTAAACAGCCTATTATCTTGCATAAAGTATATAATGCTG
>CAZVVZ010000044.1:0-10125 GCA_964631135.1 uncultured Eubacteriales bacterium
AATAGCTTACGAAATAGTTAAACAGCAGAGACGAGAAAAAGCAAGATTAAAAATGATGTTAGAGTTAAGAGAAAAGAATTTAAAGGAAAGAGGTGGGAACGATGGCGAACGAACAGAACTTAAGACCAATAAGAGAGCTGAGCAGTGAAGAAGCAAAGAAAAGAGGAAGACAGGGCGGGCTAAACTCTGCTGCAGCAAAAAGGGCGAGAAAAACGTTAAAAGAAACTTTACTACTGATGTTAGAAGAAGGCAATACGCAAGACAATATTACTCTTGCATTGTTAGATAAAGCATTAAAAGGAGATACAAAAGCTTATGAAGTTATACGTGATACTGTGGGAGAGAAGCCAACGGATAAGATAGAGCAGAGCGGAGAAAATAAGTTGGAAGTAAATATAAAAGTAGTAGAATAAACCACGCTTTTAAGGAAGTTTTTATGAAAAATGGGTTTGAATATGTAAATTAGAGGGGGTGGTTAGCCAAATGGATATTTCAATAACAAAGAAACAAAAGATGTTTATAGATAGTATGGTGGATGAAACTCTGTTTGGCGGTTAGGTGCTGCTGGCGGTGGTAAGAGTTATGCACAGCTCATAGATGCTATGTTATATGCTCTTAAATATCCCAAGAGTAAGCAACTAATTCTAAGAAGAACATTCCCAGAGTTAGAAAAATCGTTAATAAGAACACATTTAGAACTTTACCCGTTAGGGATATATACATACAATTCAAGCAATCACATGGGTAGGTTTGTAAATGGCAGCATAATAGATTTTAGCTATTGCGACTATGAAAAAGATATATATAAGTATCAATCAGCGGAGTATGATGTAATTCGTTTTGATGAGTTAACACACTTCTCTGAAACAATGTATATATATTTGCTATCAAGGATAAGAGGGGCTAACCCATTCCCAAAGATGGCAAAGAGTTCTACTAACCCTGGAGGAATAGGACACAGCTGGGTAAAAGAAAGGTTTATCGACATAGGAGAACCTAATGTAGTACATCAAGTTGGAGAAACAAAGAGAATATTTATTCCATCAAAAGTGCAAGATAACAAGTTCTTATTAAAAAATGACCCTGACTACTTGAAAAGATTAAAGAATTTATCAGAGAAAGACCAGAAGATACTGCTCCATGGCGATTGGGATATATACGAAGGGCAGTATTTTTCAGAATTTAGAAAAGATATACACGTTATTGAGCCATTCGTTATTCCGAGCCATTGGAAAAGATACATTTCAATGGACTATGGATTAGATATGTTAGCAGTACTTTGGTATGCAAGAGATACTGAGGGTAGTGCTTATGTATATAAAGAAATACATGAGTCTAACTTGATTATATCGGAAGCGGCTAAAAAGATTGAACAAATCAATAATGGCGATAAGTATGAATATATATATGCTCCAAGAGATTTGTGGAATAGGCGACAAGAAACAGGTAAGAGTGTTGCGGACATATTTTATGAAAACGGGCTGATGTTAAGTAAAGCAAGTGTCGACAGAGTAGATGGCTGGTTAGCAACTAAAGAGTGGATAAAAGTTGTGGAAAGCAAAAATGTAGAGACTGGAGAGACAATAAAGGCAAGCAGATTAAAGATATTTAGGAATTGCATAAATTTAATTAAGAATTTACCTCAAGCACAAATAGATGAGAAAAATCCAAGTGATGTTTCTACTGAACCTCACGAGATAACTCATATTTTAGATGCCTTGAGGTATTTTTGTGTCAATTTTACATATCCAGCTGAAAAGCAGCAAAGTAAACAAATGCAATTACCATATGCATTGAGAGACAAAGAAATAATTGATGAAGAAATGGGGTTGGTTGAATGGTAAAGAAGTGGTTTGAAAGAAAATTTATAAATTTCTTCGAGAGACTAGTTGAAGAGCACAAGATAGGAGCTATTGAAAAGTTAGATGATAATGTTACAGAGGCACTTATAACATACAATGAGGCTAACGACAAAATAGATACATATATTATCAAAACAGACAAGCGATTAAAAGTGATAGAGGAAGGAACTAGCGAAAGCCAAAAGCAAGATGAATTAACTCCGGCACAGATATTAGATGAATGGCTAAACGGTAAAAAGGAGGCAGAAAATGAATAGTGAAAAGGCAAGCCTCATATGGCAAGATTATATGTGCGGTGTGAAATTTCAACAGGCAATGGGATTTACTAGTGATTTTCCAAAGTTTATAGATTTTAAGGAAGGCAAACAATGGGCTTCTGCTACTGAGAATACTAAGAATTTGCCTCGCCCTGTATTTAATATTACAGAGATGTTTATAAGGGCTAAGAGAGCTGCTATAACTAATCAGGAACTTAGAATGGATTATGTACCTCTTGAAGTTTTTGACGATGAAGAAACACAGGCGAAAGCTGAGCAAGGGGCTGAAGATTTTAACGATTATTCTAAAATAGTGTGGGAAAATATTGACCAAGAGGAGCTAAATAATGAAATGGCAGATGATGCACTAACTGTTGGAACAGGTATATTGCATTATTATTGGGACAGTGATAAAAAAGGCGGCAATCAATTAAAATGGCAGGGCGAAATTGCTGGGGAAGTTTTGGACCCACTCAACGTGTTTTTTGCAAATCCACAGAATAAAAAAGTTCAAGAACAGGAATGGATTATTATTCAAGTTAGAAAGACAATAAAAGAAATACGAGAAATGGCGAAAGCAGAGGGCTTGAGTAAACAAGATATTTTACTTATAGGAGCAGATAATAATGAAAGTGGCGAGTATGCTTCGGAGCAGAAGGAAGTAAAAGAAAACGATAGAGTTACGATGCTTATAAAGTATTACAAGCATGACGGAGAAGTTTATTTTAGTAAATCAGTGGCTTCTACTATGATTATAGATGATAGACCTCTTACTCCAAAGGGAGAAGGGTTTGAGGTAGCACCAATAACGTTATATCCTGTAGTAGTAATGAATGCTATAAAGAGGAAAAAATGCATTTATGGGCTAGGAATTGCTCAAGATATTATTGCTGTTAATAAGGCTGTAAATCAGTTAAAAGCAATGCAATTACTTAATGCAATTCAGTGTGGAAATCCTGCATTGCTGGTAAAACCTAATGCGTTAAGGCAGAAGATAACAAATCAAGGTGGTCAGATTATTGTAGACTATAACAAAGATGTAGGCGATGGCATAAAGTATATGCAACCGCCTAATTTTTCTACAATATTTAGCCAATTGGGGAACGAAATTTTTGAATTGGCGAGAACTACTACCGGTGTAACAGATGTTTCTACTGGAGAAACTTTAGGGTCTAATATGGCTGCAAGTGCGATAATTGCATTACAAAATCAAGCTAAAACACCTATAAAAGAATTACAGAAAAGATATTTTAGTGCAGTTAAAGAAGTAGGAGATATATGGTTACAGTTTTTTAAATCTTATTACAGTACTAATAGGAATATGCCTGTTGAAATGGAAGACGGGAAAACAGAAAACCGTATATTTAATGGCACTCAATATGCAAAAATTGATTATAAATTGAAAGTAGAAGTTGCTGTAGCGAGCGATAAGGAAACTTTGGCGGTTAGCTTGTTAGACAATATGAGAAACAGGCAGGATATAAACAAAGAGCAGTATGTTGAGTTAATGCCTGATGGTGCAATGCCGTTTAAGAGTAAGATTAAAGATATATGGAAGCAAGAAAAACAAGATGTGTTGGTACAAGCTTTAGGGCAAATACAACAACAGCAAATGATTATAGAGCAATTGCAAGGCCAACAAGGTAGTGCAGAGCAAAGTAATCAAATGCTTGGACAAGCTTTAGGGCAGATAAAGCAACAAGACGAGATTATAAATCAGTTGGGAGGGATGAGTAATGAAGTGCAAGGAATGTAATACGGAAATGTTTGTAGACAGTACTACACAAACGGATGATACAGAAACTTTTAATTATAAATGCCCAAACCCTCAATGCACTAAGTATGGATACAAGAAGGAAGAATAAGACGGATACGTCTTTTTATTTTGCCCTAAGCAAGGCATAAAACTACTTAATACGCATGGCAAGAGCGAATAAATGCCGAATTGAAAGGAGCAAGTATGGAAGAAAATGAAAGCGTAGAAAATGTGGAAGTCGCTGAACCACAAGAGGTAGAAACTACAAACGAAAATACACCGGAGGTCGTTGAAACGGTTACTGATGATGGCAGTAGTAGGAACTACGAACAAGATGCTGCTTATGCAAGATTGCGGAGAGAAATGGAGCAATCCAAAAGGGAATACGAAAAAGCAAAAGCAGACAACGATAAGCTTACCAAAGCACTAGGGTTGTATGGATTTACAGGAACAAACGATGAAATTCTTGACCAAGTAAATGCTCATTATTACGGTAAGAATATCGAAGAAGTAAGGAAAGAGAGAATTGCTCAAGCTGAAAGAGAAGCACAAGAAAACGATATGCGAAGTAAACTAAGATATTATGAGAACAAAGAGCTTGAGGAAAGAATGGCAAGTGATTTGAGTGAAATTCAAAAATTAAATCCGGCAATTAAAGATTTTAATGCTATGCCACAAGAGTATTTTGACTACATAAAACGTGGGATACCAGGCATAAAAGCATATAAATTGCTTGAACTTGACGGATTTTTCGATGCTCAAAAGCAAAGAGCAGAACAAGAGGCAGTGGCAAAGCTTCAAGCTAATTCAAAAGCAAGTGTTGGTAGTGTTAGCGAAGGAAAGCCGGCGGATAAAATTACCTATGCTAACATGAGTGATGCTGACTTTGAAAAGCTTATTCAAAAAGTAAAAAGAGGCGAAGCAACTAGTCTATAAGGCTACCGGTAAATGGTAGTCTTTTTAATTAAACAAAGAAAGGATGATTAAATTATGGCTACTATAAACAATACTTTAAATACTGTAACTCCCGGTACTACAACCGGAGTACAGACAAATGAAAATGGGGTTTTTTACGATAGAACTTTATTAAAAAGATTGGTGGGTGCATTGCACTTCCTAAAATATGGGCAAAAGAGAAATTTACCAAAGAATAGCGGAGATACTATTAACTTCAGAAGATACAATAGTCTAACACCACCGACAAACCCTTTAACTGAAGGCGTTACTCCTGATGGAAGTAACTTTACGGTTACTGCTGTAACTGCTAAACCAGCTCAATACGGCGATTATGTAGTTATCTCAGATGTGTTAGATATGGAAGGACTTGATCCAACAATAACAGAAATGGCAGAAGTTATGGGTGAAGAAGCTGCACAAAAGATTGATGATGTAATAAAAGAAGAAATCTTTAAGGGTACAAATGTTCAGTATGCTTCTACTGCTACATCAAGGGACACAGTAACTGCTACTATGGTACTTACAGGTGCTGATGTAAAGAAGGCTGTAAGAACACTAAGGAAAAACAAAGTAAAACCAATGGCTGATGGATACTATATCGGATTTATTGATTCATATTGTGCATACGACTTAATGAATGATACTCTTTGGCAAGATGTATCTAAGTATTCTAATAAAGAGAATATTGAAAAAGGCGAAATCGGTAAAATACACGGTGTTAAATTTATTGACAACACTAATGCATTTACAGCAACTAATGCTAGCAGTGTTGAAGTACATGGTACTTTAATAATTGGACAAGATGCATATGGTGTAGTAGATGTTGAGGGCTCAAGGAAGCCTAAAATGCTTATTAAAAAAGCAAGTGAAGCTGGAGGCGCTGACCCACTGGAACAGAGAAATACTGTTGGCTGGAAACTCATGTTCTGTGCTAAGAGACTTCAAGAGCTTGCAATGGTTAGAATTGAAAGTGGTGTAACTGCATAAGTGAGGGGAGGAAAACTCCCCTTATAATATTTTAAAGGAGTGATTGCAATGGGAAAGAAGAGTGAAGAAACAATAGAAACAACGGCAACAGAAATTGTTGCAACGAAAACAAAGATGGTAGTAATCCCGGTAACAGATAATGATAAGGATACTTACGTTCCTGTTACTATCAATGGGAATACTTGCCAAGTGCAAAAAGGTGTAGAAGTTGAAGTGCCGGAGGAAGTGTATAACTTACTAAAACGTGGCGGATATTTAGGTATTAAATAAGGGGCTATAAGAAAGCCCCTTTTATTATCACAATAAGAGAATAAAGAGGTGCAACTCCTTAAATTGTGGAGGTGGGATATGAAATTAAAAGATTTAAAGGAAAGAGTTTTGATAACTGCAGATGAGGAAGGAAATGAAATAGAATATAATACTCAGCTTATTGAGGCTATCAATAAGGTGCAAAACAAGTTAGTTGTATTTGCACGAAACAAAATCAAGTATGTTAATATAACTGCGGTAGAAGGGACCATTGAATTACCTGAAGACTGCTTTGAGTTAATGGAAGTAAAATGTGGATTAACTCTGGCTAATTATGTGAAAATAAACAATAACAAGATTAAAGTGGCAGATGACAATACATACACATTAAAATATAAGGCTTTTCTTCCTAATGTTACAGAATCAACTTTAGATGATTTTGAAATAGAGATAGATAGTATTGCTGAAACTTGTTTGGTAGTTGGTGTGGCTTCTTGGATTGCAATAGATAATCCTGAGTTATACGATGTGCTTGTAGCAGAATATAACACGTTATTAGCTAATTTATCTGAATTATCAGAAACAGTTAGTGAAAATACTAATGGTATGGTAGAGAGAGTAGGAGGTTGGTACTGGTGATTATAGTTCAACCTAAAAGAAGGAATATTCAAAGAAAGACAGTTATATATGGGAGTTTTAAAGGAAATGACTTTTCAGTAGACCCTTCTTTGGTAGATACGAGTAGAAGCCCTTATGCTCCTAATCTTATTTCGGATATTGGGGGGATGCCTGAAAAGAGATTAGGCTGGAGAGTGTTGCATACGTTAGAGAAGCCTATAAATGGGGTATGGTATGGAGAAATAAATGGGCAAAAAGCTTTTATTGCACACGGTGGAACTAAGATATATAAATTTACTGCAACATCGTTTGATGTAATAAAAGAAGGGATAAATAATGCAAAGTCTAGTGCTTTTTTTATGAGAAGTGCAGATGACACAGGGAAGATGTATATTTTGACGGGGAATGAGTATTTATGCTATGACGGTACGGATTGCAAAAATGTTTCTGAAGATGCTTATGTTCCTACTGTAATTATTTCAAGAAATCCAACAGGCGGAGGCACTGTTTATGAATCTGTAAATTTATTAAGTCCTAAAAGGATAGATAGCTTTTTAGGGAATAGTACAGATAAGACATATCAGTTATCTGCAAATAATATAGAGAGTGTGGATAAAGTTGAAGTAATGAGTGATAGTGGAGAGTGGGCTACTTTAACAACAGGATATAGTGTAAATCTTACCAGTGGGAAAGTAACTTTTACAGCTGTTCATGAACCGGTAGTAACAGGGCAAGATAATGTAAAAGTAACATATTCAAAGACAGTAGAAGGGTATGCAGATAGGATAAATAAATGTACTATTGCGGATTTATACGGATTAGGAGGAAGTAACAGAGTATTTTTAAGTGGGAATTCTAATTATAAGGCTTATGACTGGTATAGCGATATATTTAAACCTAATTATTTTCCAGACTTGAATTATTCGATTGTAGGGACGTCAGATACGGCGATTATGGGGTACCAGAGGCTTGGAAAATATCAACTTATAGTGAAAGAAGATAATCAACAAGATAGTACAATTTTTCAAAGATGGGGTACATTAAATGACAATGGGAGTGTTACGTTTAGTGTTGAGCAAGGAATTGCCGGTATTGGTGCTATTTCAAAGAAATGTTTTGGCACATTGGCAGATGAGCCATTATTTTTATCAAGACAAGGAGTTTATGCAATAACTTCAAACAATATATTAGCAGAAAGGACAATAAGAAATCGCTCTTTTTTTGTTGATGCAAAATTGACTAAAGAAAGCAATTTGAAAGATGCTGTTGCCTGTGAATGGAACGGCTTTTTTATTGTTTGCATAAATGGGAATGCGTATATATTAGATAGCAAGAATAAATCATATAAAGAGAGGTCCTCTTTATCGTATGACTATAATTATGAGTGTTATTATTGGACAAATATTCCGGCTGTGTGCTTATTAAGTGTTGCAGGCGAATTGTATTTTGGGACAGCAGATGGGCAAATATGCAAATTTAACACAGATGTATCTGATATGAGTAGATATAGTGATAATGGAGAAGCAATAGTAGCAATATGGACTACTAAAAATGACGATGATGGCTCACCGCATTTATATAAAACAATGCAGAAAAAAGGTTGTATGGTTACAATAAAGCCTTATACAAGGTCTTCAGCTAAAATATATTTAGCGAAGGATGGAGACCCTGAAGAATTAGTAAAACAAGAAAATATGGATATACTCGATTGGGATGACATTGATTTTGACAGATTTACTTTTAATACGAATGATAGTCCGCAGGATATCTTTATGAGAGCGAAAGTGAAAAAGTATAAGAGATTGCAGATAATTATTAAAAATGATGCAGAAAATGAAGGTTTTGGCATATTTCAGATTGCTAAAACCTTTGTTTTTGGAAATTATGCTAAGAAATAGAAAGGAGAAGGGAAATGGCACAATCTATAAATGATTACCTAAAAAGTTACGGAGTAGACCCGAACGAAAGGTATAGTAACGAAAAAACTACTACATCTAGTAGCAAGAAAAAATCAAGTTCTAGCAAATCGAGTCCTAGCAAATCAAGTTCTTCAAAATCATTATCTTCTAACTCTAATAGATATACCACAACAGTTACAAGAAAAGATGGTACAACAGCTTCAGGTTATATTGAAAATGGAAAGAGTTATTATTCAGATGGTACAAGAATATCCGCAGGAGATAGTGTTACGGATGCACAAGGCAAAGTTTGGACAATGGGAGGAAATTCTGATCCGGATGCAGGATTAAGTATGAATGATTATTTGGCTAAATACGGAGTATCAAATTCAGCTTCAAACAGCAATAAAAAAGTTTATTATGATGAAGATGATGATTATGAAAGAGAAGAAAGTGAAAACCCGTATGATGCTTATAAAGAGTATATGCAAAAGCAGTATGAAGAACAACAAAGGGCAATAGAGGAACAAAACAGATTAGCAGTAGAACAAGGTGTAAATAGATTAAATGCACAAAGGACCAACATAAATCAGTCAGCAGATGATAATGCAAGGCAAGCATATATCATGCATATGCAACAGAGGAAAGCACTACCTCAGCAACTAGCTTCACAAGGTGTTAGTGGAGGAGCTACTGAAACGGCTAATCTTGGACTAGCGAGTGATTATCAAAACAACGTTAATACGATAAACCAAAACAGGGCTAATTCTATACAGGACATAGACAATGCTATTGTTGATTTACAGAATACGGGAGATTTGAATACTGTTGAACAAGTGCTGTCGAATAATCAGGCTGCACTTGATGCATATAGAGAGGCATTTAATCAACAGCAAGATTACAACAAATGGGCAACTGAGTTTAATGCTAACAGAAAGGACACTTCCTGGGAACAGGCATACAAAGAACAAGCATACAAAGATAGCATGACTCAACAAGAGCTAGAAAATCAATGGTACGAACGTAATTACAGCGATAGCAAAAAACAAGAAGAAACAAACAGGATTTTAACTATGTTGCAAAATGGACTGGTAGATGTTAATTATGCATCGACTTTACTTGGAGTCCCGGCAAATCAAATAAATAACTTTGTTGATTATATAAACAAATCAAGGCAATTAGAGCAGCAAAAGGCGCAAGCTGATATAAGCAATACGTACGCAAATGCGAACAAGAAGTCCTCAACCGGAGAGGGTAAAACAACAAGTCCATCTACAATAAATTCTATATTGAATACTGCTAATAAAATGTTGAATGAAAGAGAAGATGTTTTTGGAGATGGTTCTATATATAGAAATGTTTATGGTGAAGAAGATGTATTGGCATACATATTAGCTCAGAATATATCTGCAGAAGAAAAAAAGAATATGGTAAATGGTTTAGGATTAGGAAAATATATGCAGTGAGGTGACATTGATGACTTTAGAGGAATTTGAGAAGAAGGCCAATGCTTTTATGGAAAAGAGAGGCAAGGCAACGAA
>CAZVVZ010000045.1:0-10003 GCA_964631135.1 uncultured Eubacteriales bacterium
CCGGAAACAAGCGAAGTAAATACACCGACAGAAAATACAAGCGAACCGGAAACAAGCGAAGTAAATACACCGACAGAAAATACAAGCGAACCGGAAACAAACGAAGTAAATACACCGACAGAAAATACAAGCGAACCGGAAACAAACGAAGTAAATACACCGTCAGAAAATACAAGCGAACCGGAAACAGCCGAAGTAAATACACCGGCAGAAAGTACAAACGAACCAGAAACAATCGAAGTAAGTACTCCGACAGAAACTATAAGCGAACCTAATATGACAGCGGGACTACTAAGCTCAGAAAATATGCTTATGACAGCAGGCCTACTAACATCTTCGGTTCAAACAGCTTCAGAAACTTCAAACCCACAAGTAACAAGTGCAAAAATCGAAGTAATCAGTCCGCATAACATTGCTTATGCCAGAACAGGAGACAAATTAAGAGTAACCTTTGAAGGTACTTCATTAAACCAGCCTACAGTTAAATTCTTCAGCACCACTGCTACTGAAGTTACAGCATTGGGCGGAACATCATGGATAGCGGAAAAGAATATCGTTGAAACTGACAATCTTGATTCAATTGACTACTATATATATGATGTTATAAGCAAGAACGAAAATGGAGGAATTGTTGAGGAAAGCATTCTTTTATATGAAGGGCATAGCACAATAAAACTTGATAATGAGGTACCGGCTAAACCGATAATACCGAAAGTTATATATGGCGGTTTAGGAACTAATAGTGCAACAGCTAATGTAAGATTAAGTGATAATTTCGAAATTGAAAAAATAGAAATGGCTTCACACGTCGATGGAATTTGGGTTAATATTACTCCTGAAAACTTTGACGGATATAAAGAAGTAAACTTTGATTTTGAATTTACAGAAATCGGTACATATGATTTCAGAGTTACAGACTGTGCCGGTAATGTTTCAGAAATAGAAACTGTTGAGATAACGAAGGGCGATAAGCTTTATATGGAAATTGTAAAATATCCGGCTTTAGCATTTGCCCAAGGCGATCCGTTTAGTTATTCAGGCGGTAAATTAAAAATAGGTTATACATTTGATGTATGTGAACATACTCCAACATGTGATTATGTTTGTGTATGTGATGCAGGTTGCAGTTGCCCAAAAACAACTACCTGTACACCGGGAGATGGGTGCCAAAAATATGAATTGAGTTGCTTAGTAATAGATACAGATGATGAAAATATTGAATGTGATTCTAATGATAGTATAACTCAACTAATAGGTAACGATAAAAAAGTTTTCTTATCTCATAAACTATATCCTGAGTTAACAGTTAGCTATACTATAGATGTACTTTTAAGCCTTGATTACACAGTGGAGTTTTCAAAGCCGGGCACAGCAGCTAGTTATATAGAAGCTACAGTAACAACAGATTTACTTAATCCTGAGTATACATGGTCCACAACTCCTGATTCAGCAGGATATGAAACATATAGAGCAACATTCTCGGAAGCAGATACTGAATTTTCGTATGAAACGTCTTCAAGTCTAGGATGGATTGCCAGTGAAAATGTTTACCAAGCTCCTCAGTTAATTTCAAATGACGGAAGTGCAATTACATCAGAAGCTACTATTGTAATAGATACAGGAGATACAGAAGGAACAATTTCGTTTGAATGGAAAACAGATTCCAGAATGAGCCATCCGTTTAATGTTACTATAAACGGAGAGGCTGCTATAAGTGATGCAAGTGGTAGTTCTCCAAAATGGAATTCTTTTTCTAAAAAATATACTGCTAATAGCGAAGGAAAATTTGTAATAAATTTAAGTTATGAAGTAAATGGAAGAAGCATTCCTGTTTCAAAAGTGCCTGCAACCATCCAAAATTTAACATTCCAAGGTGCGAAAAAATGGACAACTCTTCCTGAAAACGGTATAGCAGTTTTAGGAAACGTACTGGGACCGGATAACTATTTATTTGTTAGAGGTCAAGTAGAAGGTCAGGGAACTACAGTTACCGCAGTTTCACCTTCATCATATAAAGGTATAGTAGAATTACAAGATATTACTATTCATACAGTACCTACAAAAACATTATATAAATATGCTGACGGTGAAACAGAAGATGTAAATACTTATGCCGGGAAAATTACCTTGATTTATGATGTCGGTTCTCAGAAAATAGATATGTCAGAAGGAGAAATTTCTGTAGATAACGATGGAAGCAAAAGCTTTAGTGACACCTCTATAGACTTAAGTACACCTGGTATAAAAGAAGTCAAGGTATCATATACTCACAGAGGAAAAACTTATTCAGCTTATTTTCCTGTTATGGTTAGTTACGAAGAAACTGATACTGAAAGAATTAGAGAAGAACGTGGTGAGCCTAATGCTCCGGAACTTTTAAATGGTATGATTCCGGTTAAATGGTATGAAGGGGAAAAGGAGAGCTTCTGGGTAGCAACTACTCCTGACGATGCAGACTGGTATAATTACAGCTCAGAAAAAAGATGGGCTAATGTAATGTTAAGAGATGAAATCTCAATTCAGGAGATTGAAGATCTTACTAAAGTGAAAGACTTAGAATTGATTGCAGGTAAAAGAGTACTTAGTGAAGGAAGCTCTTTTGTTTGGATACCAAGGTACACATATGAAGTTGGAAATAATGCAATAAATATTATATGGAGCGATGGAGTAAACGATGACACATCAACAGGCTATTTAAAACATCCTGCATTTTCTTACGGTACAGAAGAATTAACCGGCTTTTGGATGGCAAAATATGAAGCCAGTGAAGGAGAAACAGTTACTGTTTCGTCAAAACCGGGAATGGTTCCGTACTATGAATTAAGAGATACTAATGACAATGTTATAAATAGTGCAGTTTCATTAACTGATGCTTATAATCTTTCTGTCGGTATGGCTGACGAATCAGGCAAAGATGAATATGACGTGGATTTTTCCGGTGCTGTTACTCATTTAACAAAGCAAGCTGAATGGGGTGCTGTTGCTATGCTTGCATATAGTAAGTATGGAGAAATACCATATATAAACAATTATGCTTTAGGAGGAACAACAGTAAAAACAGGATATAGCGGAAAAACAAAAGATGCTGTAACATATACAGAAGATGCCAGTGCTGATAGTCGTTCTTCAAATTATATGTATGAAACCGAGGCATCTGCAAGTGTAAATACTATGGCTGCTAGTACAACTAGAAATGTTTATGGAATATTCGATATGTCCGGAGGCACAGAGGAATATGTTGCTTCTTATGTAAAAATTGCAGATGATCCGCTTTTATCAGATAAGCAGGATATGTACACTACATGGTATCCTGATTGCTTTGATGCAAGAGATGTTGATGTTGTGGAAATCAATTCCGGCGAAACATTATATAGTAAGTTAAAAGCTCAAAAAGGTTGGGCTATATTTGATATATTAGAAGATTTTAGTGATGATGAAATTGCTGCATGGGACACTTCCAATGACTTAGAGTCATGGGATTCGGATGCATTATGGGCAGAATATTCTGAGGGTGCAGATTATAGAGATGCATTCTTTAGAGGTAAAAATGCTAAGAGTAGTTCTTTGGCTGGTATTTTAGCAACATCTATTGCTTATGCTGATGGTGCTTACGGTCTTTACGGTTTTAGACCTACAATTTTAGTATTGAATGGTCAATCATCTCATGTGGCTGCGATTGAAACTATTTCTATTTCAGTTGCTGATAAAACCGGCAAGTATGCAAAGGCTGGAGACACTGTAACATTAAAAGTTGTAGCAGATGGAGTTATTAAGGTAGAAGATTTTATATTTACCCAAGGTACAGGCGCTACATTGCAGGAAATGCAAAATGTATCTATAACAGATGGTTCAAATGAGTGGTTATTTAAATACAAAGTACAAGATGGAGATGCAGGAAAAATAAGCTTTAGCTTTAATTATGCCGGACAGACCTATACAAGTACTACAGACGGATCACAAGTTGTTATGGATACTACTTCAAACGGTGCAGAAGTTAATGTTGATAGCGGAAAAGGAAAAGCTACCGTTACGGTAACTCCTAATGAGAAGCAAGATTATGAATCAGGTATAGACAAGATTGTTATACTTGATAAAGACGGCAACAAAGTCGGCGAGTTAGGTTCAACCGGTGGAAGTGTAGATATTACAGAAAAAGGAGATTATACTATTGTAATAACAGACCAAGCCGGAAATAAGACAGAGCAGAGTGTAACTATATCCGACGGATTAGATGAAGGCGATATCAATAATATTGTTCCTAATCTTACTTCGTTAGATATTTCTGTATTACTTGACTTAGATAAAAACGGTATTTCTGAATATGTTAGTATTTCAAACTTACCTGAAGATAGATATTATATATTAAAAGGCGACACAGTTAAATTTGATATGTCTTTTGACCAAGACCTCACAGCAGGTCCTAGTTTAGTTGTGCCTAATGGCAGAACACTTACAAGTAGTGCTGTTGATAATAATGCAAAAAATTGGACAGCAGAAGTTACAATGGATAGCACAAAAGCTTATACAGATTTTACTTTTGAAATTGGTAAGTATAAGTACGGAAGCAATACAGGTTTGACTGTTACAGAAGATAATTATAATTTTAATATTCCTTATGATGGAAGCAACGTAAATGTAGAGATTAGTATGCCTGAAATTTATCAGTATGTGGATGATGAATGGAAAGCAGTTGAAACTATTAGCTACGGCAACGATATAAAGTTGGAATATACTGTTACTTTTTCTGATGTAACTTCGGGCCCTACAAATGTTCCGGCGGACAATTTAGATACGGCCTATGGAATAAATTTAACTGTAGAGGATATAACGGTGTATGGCGGAGTTAATGTAGAAAGCACTGAAATAAGAGATGGAAGTAAATCAAACCAGAAAATAATTTCATTTAATAAAGTAAGCGGAACTGGTCAATTCGTATTCGGTATACGAGGTGCTACAAATGCTACACCTAATGTTACAAACCCTGTTGCAAAAGATATATACGGTCATCCTAATAATCAGATTGAAACAACGGGTAATTCCGTTATTTGGATAACACCTGATCCTAGTACAATCAGTGAATATACAATCGTTTACAATGCAAATGGTGGGGAGAATGCACCTGAATCACAAATTAAAGAGAAGAATGTGGACATCAATTTAAGTATAGACATTCCGAATAAGTCAGGTTATACATTTGATCATTGGGAAGGAACAGGTCCTAACTCTACAGTAGTAACATATTATCCCGGTGATTTATATACAGAAAATGCAGATATTGTGTTGTTTGCAGTTTATACGGTAAACCAATATACAGTAACTGTAACCGAAAAGCCAAGTGCCGGCGGAGATGCGGAAGGTGAAGGCACATACAATTACGGAGACATAGTAACATTAGTAGCAGAACCAAGTAATGGCTATAGTTTCTCAGGCTGGACGGTAGTAAGCGGCGGTGCAGAATTAAGCAGCACCAGTGCAAGACGTACTTCGTTTGTAATGCCTGCCGGCAATGTAGAAATTGAAGCTAATTTTGAAAAGAAAGAATTTAGAGTAACGGTTACTTCTAATTCTTCAAACGGCGGAGAACTGACAGGTGCCGGAGTATATGATTATAATGATGAAGTTACTTTAACAGCGGCAGTAAATACAGGTTATGCATTTATAGGCTGGACAGTTGTAAGTGGCGATATAGAATTAGAAAATCCTCACGATAGAAGTGTAACATTTAATATGCCGGCTAATAACGTTACAATTAAAGCTAACTATAGTGTAATGTTGATTGTAGGCACAATAAACAGTGAATCAAGAAGTCAGGAGGAGATTGTTTCTGTAGTAAATGTAAATGCAGAGCCTGCTGAGGGATATGTATTTACAGAATGGACAGCAAGCGGTATTGAGTTAGACAGTTTGACTAATAAGACCATGAATTTTCAGATGCCGGATAATGAAGTAAGATTAACAGCTAATTATACAACAAACGTTTATACAGCTACAGGAATTGTTGATACTAACGGTGGCGGAAGTGTAACCGGTGGAGGAGAATATGGATATAATGAAGAAGTAACTTTCACAGCTACTCCTTATGCCGGATATAAATTCGCAGGCTGGACAGTAGTAAGCGGAGGTGCAAATTTAAGTAGCTTAACAGGTTTAACTACTTCGTTTATAATGCCAAAAAATAGTGTAGTTATTAAAGCTGAATTTGAAGTAGAAAAGTATGAAGTAATACCGATTTCAGTGCTTTCAAATGGCGGAAGTATAACCGGAGGCGGAGAGTATAACTATAATCAGGACGTAACTTTAACTGCAGTTATAAATAATGGATATAAATTTACAGGTTGGCAAGTAATTAGCGGAGATGTAACATTAAGTTCTTCTACTGCATTAAGTACTTCTTTTAAAATGCCTTTAACAGATGTAACCATTAAAGCTAATTTCGAACTTGCTGATTATAATGTAATTACCAGAGTAACACCTGAAGGTTGCGGAACTGTTTCGGGGGCAGGAAAATATAATTGCAAAGACGGAGTTATGTTAGCAGCTGTAACAAATGAGGGAAGTAAGTTTGTAGGCTGGAGAGTAATAAGCGGAGGCGCAACTTTAAGCAGCACAACCGATACGACCATTACTTTTACAATGCCGGCAAACGAAGTGGTTATTGAAGCTGATTTTGAATTGATAAAATATACAGTTAACTATGATGCAAACGGTGGAAACGGTGCACCAAGTTCACAGACAAAGAATTATGGGGAAACATTGGCACTATCCTCTACTATTCCTACTTGGGGAAGTCATAATTTCAAAGGCTGGGCTTTAACTCCAACATCTAGTGAAGCGGATTATAGTGCTGGAGGAGCTTATGCAAGGAATGAAAATGCAACGTTATATGCTGTTTGGGAGAACGTTAACCAATATATGTTAACAATTATAGATGGAGCAGGACTCGAGACAAGTGCAGTATATATAGAAGGCTCTGAAGTAGAAGTAGCTGCATTAGAAACATATAATGGATTATATTTCTCATATTGGGGTTCAACAGGAATTGCATTAGCTTCAGAGTACGTTTCAAATCCTTCTATACTTATAACGATGCCGGGGAATAATGTAACTTTGGTTGCAAATTACGGAGAAGCTTCTTCACAAAGATATACAATTACATATAATGCAAACGGCGGAAGCGGAGTACCTGCAAGTCAAGAAAAAGAATATGATTCAAATATAACGTTAAGTACAGTTGCACCAACAAGAACAGGTTATAGATTCCAAAATTGGAATACTAAAAAAGATGGCAGCGGAACGACTTATGCACCGGGAGCAACATATACAGATAATTTAGGTGCAATATTATATGCACAATGGAATCCAAACAGCTATACATTAACAGTAAATCCTTCCGGAGCTACTTATACGGGGGACTATGATGAAGAGATAACAATAACTTCAGCAGGAAAAGATCCATATACAGTTATTTACAATTTTAACGGAAGTGAGCAAAGTAACTCATCTGCATCGGCAGATAATGTGTTTTACAATTGGACTTTATCCGGAGAAGGTTCTATAGACAGTTCAATAGCTAGTACAATAAAATATAAATTCGGAGACGGAAACGGAACATTAACTGAAATATATAGAACATTAAGCTTAACATTGCCGACACCTGAAAGACAGGGATATATATTCGGAGGCTGGTACACAGATCCAACCGGAGGAACAAATGTGGGTAATGGAGGAGCTAGCTATGTACCGAGCAGTAATATAACATTATATGCACACTGGGTAGGTAATACCTATACAATTAGTTATAATGCAAATGGTGGAAGCGGAGCTCCGGCAAGCCAAGAAAAAGCATATGGAGTAGATTTAACATTAAGTAGCACAATCCCGACTAAAAACGGCTATACGTTTAGCAACTGGAATACAGCTATAAACGGAAATGGTTCGGTATATCAGTCCGGTGCAACATATTCGTTAAATGAAGAAGTAACATTATATGCACAATGGGCAATAAACAGTTATACATTAACGGTAAACCCGGGAATGGTAAGACATACACAGTATTATGGTACAACAAAAGATATAGACGTACCTGTGGAAGAATACACAGTAACGTATGACTATAATGGAAATGGGCAAAGCAGTACCTCAGAAGTAGTAAGCAGTACATTTAACAGTTGGACGTTAGTTGGCGGTGGCAGTATAAACAGCACAACCGCAAATCCTGTAACATACACATACGGAACAAGTGAGGCAACATTAACTGCTAACTACACAAGAGGAAGTGTAACGTTACCAAGTGCAACAAGAGACGGATATGCTTTTGACGGCTGGTATACAGCTGCAGTAGACGGAACTAAAGTAGGCAATGCCGGAGCAACATATACGGCAGATGAAGGAGTATCATCAATAATATTGTATGCACACTGGATAGGTAATACCTATACAGTTAGTTATAATGCAAACGGTGGAAGCGGAGCTCCTGAAAGCCAGACAAAAACGTATGATGTAGATTTAATACTAAGAAGAGAAGAACCGACAAAAGTAGGATATACATTTAATAGCTGGAACACAAGCTCAACCGGAAACGGAGTAAGGTATGAAAAAGGAGACATCTATTCAACAAATGGAGGAGCAGTACTATATGCACAATGGGATCCAAATACTTACACAGTAACGGTAAATCCGGGAGGCACTATATATACGGGAAGTTATAATACAACAGTATCAATAACAGCTCCTACGGAAACATTAAATGTAATATATAACTATAATGGAAATGGATTATCAAGTACGACAGTACTAGTTGAACAGGACTTTAGTACTTGGACATTAAATGGAGAAGGAACATTAAGCGGTCAATCAGAAAATCCTTTAACATATACATATGGTGCAGGGAACGGAACATTAACAGCAAACTATTCAAACGGAAGCACTACATTACCAGGAGCAAGTAAATCAGGATATACATTTAACGGCTGGTTTACAGCAGCAGTAGGCGGAACAAAGGTAGGTACAGAAGGCGGAACATATATACCAACAGATAATATTACGTTATATGCACAGTGGGAACAGAGCCAATATACTATTACAGCATTATCAAACGGTTCCGGTACCGTATCACCAAGCGGAATTACTGAAGTAGAATCCGGAAGTTCTCAAATATATACAATAGTACCTGAAGCAGGAAACCATTTATCAATATTAAAAATAGATGGAGTAGAGCAAACGCTTACAACAGAAAACAGACATTTAATGACATATACTTTTAGTGATGTTCAATCAAATCACACTATTGAAGCAACGTTTGCTAACTGTAGTGGCGGAACAGCAACATGTCAAGCACAGGCAACATGTAGTATATGTGGAGTAGAGTACGGAAGTACGGTAGAACATAGCTATACGGTAGCAACAAGCTGCAGTTACATAAATAAATGTGAATGGTGTAGTGCAACAAGCGGAAGCCACGTAGCATCAAGTACATACACAACAGATGCAAGCCAGCATTGGAAAGTATGTGGCGGAGGCTGTGGAACAATAGTAGTAGAGAAAGAAAATCATAGTGGTGGAACAGCCGAAAATAATGGAGTATGTACAGTATGTTCAACTAGATATATGTCTACATTAACAGTAAACCCGGGCGAAGCAAAATATATTCAAAACTACAATACAACAAAATCAATAACGGCTCCGACACAGTCATATACAGTAACATACAATTATAACTACACAGGTAGCACGAATACAACAGCGACAGCAAACGGAACATTCAGTAGCTGGACGTTAAACGGAGGCGGAAGCATAAGCAGTACAACAGAAAGTTCGATAACATATACATACGGAACAACTGATGGAACACTAACTGCAGCTTATACAGCAGGAAGTGTAATATTGCCAAGTGCAACAAGAGAGGAATATATATTACTAGGCTGGTCAACAAGTAGCACCGCAACAACCGCAGAATATACCGCAGGCGGAACATTTACAACAGATGCGAATACGGTATTATATG
>CAZVVZ010000046.1:0-9920 GCA_964631135.1 uncultured Eubacteriales bacterium
CCTAAAACTTGGATAGCTGAACCGTTTTTCAATTTTTGAATCGAATCAAAAGAAGTAAGCTTGTTGTCGTAAACAACTTGAATAGACTTAAAGCACGTACCGTCATAGAAATCAATAAATCCAAACTCTTTTTGCTTTCTGTGATTTCTTATCCAACCCTTTAATTCAATTTCTTTATCCATAAACTTATCTTTTTGTTCATGAATTTCTTTTAAATATTGTTGCATATCTATCTCCCCTTTACAAAAAAAATTGCAAACAAAAATCCCTGGCTTTTTAAACAGCCAGGGACGAACATTACCTCGTGGTACCACCCATATTACTTCTTTAATGCTTTATAACGTAAGCAACTCGAATTTGCTTTGCACAAACCTGCTCAAAAGGTGTTCTTTCACTAGTTTCATTTAAAAGCACTTTCAGCCGGTGGTGCTCTCTCTCTTGAAACTCTACTAATTACTTCTCCTTCATCACTGCATTTTACAACTTAAAATTTTCAAAAATGTTTACTTTTCTATCATTATACATATGCCTTTTCAAAGTTGTCAAGTATTTTATTTCCATTTTTCAAAAATCGAATACTGCTTAGACTACTATATGAAACTAATATATTTCCTATACCTACATCTCAAATAATGACATCTGATTACTCTGCGGTAATCCACGTAAGCAGCCGAAACGATTAAGTAACTCCATAACAACCTTACCGGCATGAGACTTCTCTTGTAGCTCATCTATGCAGTCAAAATTCTCTTCTTTTACTGTCTTGTAAATTCCTTCAGCCGCAACTTCTCCAAGCCCCGGAATGCTATTTAACGGTGGCCTTATTCCATCTTCCTCAACTAAAAATTTCGTACTATGTGATTTGTATAAATCAATATCTAAGAATTTCATTCCTCGCTCATACATCTCAACAACAAGTTCCAGCACAGGATACATATCCTTATCTTTATTGGCCGCCTGATTACCTGCTAAATCTATTTCCTTCATCTTTGCTCTGGCTCGCTCTTTCCCGAAACACATAATTTCATAGTCAAACTGCTTTGCACGAATTGAAAAGTATGCAGCATAGTATGCTTTGGGAATATGTACTTTAAACCATGCAATTCTAAAAGCCATCATAACGTATGCAGCAGCATGTGCTTTAGGGAACATATATTTTATCTTCTTGCAAGATTCAATGTACCATTCAGGGACATTATGTTCACGCATCATTTCTTCATATTCTTTCCACTTTTCAGGATCTTTAGTAGCCTTTCCTTTACGAACAACTTCCATGATTTTAAATGCCATATTAGGGTCAAGGCCTGCTTTCATAAGATAAATCATAATATCGTCTCTCGTACAAACAGCCTCACTTAAAGTTGCTATTCCTTGATTTATTAAATCTTGGGCATTCCCTAACCATACATCTGTGCCATGAGATAATCCGGATAGCCTTATTAGCTCCTCAAAAGTAGTAGGTTTAGTATCAAGTAACATTCCTCGGCTAAACTTCGTTCCAAACTCAGGTACACCGTAAGTACCAACTTCTGAGCCAATCTGCTCGGGAGTTACACCAAGAGCCTTAGTAGAACTAAAAATACTCATGGTTTCTTTGTCATCAAGAGGAATAGACTTTGGATCCACCCCTGTTAAATCCTGCAACATTCTTATTATCGTCGGATCATCATGACCAAGTATATCCAATTTAAGTAAGTTTTGGTCAATAGAGTGATAATCAAAATGAGTAGTTATTATGTCAGAATCAGGATCATCTGCCGGATGCTGAACCGGACAAAACTCATAAATTTCTCTGCCCTTAGGAACAACAATAATTCCTCCAGGGTGCTGACCGGTAGTTCTCTTTATTCCGGTACATCCAAGTGAAAGTCTCTCAATCTCAGCATTTGAAACCTGTTTACCTCTTTCTTCAAAATAATTTTTCACATACCCAAATGCAGTTTTATCTGCAATGGTGCCAATTGTGCCGGCTTTAAATGTAGTCCCCTTGCCAAAAATTACTTCTGTATATCTGTGTGCAAACCCCTGATACTCACCGGAAAAATTTAAATCTATATCAGGTTCTTTATCTCCATTAAATCCTAAAAATGTTTCAAACGGAATGTCCATACCGTCCTTTGCAAATTTAGTGCCACATCTAGGACAATCCTTATCAGGTAAATCAAATCCATTTTTAACTCCATAGTCTGTAAAATCTGAATATTTACAATTTGGGCACCTATAATGTGGCTGTAAAGAATTAACTTCCGTGATACCTGTCATATATGCTACCAAAGATGAACCTACTGATCCTCTTGAGCCTACTAAATATCCGTCTTCATTAGACTTCCAAACTAATTTTTGTGCAATAATATACATAACTGAAAAGCCATTATTTATTATAGAGTCAAGTTCTTTATCCAGTCTTTTTTGAACAATCTCAGGCAAAGGATCTCCATACAACTCATGTGCTTTATTATATGCAATATCTTTAATTGTCTGCTCACAGCCCTCAATATGCGGCGGACACTTTTCCGGAGAAATAGGCTTAATATTCTCGCACATATCCGCAATCTTATTTGTATTTGTAACAACAACCTCGTAAGCTCTTTCTCCTAAGTATTCAAACTCTTTTAGCATCTCTTCGGTAGTTCTAAGATATAAAGGAGCCTGCATATCTGCATCTTTATATCCCTGCCCCGCTTCTAAAATACGGCGATATACCTCGTCTTGAGGATCCATAAAATGTACATCACAAGTAGCAACCGTTAACTTGTTTTGTTTGTCGGCAAGAGCCAATATTTTTTTGTTGATATTAGTTAAATCCTCTTTAGACTCAACAAGTCCATTTCTTACCAAGTAATCATTATTACCTAGAGGCTGTATTTCTAAATAATCATAATAAGAAGCAATCTCTTCAATTTCTTCTTCACTTTTTCCATTCATAATCGCATTATATAACTCGCCCTCACTACATGCACTTCCTATAATCAGCCCCTCTCTGTGTTCATCTAATACTGACTTTAGTATTCTAGGTTTTTTATAAAAATAGTTTAGGTGCGAATAAGAAATGAGTTTATATAAATTTTTAAGTCCAACATAATTTTTAGCAATAATTATAATATGATAAGAAGGAAGTTTCTTAAAATCCATCTCAAACTTGTTGTCAAAGTCATCAATAGTAGTAGCGCCAACTTCTTTAGCCTTACCAATAATTCTATTAAATACTGCAACAAGTGTCTTTACGTCGTCTAAAGCCCTATGTGCAACATCAACCTGAATATTAAGAGATGCCGCAATCAGCCCTAACTTATACTTTTTAAGCTCCGGGAAAACAGCTTTAGAAAGTCGTAATGTATCTATATATGAATTATCTAGTTTATATCCATACTTTGCAAAATTATACTTTAAATAGCCTATGTCAAAATCAGCATTATGAGCCACAAGTACAGAATCGCCTATGAATTCAATAATCTTTGGAATAACTTTATCAATAGTTTCCGCATTCTTCACCATATCATCCGTAATATGTGTAATTTCTACAACCTCAGCCGGAATAGGCTTTTCGGGATTTACAAACGTTTCAAAAGTATCTACAACTTCACCGTTTTTAACTTTAATAATACCAACCTCTGTAATCTTCTCAGTAAAATGCGAAATACCTGTAGTTTCCAAGTCAAGTACACAGTATTCGGTATCTATCTCCTGATGCTTTGAATTAAAAACACATGGATCTTTAGGTGGCACAAAATAGCCTTCTACACCATATAAAATCTTAATATCTGCCTTTGTTTTTTCTAAATACTTATGTGCTTCGGGAAAACTCTGAACAACACCATGATCCGTTATGGCCATGGCCTTCCACCCCCACGAAATTGCACGTTTTACCAAATCTTCACAAGACGTAACCGCATCCATTTGGCTCATTTTTGTATGTAAATGCAGCTCAACTCGCTTCTCTTCTGCATTATCCATCCTTTTTTCCTTAGGAAAAGGAGGCACATCTATTACAGTTTTCGCAATAACCGTAACTTCTCTTGCAAACTCATCAAACCTAGCACTGCCTTCTACTCTTACAGCCTTAGCTTTTTTTAATTTTTTAAAAATTTCTTCTGAATCGTCTTTTTTCGGAAAAAATTTACAAGTAATCGTACTACTGCCATCAAATATGTTTAAAGAAATTATATCGTTCTGTTTTCTGCCGGAAATCATTTCCGGACTTAATACCTCGCCTTCTAATACAACCTTTAATTCGTCTCCTGGATTTATATTAGGAATATTTATTATTTTGTAGTGCTCAGATGTTGTTTTTAAATTCTTACCGTATATAAGAGGGGAATCCTCTCCTTTTACTTTTTTTATCTCTTCTAGCGGTTTTTCCTCAAAATTTTCTGTAGTTATAACATTCAATTTAGGTCTTTTAGTAAACGTGTTTCCACTATCAGAAGATGTAGTTTCAGTTCCTTTTTTTAATTCAGGATGCTCTTCTAAATATTTAGCTTTTTCTTCATTTGTTTTCTGAATTTCTTCTATTATCACTTTTTCTTGAAGCTTTTGCATATTTACATATTTTTGTTCAAAATCTGTTGCATCAGCACATTCAAAATTAACTATAAATTGCTTATTAAATAAGTTTTTGAATATTCTTTGAAAAAATGAGTCCATTTTTTTCGCTTCAAGCATGTATTTTAGCTTGCTTAATATTTTTACTGTAATCTTGTTTCCTTCTATTTCGACTGCACTTCCGGTTAAAATGCTCGCCATTAGCGGCTCTTTTCTACCGACATATGTAACCAAACTTTTCCATACAGAGCCTACGTTTTCCTCTATTTCTATATCTTTATATTCTACATTAAACCATGTAAAGTTAATATTGAACTTTTTTATTGCATAATCCTCAAAACTTATCATATCATCTAGTTTTATCTGATTATTTGAAACTATGTCAAGTTGAAGGGCATTTTCTTTTTTATGAAGCTTTAGCTCTTTAATTTCTGCTAATTTTAAATTATTATCTATCTCATAATCTCTAAAAGTTTCGTTTACAAACTTTGCCATTACTTATCTCCTACTGTTTTTTCTATATTTCTTAATAAAACATTTTAGTTCATATATTTTATTCACAGTTCATTTTTCTTAATAATTCTAGCAATATCTAACGGTATGTCTGCCTCTACTGTTAATTCTTGTTTATATAACGGATGCTTAAAACTTACCTTTCTCGCATGCAATGCTTGCCTATTTATTTTATCTGTATTTATATCAGAATAAAGTCCGTCGCCTATAATCGGATGACCTATTGCTTTTAAATGTACCCTTATTTGATGAGTTCTACCCGTTTCCAATTTTAATCGAACAACAGTCATATCTTCCAGCCTATCAACAACTTCATAGTGAGTAATCGCTACTTCACCATCAGATGCTACAGTCCTCGTCATAATACTTCCCTCTTCACGTTTTATCGGCAAATCTATTGTACCGCTTTCTTCTTTTATAATGCCATGCACTACTGCAATATATTCTTTTTTAAATTCTCCTATTTGCATCTGCCTTGATAGAATTTCTTGAGTATATTCATTTTTTGCAAAAACTATAATTCCGGAAGTTTCCCTGTCTAATCTATTAACAAACCTAGTAGTAACATTTTCTCCTTTTTTTCCTAAATATTCCTTAACAAAATTAGCTAATGTTCCGTCAGTATGAATGCAAGTAGGATGAACAACTATATTCGCCGGCTTGTCTATTACTAACAGACAGCTATCTTCGTATAAAATATCTAATTGACCTTTCTGGGCTATAATCTTATCATTTTTCTCTTCAAAAGTAATATCAGCCGTGACAATATCTCCCGGCATCACTCTATCATTCACCCACACATTTTTTTTGTTACAAAAAATATGCTGATTTAATTTTAATTTTCTCAGTAATCGAGAAGAAACATTTAATTTATTTATTAAAATATCTTTAACGGTAGTATCTTCCTCTACTATGTAAGTTAAATAAACATGTTCCAAAAAATTTACCTCTTTTCTAAAGGCTCATATGGTTTCTCGCCATCTCTGTAATCATTCTGCCCCTAGGAGTTCTAGTTATAAAACCAAGCTGTAACAAATATGGCTCATAAACGTCCTCTATTGTGTCGGGATCCTCTCCTATAGAAGCCGCTAACGTATCTAATCCAACCGGTCCACCGCCAAAATTTTTAATAATTGCATTTAACATTATTCTGTCTATGTTGTCTAACCCTAATTCGTCTATCTCCAACTTTTCTAAAGCATTTTGTGCAATATTTAAAGTAATTCTTCCGTCTCCTTTTACCTGTGCATAATCTCTCACTCTCTTAAGCAACCTGTTTGCAATTCTAGGTGTTCCGCGCGAACGTGAAGAAATTTCAAGCAAAGCCTCCTCATCTATTTCAGTTTTTAATATAGAAGCAGAACGTTTTACAATCTGAGAAAGTTCTTCAGGAGAATATAGCTCCAGCCTCTGAATCACACCAAATCTGTCTCTTAACGGCGATGTAAGCATACCGGCCTTAGTAGTCGCACCAATTAAAGTAAACTTAGGTAAATCAAGCCTTATCGAACGAGCTGATGGACCTTTTCCTATAATAATATCAAGTGCAAAGTCTTCCAATGCAGGATACAAGACCTCTTCTACCGCCCTACTTAGCCTATGAATCTCATCAATAAATAATACATCGCCCTCCGAAAGATTAGTTAAAATTGCCGCTAGATCTCCCGGTCTTTCTATGGCAGGGCCTGAAGTAATTCTGATGTTTACTCCTATTTCATTGGCAATAATATTAGATAAAGTTGTCTTTCCAAGTCCCGGCGGTCCATATAAAAGGATGTGATCAAGAGGTTCTTTTCTTAGCTTAGCTGCCTCAATAAATACCATTAAGTTCTCTTTTACCTTCTCTTGACCTGTATATTCTTTAAGCCATTTAGGCCTTAAAGAATTTTCCTCCACATCCTCTTCCTTCATGCCGGGGCATACAATTCTTTCTTCCTCGCTCATCTATAACTCCTTAAATTTTAGTCTCCAAAGCTAATTCCTAAAGTTCTTGCAACCTGTATCATTTCACAGTCTGCAGGTACGGTCTTTAACCTACCTACAGCATCTTCTAAAGAAGAATAACTTACCTTTCCGTCAATCATGGCAACCATATTTCCAAATTTACCTTCAACCGCAAGTTCCATCGCTTTTACACCATAACGTGTAGAAAGTACTCTATCATACGGAGAGGTTTGTCCGCCACGTTGAATATGTCCTAAAACAGTTGCTCTTGTCTCTATATCAAGCTTTTCTTCTATTTCCTCGGCAAGTTTATTAGCAATACCTCCAAGTCTTATAGCATCAGGGCTATTAGCAACTATCTTTCTTACAAAAATTTCACCGTTCTTAGGTTTAGCACCTTCTGAAACCGCAACAATAGTATATTTTTTCCCATTCTCCGTATTACGTCTAACCGCTTCGCATACTTTATCTATATCATAAGGAATCTCGGGAATTAAAATAACAGATGCCCCACTTGCAATACCTGATTCTAAAGTAAGCCATCCCGCATATCTACCCATTATTTCAACAACCGCTACCCTATGATGAGCTTCGGCTGTAGTCCTTAGTCTGTCGATAGCTTCCGTTGCAGTTGTAACGGCAGTATTAAATCCAAAAGTTAAATCTGTAGCATTTAAATCATTGTCAATTGTCTTCGGAACAGCAACAATCGGGAATCCAAGCCTTGAAAAATCTCTTCCTGAAGTTAAAGTTCCATCTCCGCCAATCGTAAATAAGCAGTCCACTCCATGAGCTTTTAACTGCTCGATACACTTTCCGGACATATCGACCGGCTCCGAAGTTTTTGTCTCCAAGAACTTAAAAGGATTGTCTTTATTAGAACTTCCCAAGATTGTACCGCCTTTATCTAAAATATCTTCTACATCATTTATCGTTAGAGGAATTGTCCTGTCCTCAACAAGTCCTCGATAGCCGTCTAAAATTCCAATAACTTCCAAATTATATTTTTGAATAGCAGTTTTTGTAATTGCTCTAATTACTGCATTTAATCCCGGGCAATCCCCACCTGCTGTTAAAATTGCTACTTTTTTCATCAAAATTCCTCCTCTTTTATATTAGTTATTCCTGAAGTTAATTCTAAATTTTTTACATTAAGTATAATATCGCATTTTTTAAAAATTTTTTCAAGAGTATTTTCAAGATTTATCTGCAAACCATTATTTTTTAGTATAGTTTCCGCCACTCTTCTACATCTCGGATAATCCGGAATACTCAAAAATCTACAATATTTTGCAATATTTAATACAATCTTTTCAGCAAGTCTCGCATCTTCATGCGAAAAAACCAAGCCCAAATCAAGAGGGCCAAAATCATGAAATCTTTTTTCAAATTTCTTCTTTATATATGTAGGAATATACTCGCTTTCTTCCTCAACGGTAATTCCCTGTTTGTTTGCATATTTTACAATTTTTTTATTATATTCGGGAAGAGTAATAATATCATATCCTGCATAGTTTAATTGATTTATTATATTCCTATATCCACCCTTCCCATATATGTCAACTTCAACGATAGGATTGCCCAAAAGCCATCTTTCATTGCAAATATTCATTCTGACAATCTTTATTTTTTTCATATTGTATTCATCACATCCTATATAATTTCTCATATAGTCCATTATCTACCAATTTCTTTATTGCTGATTTAACAGGCTCAACATCTTCTTTATATGTTACCCCATACCATCTATCGTCTGTAGTCAAAACTCTTACCTTTTCATTTTTATTTTTTATCATATTATCCACAATACAAGGGAGCAAGAATTCACTCTTTAAAGGATTTTCCAAATTGCCTAAAAACTTTTCAAATCCAACCTCAAGTTCGTCAAAAATATTAGTATCAAATCCCCACATATTCATTGAAACAGTATTGTCTAATGAAATTCCCGAATTTTTATCTATAGAGAATGTTTCAGTGATAGAAGTCAAATATCCGTCGGTAGTTTCGCAAACTCCTCTTGTAACGGTCCCGTTTTCCGTCAATGTATTGCCTAATTTATAGCCAACCATACATATTTTCTTATTTTCAGTTAAATAATCATATATTATCTTATAAGCATGCTTTCCATAATAATCATCTGCATTTATTACTGTAAACGGATTCTTTACCGCCTCTCTCGCGCATAAAATAGCATGCCCCGTTCCCCACGGCTTTTCTCTGCCGGTCGGAACACTAAAACCGGAAGGCAATTTATCAAGCTCTTGAAAAACATACTCAACATCTGCCATTTTTTCAATTCTTTTTCCTGCTGCTTCTCTAAAATCGTGCTCAATAGCCTTCTTAATAATAAATACTACTTTCGAAAATCCTGCTTCTAATGCATCATAAACCGAGAAATCAATAATAATTTCTCCTTTAGGTCCAATCGGAGTAATCTGTTTTAAACCGCCAAATCTACTTCCCATTCCTGCTGCCATAACTACTAAAGTTGCCTTATTTTCTGTACCCATTTTTATTCTCCTCCTGCCATTTTAAAGTATCCTTACACATATCTTCTAAAGTACGTTTGGCCTCAAATCCCAACTCACGTTTTGCTTTAGAAGGATCCGCATAACATTCTCCAATATCTCCCGGACGTCGACTAGTAATTTTATAATTTATAGGGCTTCCAAGAGCCTTAGAAAATGCATTAACCATTTCAAGCACACTATATCCTTTTCCTGTGCCAAGATTATATATAACAACACCAACTTTACTCTTAATTTTATCTAATGCTTTAAGATGCCCGACAGCCAAGTCAACAACATGTATATAATCACGTACACCGGTGCCATCCTTAGTATTATAATCATTCCCAAAAACACTTAGACATTCAAGCTTTCCAACAGCAACTTGTGATATATACGGCATCAAATTATTTG
>CAZVVZ010000047.1:0-9712 GCA_964631135.1 uncultured Eubacteriales bacterium
ACCGCCTAATTTAATTCCTGCGAGAACATTGGTATCAAAAGAATAATTAACAGTATCTTCTTCTCTTTTCCTCTTTAACCCAAGGCTAACGACCTCATCCAAAAGCTCCTTAAACTTAACTCCGGTAGCTTCCCAAAGATAAAAAGATAATGAACCGGGAATAGTGTTAATCTCATTAACCCAAATTTCCTTAGTCGCATCATTCATTAAAAAGTCAATTCTAACAACACCATTACAGCCCAAAGCTTTAAAAGTGTCAACAGCATATCCTTTGATTTTTTCTGAAATCTCCTCAGGAATGTCAGCAGGCAATTTTCTCTTTGTACTGCTCATTCCCTTTGAACCTGATTTTTCACCGGACAAATATTTGTCTTGATAGCTTAAAATTTCATCGGCATTTAACGGTTCTTCACAAGTTGACGGTCTCGCATTTTCATAATCGCCCAAGACAGAGCAATTGATTTCTCTTAAATTTTCTACTGCATGCTCTACCAACACTCTTAAAGAAAATTCAAATCCATAGTCTATAGCTTCTTCCAATTCTTCCCTATTATGTACTTTTCTAATTCCAACACTGGAACCCAAATTTACCGGTTTAACAATCATAGGATACTCAATTTCATTTTCAATCTCATTTAAAATATCCTTCTCGTTTCTATTATATTTTTTCATATCGAAACATTTTGCATTCAAAACCGGAATATTGTAAGCCCTTAAAAGAGCTTTCTGAGCGAACTTATCCATTCCAACAGCAGAAGAAAGCACATCACAACCGCAGTACGGAACATCTAACATATGTAAAAATCCCTCTAACGTACCATCTTCAACATTAGTCCCATGTACAACGGGGAAAGCGACATCAATATAATCAATTTCAGGTTTCTTAAAAAGTTTCATAGGATAGCTAAGTAGCTTAACCTTGCCGTCAATATTCTGCAAAATAATTCGCTGGCTGTTTTTAATAACATTATCTAAATTCTTGTACTGTTCAATATCCTTTAAAATATCTCCTGTATAGAACCTGTTATCCTTTGTAATATATATAGGGACAACATCATATTTCTCCGTATCAAATGCAAGCATGGCCTGAACAGCACTAATTATAGAAATTTCATGTTCAACACTTCTGCCACCAAAAAATACACCAACTTTAATTTTCATAAAAATCCCTCCCATGTAAATTGTCATTACAAAAGTCACTAATAATTATCCGGCAAATCATTTTCCATCAAAACAAACTTCTCTTTTTCAACCTTAAGCTCCTTAATCCACTTCATTCCTTCATCAAACGAATTAGCTATAAAAACTTTTTTATCGTCAAACTTTTCAGACAAGATTCCTTCATAAATAGTCTTTGTCTGTTCCTTGCCAACTAAAACTATATAATCGGAAACCTTTGCCATCTGCTTGCCAAATTCTTTATTACATCTGTCTTGCTCACTGCCAAGCTCCACCATGCCTGGAGTTATAACAATCTTACAACCATCGAAACAATCCAATGTTTCAACTGCCATTTTAGCCCCAACAGGATTAGAATTATAAGCATCATCAATTATAGTTGCAGTATTTCCCTTAATAAGCTCAAGCCTATGCGGTACAGCCTCCAAAGTTTTTACCGGATAAACAAGCTCCTCCATAGGAATTCCAAGCTCGCAAGCAACAGCAATAGCCCCTGTAATATTCTCCACATTATGCTTACCAATTAGTTTTGTTTTAAACTCCTGAACTTCCCCTTTACTGCTCCTTACAGTAAAATGTGAACCTTTGGCACTAACCGAAACGTTCTCAGCCACGTAATTAACCCCGGCTACATTCACACCATAACTGACAACATTCTTGTTACATTCTTTATTCTTAATATACTCATTGCCGTAATTTAAAAACACCTTACCGGAATCGTCAATAGAATCCGCAAGCTCAAACTTTGTATTTATAACATTATCCATGTTAAAAAACGTTTCTAAATGTTGCGGGCCAATCGAAGATATTATACCATAATGTGGCTTAACTAAATCACAAATCTCCTTTATATCCCCAACATGCCTAGCACCCATTTCGCACAAAAAAATTTCATGAGTAGCATTAAGCTTCTCTCTAATAGTCCTAACAACCCCCAAAGTAGTATTATAATTTCCCGGAGTCATCAGTACATTATATTTAGTAGACAGTAACTTATTTAAAAAATATTTCGTACTGGTTTTCCCATAACTCCCGGTAATACCAATTATCTGCAGTTTCGGCATTTCGTTCAATATATTCTTAGCTTCTTTTATAAACTTATTATTAACATGCTTTTCAATCGGAGAATTGATAAAATTAGCGATTATCACTACCACAGGAAGTAAAAACGTCCAAACAGTAAGAGTAACACAAGCTTGCCACAAACTAAAATGTATCATAACAAAAGTAGTCAATATTAAGTTGATAATCCCCATAGTGCCTAAAAGCCTAGTAAGTCTGTCGGTATAAACCAAAGGCTTTTTGTATTTTCTACGTCTATTGATAAAAAGCATCATGCAATAGCTTATAAAAGTACCGATTACCAATATGTAAAAATTGTCGAAAAAGCATAAACAAATAGGAAGAAGCAGCCACACATTCCTATAAACAATATCATGCATTCCTCTGGATTTTATCCAATTAAAATGGGATAAAGACTGATAAGAATTAAGCTGATACATATGCAAGTAAAAAAACATCGTAAGATTCAAATTTATAAAAAACATCGAAAAAAGTAATGCTCTAGTAATAGCCATTTATTTTCCTCCCAAAAAAGAATCAATAACTCTGCTAAATGTATAAAAATCCTCTAAAAAAGAGTAATGTCCGGTATTTTTTAACACAACTAAACCGGCATCAGGAATTTTATCTTCCATAATCTTTGCATCAGACAGCGGAGTTGCCGTATCCATATCGCCCCAAACAAGCAAAGTCGGGGCATCAATATTAGGCAGCATATCTGTAAGATCCTCATTTATTGTTTTAACCAAAACCTGTTTCATCAAAGTTGAAGCCTTCCTATAATCAGCAGATCCATGCTTATTTTTCATTCTGTCAATAGCCCCCGGGAAAAACTTTTTACCGATTTTGCTACCGACAATCCTCTTACAAGCCTTAAACCAGCTCTGCTTCAGCTTCTTTTTAATGGTAGTCTTTGCCTTAATTCCTGCGCTGTCTAACAACACAATTTTTTTAACATTAAACTTCCTATTTTTCTTATTCATTAACCTTATAATAACTCTGCCGCCAAACGAATGACCCATTAAAACAATATCATCTAAATTTAATTGTTCAATAAAGCTTATTGTAAAATCAGTATAATCATTAACATTCCAGGCAAAAGGCGGCTCAGGGGTCTTCCCAAACCCGGGGAAATCCAATGCAATTACCCTATTAGTTAAACTTAATTTATTTATAAGCTTTTTATAAATGTCTAAATTAGTTCCCCAACCCTGTAAAAAAACGACTGTATCTCCGGAGCCTTCATCTATATAATTAACTTTCAACCCGTTAATTACAATCTCCAATCAAATCACCTCTGTAATAATATCATACTCTTTAGCGCCGACAACTCTACATCTGTAATACTCACCTAAAGCTAAATCTCTATCCGATTCAACAAAAGCCAAGCCATCAATTTCAGGTGCATCTTGATAAGTACGGCCAAAAAACGTACCATTAGGCAACTTGCCTTCAACTAAAACTTCTACCTCTTTACCAACCTTCTCTTGGTTCTTCATAAAAGATATTCTCTGCTGTTCGGCCATAATTCTGTTCTGACGATTTTTCTTAACCCTTTCCGGAATCTGCCCGTCTAACTTCGCTGCCGGAGTTCCTTCCTCCTTTGAATATGTGAAAACTCCAAGCCTATCGAACTTAACTTCTTTCACAAACTCTAAAAGCTCCTCAAACTGCTCATCAGTCTCACCAGGGAATCCGACAATAAGAGAAGTTCTGAGTGTCGCATCCGGAATATCCTTCTTTATCTTATTAAGCAACTTCCTAATCTCATCTTTATTTGTATGCCTACCCATACGTTTTAATACCTCATTACTGCAATGCTGAATAGGTATATCAAAATACTTGCAAACCTTACTATTATTCTTAACCACTTCTAAAAGTTCATCTGTAATCCCCTCTGGGTAGGAATACTGAAACCTGATCCAATGAACATTTTCAATCTCAGACACTCTTCTAACAAGCTCTGCGAGCTTACGTTCGCCGTAATTATCCAATCCATAATACGTAGAATCCTGAGCAGTTAAAATTACTTCCGTAACTCCTTCGTCAGAAATTAGTCTTATTTCTTCCAAGATATCCTCAATAGTTCTGCTTTTATGTGCTCCTCTAAGAGAAGGAATAACACAGTAAGTACACCTGTTATCACAGCCATCTGCAATTTTTACATATGCAAAATGAGGAGAAGTAGAACGAATTCTTTCGCCAAAAGAAATATTTCTTATATCTTTAGCCTTATATTGCATTTTGTTATCTATATAATCTATTATAGTATCATAGTCATTTATTCCCGCAACACAATCAACCTCAGGCAGCAGCTCTCTTATCTCTTTCTCATACCTTTTAGCAAGACATCCGGTAACAACTAGCCCTTTTAAGTTCTTATCTTTTAATTTCCCAATTTCTATTATCTTATTTATAGACTCCTGCTTAGCATCATGAATAAATGCACAAGTATTTATAATAACAATATCAGCCTCTTCTTCAGTAGGGACAACCTCATATCCTCGTTTCACAAGTATGCCTAAAATCATTTCCGAATCAACTAAATTTTTATTGCATCCTAAAGAGACAACAGCAACCTTTACCATATTTACTTTCCTTTCATACCTTTGTATTTTCTTAACGTTTATATTCTAGCACATTTATAATTATTTGCAAATGGCAATTTTTCAAGAAATACGGCAGTAAATCATTATCACTCCAAAGGTACCATAACCATATCTTCAATTCTAACACCAAACTGGTTCGGCAAATAAAGTCCCGGCTCAACAGTAACAACCATTCCCGGCTCAAAAATATCGCAACTTCTTCCTGCTACAAACGGCCTTTCATGAACATCTAAACCGACTCCATGTCCAAGAGAATGTACAAAGTACTTATCCATAGCATTTTTCCTAAACTCATTAACCGCAACTTCATTAACATCTTTGCAACTAACCCCTGCCTCTATCGCATCAATCGCAAACTTTTGAGCTTTAGCTACTAAATCATAAACTCGTTCCTGTTCCTTAGTCATACCGCCAACGAAAACCGTCCTGGTAATATCCGAACAATACCCATTATAAACGGCTCCCATATCAATTACAACTGCATCACCGTTCTCTATAATCTTCTTAGTCGCAACCCCATGCGGCAAAGCCGAACGTTTACCCGAAGCAACAATAGTATCAAAAGAAGGGCCTGATGCTCCTAACTTTTTCATTCTGTACTCAATCTCATTTGCAATATCCAATTCGGAAACTCCGGCAACAATCTGCGGTTTAACATATTCAAAAGTATCTAATGCAATCTTCAAAGACTTTTGAATTAGTTTAATCTCATTCACATCTTTTACCATTCTTACCTTTTCAAAAACATCTTTTTTAGCAACCCATGAAACCCAATCGACAAGCTTCATCATATGCTCAGCCTCAGAAAAGCTCACAGTATTTCCCTCAAAAGCACATTTTTTAGAATTATTTTCCTTTAAAATCTCACCGATCGTTCTAACAAAATTTCCTCCATAATCGACAACCTCTATTTTACTCTCATTCCCGGCCTGTTCGGTAAACCTTCCGTCAACAACCAAATATGCCGAATTTTCAGTAATTACAGCCATCCCTTCATCTCCGGTAAATCCGGAAATATATCTAACATTCTTAATATTAGAAACAACCATAGAATCTATATCTTCACTCTGTAATAAAGAACGAATTTTATCAACTCTCAACATTATCTATTCAACCCTCCATAACTAATTATTATATTCCAAAATAAATTTCCTTCATAATAAGTGCATCTTCAGCCATCGTGCCATCTGACTCACAAATAACAGTAGGCTCCAAGCCATACTTCTTAATTACCCTTGCCAAAGGCTCAAACTCCGGTCCATACACTTTATCCTCAAAAGTAAGGTGCTTTTTTTCACCTCCCTTAGTATACTCAACTTTACTAAAATGCATATGAAAATGTTTCACTTTTTCAAACCCAAGTCCGTCAATCATACTAACTATAATTTTTTCATAATCTTCATCTGATTTTAAGCTTCCCATTTCACGAGCATTGATATGCCCAAAATCAATTGTAGGAACTAGCATCTCATCTAACTTGCACATATCTATAATCTCATCAACAGTACCAATCTGATTTATCTTACCCATAGTCTCAGGACATATAATCATATCTCCAAACCCATTATCTCTGGCTGCTTTTACCGCCTCCTTCATCGTAACACAAGCAAGCGAAAAAGCCTCTGATCTGTCCCTCTTACTGCAACTGCCGGGATGCACAACAATTTTTTTGCCTCCCATAATCTTAGCAACCTTTAACGTCTGCAAAATATAACCAATAGAATTTTTTCTTTTTCTTTCATCTTCACTGGCAAGCGAAATAAAATAAGGTGCATGAACACTTATCTCAATCCCATGCTTCTTCGCCTCACAACCAAATTTTTCGGCTGTTTCCTCCGAAACTCTTACACCCTGTCCACACTCATATTCATATATTTCAAGACCCTTCTCACTAACCCATTTTGGTGCATCCAAAGTACTTTTATGTCCCTCATTATAAAAAGAAACAGAGTTGCCACCCGGTCCAAACTTAATCATAATAACCCTCCAAACCTATCTCATCAATCCAAAATACCAATTTAATATATCTCCTCCAAAAAACATCACGACCATAGTAGCAATAACAATATACGGTCCAAAAGCGATTTCTTGTCCAATAGCCTTTTTCTTACTGGCAAGTGCAACAGTCGCACCAATTGAGCCAAAAATAAACGAAAAAAAGATTATACAAATCGTATTAACAACTCCGCTCATAAGACCAACAACACACATAAATTTAGCATCGCCCAACCCCATGCCGTCTTTTTTTAATATAAATTTCGAAAATACGATTATAAGCAAAAAAAATACAAGACCTATAAGACCACCAGCGACATAATCGCTTGCAAATTCCATATTTGTAAAAATAAAAACACATCCTAAAGAAAATGCAATTAAATTAAGAATATTAGGAATTATATGTAGCCTGAAATCTATAAAAAAAACCGCCGAACACAAAGCATTTAACGTTACATCTCTAAAAAACATAACATTAAAATTCTCTCCATACAACTTAAAAAGGAAAAGCGGAATAAGTGAATTCCAAAGTAAAATAATAAGAGTCTTTTTTCTATCAAAATTACACTTAAAAACCTCACCTTTTTCATCTTCATTAACCGTTAAAATATAATTATTTAAAACATAACCAATAAGCAGTCCAACAACCGCCACCAAAATCTCCATATTTTATCTCCAATCCGTTACTAATTTGATGTCCCCGGAATAAATAACTCTTGAAACTTATTTATAGCATATCTATCCGTCATTCCTGCAATGTAATCACATATAACTCGCTCATTGCCCATTCTCAGAAGCATCTTCTTAAACTCCTCCGGAAGCTCTAGCGTATTTTCCATAAAATAATAATATAGCCATTTAACAATAGAGCCGGCCTTTATTTCTTCAGACTTGGCACGAGATGCCAAATAAACCCTATCAAACATAAACTGCCTTAAATCCCACATAGCCTTGTAAACATCCTCAGACATAGAAATTATATTCTTGCCGGCAGAAGCATTGATAATATCTGTAACCATAGTATCTATCCTGCTGGACGACGTGTGACCGAGAAGATTTACACAGCTCTCAGGCAAATCACTGTCCTCAATTAGCCCTGCCCTTCGTGCATCATCTATATCGTGATTAACATATGCGATTCTATCCGCAAACTTAACAATCTGGCCTTCTAATGTACTTGCCATATTAGCGCCGCTATGATTAACTATTCCGTCTCTTGTTTCCCAAGTTAAATTCAAATCCTCTAATACATCAACAACTCTCAAACTCTGCTCATTATGTTTAAAACCTTCTGAGAAAACATCATCTAATATCTTTTCTCCGATATGCCCAAAAGGAGTATGTCCTAAATCATGCCCTAAAGCAATTGCCTCTGTCAAGTCCTCGTTAAGCTTTAATGCCCTTGCAACAGTTCTTGCTATCTGAGAAACCTCCAATGTATGAGTAAGCCTTGTCCTATAATGATCCCCCTCCGGAGATATAAAAACCTGAGTTTTATGTTTTAATCTTCTAAAAGCCTTGCTATATATAATTCTATCCTTATCACGTTGAAAATCTGTGCGAATAGCACACTTATTCTCCTCTCTGCTTCTGCCCTTAGAATTTACACTAAGAGTAGCAAACTCTGATAAAATTCTTTTTTCTAAATCTTCTTGCTGCTCTCTTATATTCATATTCTCACCTCTTATAAAACTCGTTACCGCTCAATCTGCTATGTGAAAATACTGTATATTATTTTTAAAGTCTCTCGTCGTAAATTCTAAATCCCGATAAAACATATACAGTATTTTCATATAGTAACAGTCTGACCAGTAGCCAAAACTCAAATTTAATTAGTCAAAGCTTTACAACTTATTTTCGCCATAAAACCCCAAAATCCTACTTAAAAACAAAAAAATAGCCATAAGCTATTTTTTGTTTTTAATTGCTGTTTTTAATATATCAAGAGCCTGCATCTGAACTTCAGCCGCTCTCTGGTTTTCCTCCATCATTTCCAAATAAACTTCTTTTCTGAATACTTTAACATCCTTAGGAGCGTTTATACCCACTCTAACTTGATCCCCTTGGATATCAATAATTGTTACCTCTATATTATCATTAACAACAATCGATTGATTTCTTTTTCTCGTTAAAACAAGCATTTTACCATCCTCCTAAGCTTTTACAAATTCCTCTGTTATTATATGCTTAAATTTATATTTCTCATTTTCAAGCACAACCTGACAACCTCTGTTTTCCTTTGCATTTATAATTATTGGTGCTTTTAAATTAATTGATATTTTTTGAATATCCTGTGGAACAGTAACTATACAATATATCAAAGCATCATTTTCGTCCTTAATTCTTAATAAATTAGCTGTAAACATATCAATTTCAGCCTCATAATCAAAAACCAAATCCCTCGGATTCATTATTACAAACGCCAAATTCGGATTCTGAATAGACTGTAGCCAGAAAAACGGATCATCCGGTGCATCTGTTTTTCCCAAAATAACAAACTTAGTCATACTCTCAAAACCCGGTATTCCATACTCAAAAAATATTATATCTTCCTCCTTGATTTCTACCTCTCCAAAGTTTTTTGTATTAAGTACCATTTTTCATCCTCCCTACATCAATCGTTCCTTTAAGTATCGGCAGAAACTTAATTCATATTTAATGTATAATATTAAAATCTCCTTGTCAACTATTTTCACATGTAATTTATAATAATATGGTTACTAGTCAGACTACCTGCTGTTGGTCAGAGCATATGTCACTGGTCAGAGTACATGAAATAAGATATATGTTTTAAAAGGAACGAATATTTGCCGAAAGACTTCCTGTATTTTTTTAAAGTCTTTCGTCGCAAATCCTGAGTTCCGATA
>CAZVVZ010000048.1:0-3144 GCA_964631135.1 uncultured Eubacteriales bacterium
ATGATTGCTACGTTTCCTCTGTTAGCATCAGATGTCTTAACGTCATCTAATAATCCTAACTTTGTAGCTTCAGCAATGTAGTTAGCAGGCCATGTTCCCATTTCAGAAACATATTCGCCTCTTCCTAAAGCATTAACACAAAGTGTTAAAACTTGGTTCATTGTTAAAGTTTCATTTGGTCTAAATGTTCCATCAGGGAAACCGCTAAGTAATCCCTTACCAGCAGCAACATTGATGTAACCTGTGTACCATTCTCCAGCAGCTACGTCGCTGAATTTTGAAGGAACACTCTTGTTCTCATCAACTGTTACTGTGTCAATACCTACCATTTTGCAGAGTATAACTGCCATTTCTGCTCTTGTGATTGTTTTTTCTGGTCCGTATGTACCATCTTCATAACCAGATACAACCTTAAGAGCTTCCAATCTTGCTACTTCCTCTTCGCAATCTAATCCGGCAACATCAGTTGCAGCAAATGCTGGCATAACTGCGGAAAGAATCATTGAGAAAACAACAAGAAGTACTAATGTTTTCTTTAAGCTCTTCATACGAAAAACTCCTCCTTATAAAATATTTTGTTTTTTATTGAAAAGAGAATGTTTAATTCTCTGTCCAATCATGCTAATTTATTCGAAACAATTCGAACAATGACATTTTATTCTCACTTGCTTACTTTCGTCAATAGTTTTTCTCAAAGTGTAACAGAATTGTAATCTTGTAGAAACCTTTTAGAAACAAGCACTGGAAGAATAATATTTTGATCAATTACTCCAAATATATCGGAAACTTTTTCTAATTCATTAGCACTTTTTTGTTTTTTAAATAAATTGAAATATTTCTGTAATATTCACATTTTCACAAAATTTAATCTGCTTGTTTTTTCGCCTCTGTTTTACTACATCTCACCACTTTCGTCGCAAATCCTGAGTTCCGATAAAACATATACATTATTTTTAATAATCTGACTAGTAGCACACGAGAATTAACCAATCTTTGTCCTTCTTTGTTAAAATTTGTCGCAATAATACGATATGTTCTAATTGTAAATAAATTACATTTATTGTATTATATGTTTGTCCCCCGGGCCAGTCTTTTTATAGAAGGGAGGGATAATGTATTATGACAAATATGTGTCGAGTTGCCGTATTGGTAGTGCTGATGTTAATTCTTTTAACTTCATCCGCTACATAATACGGCAAAAAGAAATAGGGTGTTCCGCACACACCCTATTTCTTTTTGTCCTCCAATGCATTATGAAAAAATATATCGAATCGTCGTATAATTATATTATATGCTTTTCTAGTTTTTGTCAATAGCTTTTTGGTAATTATTGCATATAGCTGATAGCATGCTTAACAAACTCATAAAACAGCGGATGCGGTCTGTTTGGTCTTGACTTAAACTCCGGATGATACTGTACTCCCACAAACCATTTATGCATAGGTATCTCTACAGTTTCTACCAATAAATTATCAGGAGACGTTCCCGATATTTTCATTCCTGCATTCTCAATTCTTTCTCTATAATCATTATTAAACTCATATCTATGTCTATGTCTTTCTTCAATCAGATTTACACCATATGCTTCTTTCATAAATGTATTATCTTTTATTGCACAAGGATATTTGCCAAGTCTCATAGTGCCGCCTTTAGCTTCGATGTACTTTTGGTCTTCCATTATATGAATAACAGGATTAGTAGTATCCGGATTTATCTCAGAACTATTCGCATCGCTTAACCCCAAAACATTTCTTGCGAACTCAACAACAGCCATTTGCATTCCTAAGCAGATTCCTAAAAACGGTACATTGTTCTCTCTTGCATACTTAATCGCAAGTATTTTTCCTTCTATTCCTCTATTGCCAAAGCCACCCGGGACTAATATCCCATCAGCCTGTTTTAATGTTTCGATATAATTGTTTTCATTAACTTTCTCAGCATCAATCCAGTCTATTTCAATTTCAGTGCTAAGATGAATTCCGGCATGCTTTAATGCCTCTGCAATGCTTATATATGCATCATGCAGTTCAACATACTTTCCAACCAAAGCGATTCTGGCTTTTTTAGTGAGTGCTTTACTCTTTTGGGTAACTTCTATCCACTCTCTTAAATCAGGCTCTTTATTCTCTATTCCTAACTTTTCACAAACAGCATTAGCCAGTCCTTCTCTTTCCATCATAAGCGGCACATCATATAAGCTGTCTGCATCTAGATTTTGGATTATCCTCTTAGCAGGTATATTACAGAATAATGCAATCTTAGACTTCATCTCATTGCTTAAAGGATACTCTGTTCTACATACAATAATATCAGGCTGAATACCTATGTTGCGAAGCTCTTTTACACTGTGCTGTGTAGGTTTAGTTTTCAGCTCTCCCGACATCTTCAAGTAAGGGACTAACGTAACATGAACGTATGCAACATTTTCACTTCCTACTTCTATACTAATCTGCCTTATTGCCTCTAGGAATGGTAATGACTCTATATCGCCAACTGTACCGCCAATCTCTGTTATAACTATGTCCGTATCGTTTTCCTTAGCAACAGCATAAGCCTTTTCCTTTATAGCTGTCGTTATATGAGGAATAACTTGTACAGTTCCGCCTAAATAATCTCCTTGACGTTCCCTAGAAATTACATCCCAATATATTTTTCCACTTGTAATACTGCTGTTTTTGCTTAAATTTTCATCAACAAATCGTTCATAATGTCCTAAATCTAAGTCAGTTTCTGCCCCATCATCGGTAACAAAAACTTCTCCATGTTGATAAGGGCTCATTGTTCCCGGATCTACATTTATATAAGGATCAAATTTTTGATTTTTTACTTTATATCCTCTAGCTTTTAATAGCCTTCCTAAAGATGCCGCTGTAATGCCCTTTCCTAAGCCTGACACAACTCCTCCTGTAACAAAAACATACTTTGCCATATTTCTACCCCTTTCAACATTATTCTCCGTGAAAATAAGAAAGGTGGACTTCGTCCACATCATGTCGCTTCGCGACAAAATACTAAAGTATCTTTCTTGGTAATAGGTTCCCTTTTTTATTGCTCGTTTCACTCGCTTTTTCAGAGGAATTTCCTATTACATAAGAAAGGTGGACTTCGTCCACATCATGTCGCTTCGCGACAAAATACTAAAGT
>CAZVVZ010000048.1:3244-9709 GCA_964631135.1 uncultured Eubacteriales bacterium
TTTCTTGGTAATAGGTTCCCTTTTTTATTGCTCGTTTCACTCGCTTTTTCAGAGGGATTTCCTATTACATAAAAAAGAACCACTACAGAGAGTTGCTCTTTAGTGGCTCTTTTTTGTTATACCATAACAATGAAGATATTGTCAATAGCTTTTGCTAATGTTGCATATTCAAAGTTACTGGTCAGAGTACATGAAATAAGATATATGTTTTAAAAGGAACGAATATTTGCAGAAAGTTAACTAACTATGTTCTAGATGAAACTCTCATATCCATTCTTATCTTATCCGCAACCATAGCTATAAATTCACTATTAGTCGGTTTGCCTCTTTCAGGATTTATTGTGTACCCAAAAGTATTTTCCAATACGTCTATCCTACCTCTTAGCCAGCATACTTCTATCGCATGTCTTATCGCTCTTTCAACTTTTGCCGACGTCTTTTTATATTTTTTTGCAACTTCCGGATATAATTCCTTTGTTATGCCGGTTATTAAGCCTCTATCCTCCACAACCATCAGTATTGCTTCTCTTAAGTACTGATGACCGCTTATATTTGCCGGTATCCCTACTTTGTGCATTAAATTAGTTACTTCTATTTCTACCTCAATACCCTCATTTATCTTTGCAGTATTTATACTCTCACTATTATACGGCGGTGTTACAAATCTATTTGATGACACAATATCATCTTTACATGCAGTCCTTATCCTGTCTGCAAGCACCGTCAACTCATATGGCTTTAGCATAAAGCAATATGCACCTAATTCTAAAGCCTCTTTTATTACATTTTCTTGTGAAATTGCGGATTGAAGAATAATTCTCGGCATCTTTTCAAATTCACTCTCTACAAGTTTCTCCATTACACCAAGTCCGTCTAATTCAGGCATTACCAAGTCCAGCAACACTACATCAGGCTTATCCTGTGTTATCTTATCAAGAGCTTCCTTCCCGTTAGTAGCAATGCCCACAACTTCAATGTCATTCTGCGATGCTAAGAAATTGCTAACTATTCCTGCAAAATTTTTGTTATCGTCACAAACCAGTACTTTCATTTAGTTTCCTCCATTTATCTTAAGTATTTTGTCATTCTTTTTTATCATTTTTTCCTTTAGTGACAACGACTTCAAAAAATAACAACAAAATCATTATATACATTAAGACTATATTCTTCAAGAACGAAACCATGAAACAATTCTTAAAAATTTTCTACCAGTTTGTGTTTTTTGACAAAATTCGACACAATAATTTTTTAATTTGTAAAATATACTTACATACTTTCTTCTAGTTCTTTTCTTCTTTCTTCATATCCTTTTTTCCCGAGAAGAGCAAACATATTTTTCTTGTAATCCTCAACTCCCGGCTGATTAAACGGATTTACACCAAGCAAGTATCCACTGATTCCACAAGCTTTTTCAAAGAAATAAATGAGTTCACCGATATTTCTAGGAGTAATCTCATCAATTTCAACAATAACACTAGGTGCATTGCCTTCATAATGGGCCATAGCCGTTCCTAAAAGTGCTTTTTCATTTATCTCATTCATGCTTTTCCCTGCTAAATAGTTAAGACCGTCCAAGTCAAGCATATCTTCCTTAACAATAATCTCACTACGTGAATTTTTAATCTTAATAACAGTTTCAAACAAGTCTCGACGACCGTCTTGAATGTATTGCCCCATAGAATGTAAATCAGTTGTAAAATCTACACCGGTAGGGAAAATCCCTTTATGGTCTTTCCCTTCACTCTCGCCGTAAAGCTGCTTCCACCATTCCGTAAAATAATGCATACACGGTTCATAATTTGCTAAAATTTCTATTTTCTTTCCCATTTTATATAAAGCATTTCTATAAATCGCATACTTATAACATTCATTATCTTCAACTTCCATATATTTTTCTCTAGCTTCATTAGCTCCCTGCATTAGCTCGTCAATATTGATCTCAGCTACTGCAATAGGTAATAATCCAACCGGAGTTAATACGGAAAATCTTCCTCCAACGTCATCCGGAATGATAAATGTTTCATACCCTTCAGCACCTGCCATAGTCTTTAAGGCGCCTTTTTCCTTATCTGTAGTAATATAAATCCTTGTTTTTGCATACTCCTTGCCGTACTTTCTCTCCATAAAATCTTTTATAATTCTAAAAGCAATTGCAGGCTCAGTAGTAGTGCCGGATTTAGAAATAACATTAACCGCAACATCTTTGTCAACAATATAATGAAGTAATGAAGACATGTATTCGGAACTTATATTCTGACCTAAAAAGATAACTTCTGTTTTAGTCGTTTTTCTAAAAGGATCTCGAAACATATCAATCACAGCTTTAGAGCCTAAATAAGAGCCTCCAATTCCTATGACAATTAAAACATCTGCCTGCCTTCTTATTTTTTCAGCAGCAACCTTTATTCTCTCAAACTCTTCTTTATCATAATTTAAAGGTAAATCAACCCAACCCGTAAAGTCAGCTCCTTCACCCGTCTTATTATGAAGCATGTCATGGCAAGATATAACTTTCTTCTTTAATGAAGAAAGTTGCATCTTACTTATAAAATCGTCAACATACTTTGTGTTTACCGTTATTCCCATTTAAACTCTCTCCTTTTTTAGAGGATAATCTAATAACGACTTGTATAACCCTTGCTAATTAAATACTGCAATAACTTTTCTTTTTCTTTTTCTACTTCTTCCCCTGTTAATGTGTGATCTTTAGCACCCCATACAAAAGTAAACGTCATACTTTTCTTTTGATCCGGAAGTCCTACTCCGTTGTATAAATCGACAAATTTTGTTTCAACTATAATAGGACTTTCAAAATTATCTAAATCTTTTTTAACTTCTTCATATAATTTATTGGTATCAACTAATAAGCTTAAGTCGAAACTTACTTCAGGATATTTTGAAACAGCTGAAAATACAGGCTCATTATATGAAATCCTATAAAGCTTAAATAAATTTATTTCACTGATAACTATATTTAGCTTTTTATCAATATTATTTTTAATCTTAGGATGAAGTGTGGTTATATAGCCGATTTCAGAACCTCCGCATATAATTTTTGCTGTTTTTACAGGATTCATCCAAACTTTTTTATCCTCTAATATTTCATATGAAACTTTAGCATTTTTTGTTATGTTAAGTATTTTGTTTATAATGCCCTTCATTTTATAAAACAAATCGTTTTCTGTTTCCTTTTTACTTGCAATAAGGATGCCAAGCTCTTTATTTTCAGTAAATTTTCCTTCTTTTATAGGAGCAACACTTCCAATGTCAAAAATGCCAAATTCACTAAAGTTCTTTCTATTATCATTAGCAAATTTTAATAATGTTGGTGCCATTTCTTGACGAATATCAGCAAGTTCCGGTGCACTTGGGCTAAGTAGTTTTATTCCCTCCAAATTACCAATTCCTGCCTCCATATTAAATTTATTATCGTACCATAAATAACTCTGAACTTCAGATAATCCAAAGCTCTCAGCAAGCAAACATTTTATCTTGTACTCGGTTTCTCTGTCATGATTGATCTTTAATGCAGTAATAGGAACACTCATAGGAGTAGGAGTAATATTATCAAATCCATATATTCTCGAAACTTCCTCAACAATATCTGCCTTTATACTAATGTCTTTAGAAGCTCTAAATGTAGGAACATGAACTGTAATTTCTTCGCCATTAACCTTAACTTCAAATTTTAATGACTCTAAAATAGAAACTATTTTAGTAAGCGGTAATTCTTGTCCGATATATTCATCTATATATTTCTTAGTAATCTTTATAGTAACTTCTTTTTGAGGCTTCCTAATAGTATCTGTAAGACCTCCTGTAACACTTGCATTTTTATCATCTCTTAAAAGTAAATACACAAATCTTCTCAGTGCATCAATTACATATTGACTGTCTAATGTCTTTTCATATCTAGCACTAGCCTCAGTTCTCATTCCGAGTTTAGCTGCATTTCTTCTAATCATGCCTGCATCAAAATTAGCAGATTCAAGTATAATAGATTTAGTATTTTCAGTAACTTCAGAATCTAGCCCTCCCATAATACCTGCAAGAGCAATCGGAGTATCATTATTGCAAATAAATAATGTTTCCGGTCCAACTTCTCTTTCAACATTGTCTAATGTTGTAAATTTCTCTCCACGGCTTGCCCTTACAACGATTTTTTCTATTCCTTCTCTTTCAAAAGCATGCATAGGTTGACCAACGTCAAGCATTATATAATTAGTTAAATCAACTAAAAAACTAATTGCTCTCATTCCACAGTAGAAAAGCCTTACCTGCATTTCATAAGTAGATTGCTCACGAGTAACATTATCAAAAACCATGCAAGCATATCTTGTGCATCTGTCATCTTCAATATCTACAGGAATTTTAGGAAGGCTGTTGTACTTCTCCAAATCGCACTCCGGCATTTTTTTCAATTCTCTGCCTGTAATTGCGGCTATTTCTCTTGCGATACCATAGTGTCCCCATAAATCGGGTCTGTTAGTAATAGACTTGTTATCTACTTCCCAAATAGCATCTTCAATCGGCAAAATTTCCTTTATATCAGTTCCTATCTTAGTATTCTCATCTAAAATCATTAGTCCGGAATGGTCATCGCTAATTCCAAGTTCTTTAGCGGAGCAGCACATACCAAAACTATCATATCCGGCTAATTTAGCCTTTCCTATTTCTACTCCGGAAACAGCTCCTCCAACTTTTACAAACGGTACAATAATTCCTGCCTTAGCATTAGGTGCACCGCACATACATTGAACAACTCCGTCACCGGTATCAACAGTTAATTTGTGTAATTTCTTAGATTCAGGGATTGCTTCGCATGTAAGGATTTTACCTGCGACAACATTTTTTATATCCCTTCCTTTAAACTCAACTTCTTCTATTTCCGCTGTAGACATTGTGAACTTATAAGCAAGCTCTTCAATATCCAATCCGGTTATATCCACATAATCACTAATCCAATTCATTGAAATCTTCATACTTATATCCTCACTTTCTATAAATTATCTTCTTAAAAATCTTAGATCTCCGCTGTTTAAATCACGAATATCTTTTATACCATACTTCATCATCGCAAGTCTTGTTAAACCTACTCCAAAAGCAAATCCTTTATACTCTTCCGGATCGATTCCACCAGCTTTTAATACATTTGGGTGAACCATACCGCAAGGAAGTAATTCAAGCCAGCCGGAATGCTTGCAAGTAGGGCATCCCTTACCGCCACAAATCTGGCAATTTATATCAAGTTCAAATCCTGGTTCAACGAATGGGAAAAATCCGGGTCTAAGTCTTACTTCAACTTCTCTTTCCAAAATTTCAGTAAGCAAAGTTTTCATTATATATACTAAGTTTGCAATAGATAAATCCTTTTCAACCATCATACCTTCCAACTGGAAAAAAGTATTTTCATGACTTGCGTCCATTGCTTCGTTCCTAAAGCATCTACCAGGTGCAATCATTCTAAACGGTGGTTTGTTGTCTAGCATAAATCTGCTCTGACATGCGGAAGTCTGTGTTCTTAAAACATTACCGGTGTTTAAATAATACGTATCTTGCATATCACGGGCAGGGTGATCCTTTGGAATATTCAACATTTCAAAGTTAAATCTGTCTTCTTCTATTTCCGGTCCGTCAGCTATCATAAAGCCCATACCTTTGAAAATCTCTTCAGCACGCCTTTGAACAATAGTTATAGGGTGCAAACTGCCCTTTTTATACTCATGTCCCGGAAAAGTAATATCAAAATTCTCTTTCTTAAGTTCTTCTTCGATTTTCTTATCATTTATACTGTCAATTACAGTATTTATCCTGCTTTCTAATTCTAACTTTATATCGTTAGCAAGCTTGCCTACTTCTTTTTTCTCCTCCACAGCCAAGTCTTTTAGTCCCTTTAAAACTTCAGTTATCTTACCTTTTTTACCCAAGAACTCAACTCTGATTCTGTCAACGGCTTCAGCAGACGTCGCCTCATTTATGTGTTTTTCAACATCTTCTTTCATTTGTAATAAATCTTCTTTTAACATACAAACACTCCTTTCAGCTCTATTCTCTCTTTTTCAAGAGAATTGATATATAGTAATGGCCACAGTAGATTTAAAACTAAGAAGCCTTCATTCCTTAAAAAAGGAACGAAGGCTAAAATTCTCCGCGGTACCATCCTAATTAGCATAAAGCTCTCTTCTTTTTTCCCTATAACGTGGGCATCCCGTCAAAGACTACATATCACCTTTGCTGCTCGTAAGCGAACTTCAAACCAACTTTTTTACCTGCTTTCCACCATCGCCGGCTCTCTATAAAATCCATCAGCTCTACTCTCTTAGTCAACACATTTTTATAAATTATATAATACCCTTCTATATTTTGTCAATACATAAATTACCAATTTTCTATAACAAGTTTATTAGTCCGACTACCTGCTGCTGGTCAGAGTACATGAAATAAGATATATGTTTTAAAAGGAAC
>CAZVVZ010000049.1:0-9326 GCA_964631135.1 uncultured Eubacteriales bacterium
ATTAAAAAAAGTAGACTTCGTAAAGACTACTGAAAAAGTCTTCGTAAATAAAAAATAGCACAGATGTCATATCTTTTAAACTATATGATATCTGTACTATTTTTTTACGAAGACTTTTTCAATTGTATTTTTCTTTAAACTTTCATTTCAAGTTTCATCTTATCTGCAATCATAGCAATAAATTCACTATTTGTTGGTTTTCCCTTAGTAACATTTATTGTGTAACCAAAAACGTTTTGTAATGTATCTAATCTTCCTCTGCTCCAAGCAACTTCTATAGCATGCCTTATTGCTCTTTCTACTCTGCTCGGAGTAGTATTATAAGTAACTGCAACAGTTGGATATAATGATTTTGTCACAGCTCCCAACAAATCTTGATTATGTATAGATAACATTATTGCCTCTCTTAAATATTGATGTCCTCTTATATGTGCCGGAACACCTATATCATGCATTATATTTGTGATTTCTTTTTCAAGATTTTCATCATTTATACTTCTGTTTCTTTCAATAACCTTAACACTTCTCTCTTTTTTTACAATTCTTCTTATTCTTTCTGTTAAAATAGAAAAATCAAACGGCTTTAACATAAAACAATATGCTCCCAAAGAGATCGCTTCTCTTATCATCATGTCCTGAGATAAAGAAGATAATACTAAAAAAACAGGCCTTTTTTCTATTTTTTTACTTTGAACAGCTTTTAATACTCCTATACCGTCAATTTTAGGTAATAACATCTCTAAAATAACTATATCCGGTTTTTCTTCCGCAATCTTATCAATCGCATCTACTCCGTTGTTTACTGTACCTTGAACCACAAAATCTTTTTGTTTAGATAAAAAATCCCTTAATTTTGCAGACATTTCTGTGTTGCCATCTGCAATTAAAACATTGATATCTTCTCCCACAACAAAACCCCTCCTTTTTTATAGTCAAAACACAGTTTAAATTATAAAAACTTGTCTAAAAAAAATAAGGTAAATTTTGTCGATAGACATTGTCTTTTGTCGCATTATTTCGACAAAATAGTATATAAAATCTTGTTTTCTGTTAATTTTATAATATCTTCTAAAAATCTTTTTTCTTCTCTCTGTGGTATAGCAATTTCAAAAGTAACCTTTTCTCCATAATCAGGTACATATTCTATCCCTTTTTTATCTAAAAAGAACAAAATTTTATCTTTTATATTATATTCACAGTCAATTTTTATTTTTGAATATTCTACAACCTCATATATTTCCGCTGCTTCTAATCCTTTTTTTGTTGCATCTGTATAAGCTCTTATCAGTCCGCCTTTACCAAGTAATGTCCCTCCAAAATATCTTGTTATTACAACCAAAACATTCTCTATTTCTTTTTTTGAAAGCACATTATAAACCGGTAATCCTGCTGTTCCCTGCGGTTCACCATCATCACTGTATTTACTTACATTATTGGGTAAAATATAAGCATAAACATTATGAGTTGCATCCCAAAATTCTTTTTTTGTTTCATTTAACTTTTTTTCTACATCTTCTTTGGAAAAAACAGGGAAAACGCTAGCAATAAATCTTGATTTCTTTTCTATTATTTCTTCTCTTGACTGTTTTTTTATATTAAAAATCTTACTGCACCTCCAATTGAGCAAATTTTGCCATTAGTCTTTTTTTACCTGATCTTTCAAACATTATCTCTAACATCAAATCATCATCTTCAGGAATTATTTTTGTTATAACACCTGCACCAAACCTTTTATGCAACACAAATTTGCCTTCTTGAAAAACTGACAAATCAGCGTGCATCTGTGTTATAGCCATTTTATGTCCTTCTATATTTTTAACATAATCATTACTAATTGATGATGCGGCAATTTTATTTTTATAATTGGTATTTTCCAAATAATTACTATCAAAAAACGTATTTGAAGAATAAAAATCAGACATACCATAGTCATTTCTAGGTTTTTCATATCCATCCATCAAATTTTCCGGTATTTCCTCTAAAAACCTTGACGGCTTATTCATAGTCGTATTACCAAACAATGTTCTTCTGTTTGCACAGCTTATATAAAGTTTTTCCCTTGCTCTGGTTATGCCAACATAGCAAAGTCGTCTTTCTTCTTCTATTTCAGCTTGATCCCCCATAGAACGATATCCTGGAAAAACCCCTTCTTCCATTCCGGGAATAAACACAACAGGAAATTCCAATCCTTTCGCACTATGCATAGTCATTAACGTTATATACTCTTTTTCCTCTTCAGAAGTCTCGTCTAAATCTGATATTAGTGCCATATTTTCTAAAAAATCCGCCAAACTCGGTTCAGCTGCTTCTTTTTCGTATTCCTCTGCAACTGCTACTAATTCGGCAATATTTTCTATTCTTGTTTGATTTTCTATAGTATCCTCCTGCTCTAAAGCACTCATATACCCTGTTTCATTTACAACCTTACTTATAGTCTGTGAAACAGACATTTCTTCCTCATTTACTTCTTTTTTTATCTTTTCCATAGTAATAATAAACTCTTTTATAGGTTTTGTCGCACGTGCTACATTCGGGCATACATCTATGTTTCGAAGTATTTCCCAACAAGAGGTGTTTCTTTCGTCTGCAAAATTTTGAACATTTTCTAAAGCTGTTTTTCCTATTCCTCTTTTAGGCTCGTTAATTACTCTTTTAAGGCTTATATTATCTTGGGGGTTATATAATACTCTTAAATAACAAATAACGTCTTTAATCTCTTTTCTGTCGTAAAATTTCATACCTCCAACAACTTTATACGGTAAAGCTTCGCTCATCAAATAATCTTCTATTATTCTAGACTGTGCATTTATTCTGTATAAAACTCCGAAATCACTATATTTTCTATTCTTTTTAACTGACGTTTTTATCTGCTCTATAATATATTTAGCTTCTTCCTTTTCATCCATAGCTCTATAAAATTGAATTTTTTCACCTTCACCGTTTTTTGTCCAAAGCCTTTTACTTTTTCTTCCTTCATTATTCTTTATAACTTCATTTGCAGCATTTAATATATTACTCGTTGAACGATAATTTTGCTCTAATTTTATAGTTTTTGCACCAGGAAAGGCTTTTTCAAATTCTAAAATATTTCTCATATCGGCGCCTCTCCAACCATATATACTTTGATCATCATCTCCGACAACACATAAATTACCAAACCCTGATGCAAGCAGGCTTACAAGTGTGAACTGTGCTGTGTTGGTATCCTGATATTCATCAACTAATATGTATTTAAACTTATTTTGATAATAGCTTAAAACCTCCGGATTTTCTAAAAATAACTGTGTAGTTTTCATTATTAAATCATCAAAATCCAAAGCATTATTTGCCTTTAATTTTTTTTCATATAGCATATATACAACCGAAACTTTAGAAAGTCTATAGTTCGTTTGATTTTGTTTTGAATATTCTTTTGCTGTTATTAACTGATTTTTTGCTTTACTTATTTCACTCATTAAATACTGATATGAATACTCTTTATCATCTAAATTAGCTTCTTTTTGGCATTCTTTTATCAATGTTTTCTGATCCGCTGTATCAAAAATAACAAAATTTTTATCATATCCTAATTTATCTATGTCTCTTCTTAATATTCTTACACATGAAGAGTGGAAAGTACTTATCCAAATATCTTGAGCTTTTTCTTTTATTAAGCCTTCTACCCTCTCTTTCATTTCTTTAGCTGCTTTATTTGTAAAAGTTATAGCTAATATATTATAAGGTTTTTCTCCTTTTTCTATTAAATATGCTATTCTGTATGTTAACACTCTCGTTTTTCCGGAACCCGCTCCGGCAATTACTAATAGCGGTCCTTCTGTTGTTTTTACAGCTTCTAATTGTTCAGGATTAAGTTTGTCTAATTCTAACATTTTATATCCCCTTTCTACATTCTCTAAAATATTTTATCTTGTTTGTTTTTTCTTTTCAACCTCTAGAAAAATTTTTGTTATTCTTTTAGTTACTAGTCAGAGTATATGAAACAAGATATATGTTTTAAAAGAAACGAATATTTGCAGAAAGACTTCCCGTATTTTTTAAAGTCTTTCGTCGCAAATCCTGAATTCCGATAAAACATATATCTTATTTCCGTGTAGTAGTCTGATCAGTAACACATATGTAAAATTTTATTTTATTATTTCTTGAAAATGAAAGTTTTTTCTGTTATATTGTTAATGATGTTTATTAGAAAATATTTTATCAACATCTCTGAATGCTTTATTTTACTAAGGATAAAAATTTCAAAGCTTTTATTTATGCTTTATCAACATGTGTGGATAACTTTGTGGATAACTTTGTATTTTTCCCACATTGATAAAAACTATTCAAATAGTGAGGCTTTGAAATTTTTTAATTGTGTAAAAATCATTTCGTGCTATAAATTTATAATATTTGGAAGGGGATTGCAATGTCGAATATTTTAACAGAGGAATGGCAGAAGATTATAGAATGTCTAAAGGGAGAAACAACCGAAATAAGCTTTAATACTTGGTTTGCATCTATAAAACCTCTTTATATTGAAGATAACACTTTATTTTTAGAGGTACCTACCGAATTCCATAGAGGTAACTTACAAACTCGCTACCATGATTTGTTAAAAAATACGGTCAAGTATGTAAAAAACATAGAGTTAGATATAAAATATTTAATTCCTGAAGAGACAAAAAAACAAGAAGAGAAGAAGCTTCCCGGTCAAAAAAATATGGACAAAACCCCTACCGGATTAAATCCAAGATATATCTTTGAAAATTTTGTTGTCGGAAATAATAACAGATTTGCACACGCAGCATCTTTAGCTGTAGCTGAAGCTCCGGCAAAGGCATATAATCCTTTATTTTTATACGGTGGAGTAGGTCTTGGAAAAACACATTTAATGCATGCAATTGGTCATTATATTCTACAACAACACCCTGATCAAAAGGTTTTATATATCACATCTGAAAAATTTACCATTGATTTTATAAATGCAATTAAAGAGCAGGCAACAGAAGGTAACAATGCTTTTAGAAACAGATACAGAAATGTTGATGTACTGCTTGTCGATGATATCCAATTCATTGCCGGAAAAGAAGGAACTCAAGAAGAATTTTTCCATACTTTTAATGCTTTATATGAAGCCAACAAACAAATTATAATCTCAAGTGACAGACCGCCAAAAGATATCGAACCTTTAGAGGACAGACTTAGATCTAGGTTTGAATGGGGACTTACGGCAGATGTTCAGATGCCTGATTATGAAACAAGAATTGCTATTTTAAGTAAAAAAGCTCAATTAGACGGTATAGAAGTACCTGATGAAATAAATGCTTTTATAGCTGAACGTGTGGATTCTAATATAAGAGAGTTAGAAGGATCGTTAAATCGAGTTTTGGCTTTAGCACATCTTAATAACCAGCCTCTTTCGTTAGAACTTGCCAGACAAGCATTAAAAGATATAACTAATTCACCTACAAAAACAATTACTATTGAACTTATTCAGAAAGTTGTTGCAAAATACTTTGGCATAAAAGTAGATGATTTAAAATCTACTAAAAAAAGTGCAGATATAGCTATTCCAAGACAAATTGCCATGTATTTATGCAGAGATATCGCAAATGTTTCTTTGCCGAAAATCGGTTTTGAATTTGGAAAAAGAGATCATTCAACAGTAATACATGCTTGCAATAAAATTTCAAAAAATATAACGGAAGATGATGAGCTTAATAAAAAAATAGAAGAACTAAAAAAAATCTTATTCTTTTAATTTTTCCACAGTTTCAACAATATCAAAAACTGCATATTATAAGCTTTCAACTAACTTCAAAACTGCTTTATAACTTATTTTTATTTTTTCCACATTTTAAAGTTGAAATATTGTAAAATGTTTGTTGATAAGTAGTTTTTCACAATAATTTTTCTTAATGTTGATAAAGTTGCATCACTTATCCTCATGTTATAAACTTCTACTATCTAAATATAATGAGTAAAAAATAACTTTTCAACATTATCAACATTACTATAACTAATAATACTTTTTAAAATTTAAATTAAATTAAAAAAAGGCACTTCGTTTTTTAGAGAAATTTTCTTTTACAAAAAATATAATATAAAGGAGGATTTATTATGAAACTTTCTATAGAAAAAGAAAAACTTTTAGTAGGTATAAATGCTTGTCAAAAAGCAGTAGCAGGAAAAACAACTATGCCTATTTTAGAATGTTTTCACTTAGTTGCAAAAAACAATACACTATATATAACAGCTACAGATTTAGAATTAGGGATAGAATACAGAATAGAAACAGAAGTAGAAGAAGAAGGCGAAGTAACCATTGAAGCAGGTATTTTTTCAGAAATAATAAGAAAACTTCCAGATAGTACGGTAGAGTTATCAACCAACGACCAAAAGTTACTTATAATAGAATGCGAAGGATCTTTATTCAAAGTTGTAACAACCAGTAGTGATGATTTTCCTGTTTTTCCGGAAATAAATGCAGAACAGACAATAAAAATAAAACAAACAGATTTAAAAGAAATGATAAGAAAGACGATTTTTGCGGTAGGAATAGATGAATCAAGACCTATTTTTACGGGATGTTTGTTAGAAAAAAGAAACGGAATAATGAATATGGTTGCTTTAGACGGATTCAGATTAGCACTTCAAACAAAAGTTAATTTAGAAGAGAGCTCAGAAGAATTTTCTGTTGTTATTCCGGGAAAAACGTTAAATGAAATATCTAAGATTTTAGTGGATGACGATGCAATTATTAAGATAGGTGTAGAAAAGAATCAAAGTATATTTGAAATACCAAATTGTACGGCTGTAACAAGGGTTTTAGAAGGAAAATTTTTAGACTATAGACAAGCAATACCTAAAGAAAAAGAATTAAGGGTAAAAGCCAATAAAAATGTTTTGCTTAGTTCGTTGGAAAGAGCGGCAGTAATGTCAAGAGACGAAAAGCAACTTCCGATAAAGATTTCTATTGCGGACTCTTTGATGATTATTCAGTGTGCGGTTCAGTCTGGTGATGTTAGGGAAGAGGTAATGGTTGAAAGTGTTGGTAGGCCATTAGAGATTGGTTTTAATCCTAGATATTTAATAGATGCAGTTAAGGCTGTTGATGATGAAAATATTATTTTAGATTTTGGATCTTCAATTTCTCCGTGTGTTATAAGACCGGAAGAAGGAGAGTCATATACTTATATGGTATTACCTGTCAGAATATAGATGTATGCCGGTTTTTATGGTTTGATATTTTTGCTTTGGAGGAAAAAATTGTGGTTATAAATTCGATAAAATTAAAGAATTTTAGAACATATAAAGAAAGAGAATTTATTTTTTCTCCTGAAACCAACATTTTTTATGGAAACAATGCACAAGGCAAGACAAATATTTTAGAAGCAATATATGTTTGTGCATTTGGAAAATCTTTTAGAACCAGAAAAGATGCAGAACTAATTAAGTTTGGCAATGAATTTGGGGGAGTAGAAGTTAACTTTAAAGATAGATATAGAAATAAAAATATAAATTTTCTTGTTTCTGAAAAAAGCAAAAAACAGATAAAAATAAATGGAATAAAACAGCTAAAAATGAGTGATTTGTTTGGAAATTTGCTTGTGGTCTTATTTTCGCCGGAAGATATGTTCTTTGCTAAGGGAGAACCGGGAGAAAGAAGAAAGAATTTTGATATGGTTATAAGTCAGTTGATACCTAAATATATGCATAATCTACAAGAATATTATAAAGTGCTTGAAAACAGGAATCAGCTTATAAAGAACGGTGAAAATCGAATAAACCCGGTTGAATTAGGTGTTTGGGATGAAAAGCTAGCGGAATTAAATGTAGCTATAAGGGATATAAGAGAGAAGTATGTAGAAAAAATTCAACCGATTTTTTTTAAGTATCATAGTGAGATTTCTGAAAAAAAAGAAGAGGTTTTATTAAAGTATAAAACTCAAATAAAAGGGAACAAAGAAGAAATATTAAAAATGCTAAAAGATAGATGTATCCAAGATTTTAGACGTGGATTTACTTCTGTAGGAATACATCGAGATGACTATGTTTTTGAGATAAACGACCTAAATTTAGGATTATTTGGATCTCAAGGACAGGTTAGAACAGCTATATTATCATTAAAACTTGCGGAAAAAGATCTAATTTATAATGAAAAAGATGAAATGCCAATACTTCTTCTAGATGATGTTATGTCTGAGTTAGATGAAAAAAGACGTAAATTTCTATATGAGAAACTTAATGACTGTCAAGTGTTTATAACATGTACAGATGCAATAGAAGGGAAAGATATAAAATCTTTTGAGATTATAAAAGAAGATTAGCCTAATAAAATAAACAAAAGACAAAGAAGCAGAGTGTTGTTTTCTTTGTTTTTTTCTGTGAAAATTACATATATAATTCCAATCAATAATATGTCGTCAAATTCTATTTTTCTTCCAAGAATATTTTCTATAGGAGAAAGAAAACAACTCAGAATCGATGATTCTGAAAAAGAGGATACATCTGCTTTTTCGCTTCTTTTTCCGTTTTTTTGCTGAGTGGGTATTTTTGTATACGGAAAAGAAGGGTTGGTTTTATATCTACAAGAATAAGTCATATAAAAGCTCCTATTCATCAGTGTTTTTTAAGAAAGTATCAAATACATGTAGGTCGTTTAACATTTTTAGTGTTTCTGTAAGAGACATTATTTTTTCACACTGTTCAATCTTTTTTTGCCTTTTTTCATTTAAGTATGGTTTTATAGAATTAAGTAATTGAGTTTCTTTATTTTCAGGTGTATTATCGGACATGTGATTTAACATAGAAAAAATGTCTGAAAAGTCATTATCTGTATCGCAGGATACATCTGGGTTTGGAGTATCTTGCATGATATCACCTTCTTTTTATTTTAGTTTATTTTCTAGTTCTTCTGTATTTATTTCAGTTAAATCAATGTTTTCTAATTGCTTTTTTAAGTTTTCTGCATCTTTTCCTAGTAGTTTGGCTATTTGGGGAGTAGATAACATTTTTTCTATATCTTCTTTATTTGAGTTTTTTAATACACTTTTTGCTTTTTCAAGATTTTTTTCTAAATCTTTTTTTGGCATTCTGGACATTATGGCTGAAAGACTTTGTAATAATTTTTTATCCATAGAAATCACTCCTTTTTTGACTTTCAATTTAATATATGCAAGACAATTAAAATGTGTGTATAAAAAAATACGGGAAATTTTTCTGCAAATATTAGTTCTTTTTAAAACATATATCTTATTAAAGTATAATTATTAGTCAAAAACAGTTACTAGTCAGAGTACATGAAATAAGATATATGTTTTATCGGAACTCAGGATTTGCGACGA
>CAZVVZ010000050.1:0-9218 GCA_964631135.1 uncultured Eubacteriales bacterium
CTCCTAATTTTCTATTGCTACGGCATGTGCTATGCCGACGATTGCTTCTCCCTGCTGAACAGCAGTTGTACTCATCAATGCACCGGTTGCAACTAAGAGAATTTTATTTAACTCTTTTTTTTGAAGCTTATTATATAAATATCCGGCAAAAACACTTCCGCAACATCCGCAACCACTACCGCCTGCATGGGTGTCTTGCTTCTGCTTATCAAACATTAAAATGCCGCAATCGTTATATCTTGTCTTTATATTTATGTTTTCTTTAAATAAAAGCTCTTTTACTATTTCTCCGCCTATATATCCTAAGTCACCTGTTACTATTAAATCATAATAATTAGGCTCACGACCTGTTTCTTTTAGATGGGAATAAATTGTATCTGCAGCAGCAGGAGCCATAGCTGCACCCATATTATTAGCATCTTTTATTCCCATATCAACTGCTTTCCCGATTGTTACATGAGTTATTTTCGGGCCGGATTGCTCTGACGAAATAACTGCGGCTCCGGATCCGGTTACTGTCCATTGAGCCGTTGGGGGCCGCTGTGTTCCTTGCTCCAGAGGGAAACGAAATTGACGTTCGGCAGAACAAAAATGGCTTGATGTCATTGCAATTATATTATTAGCGAAACCTCCGTCTATAAGCATTGCACCTAAAGCCATTGACTCAACCATTGTTGAACAAGCTCCGTATAGGCCTATAAAAGGTATTTCACTTTCACGTACTGCATATGAAGAGGAAATACATTGATTTAACAAATCACCGGCTAATATATAATTTATATCTTCAGGAGTTTTTCGTGCTTTTTGTAAAACCTTATTTAAATTTTCTTTTAACATTTTAATCTCTGTTTTTTCAAAACTTTTTTCTCCCCAGTATTCATCATCAAGAATAAAGTCAAAATATTGTGCAAGAGGACCTTCTCCTTCTTTTTTCCCTACTATTGATGAAGTTTGCATTATATGAGGCTGAGATGGTAAGACTACTGTTTTTTTCCCAAGTCGTTTCATTTTATTCTTCCTTGTATTATATAGTAGTAGTTTTTATAGTCCCTCTCCAAGGACTGTATAACATAACTGCTATAATTTTTAACCTATAGGCTAAAAATGAAATATAAAAATCCTACTATTATTGAGGCGGATATACCGTAAACCAGCACAGGCCCGGCAACCGTAAACATTTTTGCACCCAGTCCCATAATAAGTCCTTCTGTTTTAAACTCTATTGCAGGAGCAGCGATAGAATTTGCAAATCCTGTTATAGGTACAACAGAACCTGCACCGGCTCTTTTACCAATCTTATCATACCACCCCAAAGCCGTTAAAATTATTGAACTAAGAATCAATAGAATAGATGTTATTGCGGATACAGTATCTTTAGGAAGTCCTCTGGCAATAAAGAAGTTGGTTATCCACTGCCCTATCATACATATAATCCCACCGACTATAAATGCCCATGCTATATTTTTCCATAAAGGGCTGTTGGGCGATTTTTTATCCACATATTTTGAATATTCTGCTTTTGTATAAGGCTGTTTCATAATATCTTCCCTCCTCTTATATTGTAAGTATTCCGTTTGGCGTATTGATTATAATTAAAATATCTTCTTCTTTTCCGGTTTCAGCATTTATATATACTATAAAGTCCCGGTTATCCACTTTTCCTTTGAACTCATGAACCAGTACTTCTTCTTTTACATCTGTAGGAATTATTGCAAGCCCTGAATATTCCGGATTTAAGTCTTTATTTATGCTGGCTAAAGCCTCTTCGGGAGTTATTTTTGGAGCAGCAATATTTCTTTGCTCATGCGAAAAGAGATATCCTGCAGCTTCAAATCCTGTTATATCGCCATTATCCATGGCAACAGATACTTTTATTAAATCAGGGTACATTGTTATAGACTCTTGAGTATATGCAAAGTTTAATGTAGCTATATTATTTTCATCTATATAGTATGTGGACTTCATACTTGTAAATCCTCTTGAATTAAGAAATTCCGATGCCTTGGCTTTTGCATCGTCTATTGTTAATTTCTTATCGGATACATCTTTGTTATATAAAAACCATATTACATGTCCGCCTTTTCGAGATATATCTATATTAGCCACTTCTTCGGTTTTTAATTTTACGGACATACTGTAGCAAGGAATTTTTGAATTAAAAGACTCACTTATTCCCGTTATTTCCTTTATCCTGTCTTTCCCTATGAAATCAGTTGCGATTTTTCTTGCTTTTTCTTGGTCAATATTATCTCCTGTAATGCCTTTGGGAGATAAGTTTGTTATGTGATCTGAAAAAGGGCCGTCATAAATTAGACCGGGATAGTCCTGAAAATTATCAGACATCTGGCGGAAAGAGTTTGAATCTGAGTTGCTGCTGAATGTTGCAAAAGCCGCAGATCCCTTTTTAGCAAGTTCATTCCATGACAGCCTTCCATCACTTATTTCAGAAGACAGCTGTAACATACTGCTTTGAAGTTTATCCGCATAATCGGATAGTGACTTTATTTGGGTTAGTTGTTCGTCGGTTATAGGCTTTTGATCTATTGTTTGAAGTGTTAGAGAACGTGAAAAGTCACTTGTCTGTGAAAGAAATTTTGATGTATTAGCAATTAAATTTTGTTCAATCGGAAGCTCGGATAGATTGGTTTTTGCTAAATTCGCCTGACGCCAGACTTCGCTCATTGTTTTTGCTCCGTGTGCCGGATCTTTACTTACAAGCGACTTTGCAAGTAATGTATCTATATTTTCAATATAAGAAGACATTTCATAAAATGCCTGATTATATCTATTTTCAAGGGACTGCTTATTATCATTCCTTATTTTAAATATATATCCAAGCAATACTATTATTACTAAGAAACTTGACAGCACAATAGTAAACATATGTCTGTCTTTTAGACGATTTTTCCAGTCGTTTAGTTTATTTGCCAAGTTCATGATTATAAAACCCTCCAATCCTTTAATTTAGATATAAAGTATAGATAATTAGTCTAATCAGTAATTTATTTTTAGCAAAAAATTATAAAATATACATGCAGAATATTGTATTTAGATATAACTTTATGATAATATTTTAAGGATGGGACAAAGTGAGTCGTACTTTGGATTTTTTTGGACCAAATTTAGTGCTAAAAGGAGAGAGAGTAAATGAAACCAATAGTTTTAACACATCCGTTGGTAAAACACAAACTTGCAATTTTAAGAGACAAAAATTCAGGAACAAAAGAGTTTAGAGAGATTGCGGCAGAGCTTGCAACGATGCTTTGCTATGAAGCTACAAAAGATGCGCCTTTATATGATACGGAGATTGAAACTCCTATTGCTAAAATGAAGGCACAGAAACTGGACGAAGACAATTATGCATTCTTACCTATTTTAAGAGCAGGGATGAGTATGGTAGAAGGAATTCTTAATATTATTCCTAATGCTAAAGTTGGCCATATTGGCTTATTTAGAAATGAAGAAACATTAGAGCCAACTCAGTATTATTTTAAAGTTCCTCATGGAATTGAAAAAAGAACGGTTATAATCTTAGACCCGATGATTGCAACAGGTGGTAGTGCTTGCGATGCAATTTCTAGCTTAAAAAACATCGGTGTAACTAAGATTAAATTTTTAGCTTTAATTGCGGTACCGGAAGGACTTGAAAAGATTGAAAAGGAACACCCGGACGTTCAAATTTACTGTACCAGTATAGATAGCCATTTAAACGAAAAGGGATATATTGTTCCCGGTTTAGGTGATGCAGGAGATAGAATTTACGGAACTAAGTAACTTTATATACTTTAGTTTCTGTAAAATTACATTGGCAAGTAAGCAATTAAATATTAACAAAAAAGGAGAATGGATATGAAGTATAAAAGAATCTTATTAAAGTTAAGCGGCGGAGCTTTGTCTAAAGATGAAAGACATGGATATACGAAAGAAGCACTTAATCATATAACAGATGAGATTATTGCTGCAACTAATGCAGGGATTGAGGTAGCTATTGTTACAGGTGGAGGAAATATTTTTAGAGGCAGAGTTGCGGACGAATGGAGTTTTGAAAGAGCTGAGGCAGATAATATAGGCATGCTTGCTACTATTATGAACAGTTTAATGCTAAGAGGTGCTTTAACGGCTAAAGGAGTGGAAAATGTAAGAGTTATGACATCTATTCCTATGAATACGGTAGCAGAACCATATATTAGACTAAAGGCATTAAAATATTTAGACAGGGGAAAGATTGTTGTTTTTGGCGGTGGTACAGGTAATCCGTATGTTACAACCGATTATACTTCTATTCAAAAAGCATTGGAAATTAGAGCAGATGTTGTTTTAATGGCAAAACAGGGAGTGAACGGAATTTATACGGCTAATCCAAAAGATGATCCTAATGCTAAAAGATATAAGACTGCAACTTACGAAGAAGTTATTGCTAAAAAGCTTCAGGTTGCAGACCAATCAGCATTTATTCTGGCAAGTGAGTATAAGATGCCTATGTATGTATTTGATTTTGAAGAGAAAAATTCTGTTGTAAGACTATGCCAAGGAGAAAATATAGGAACATACGTTGGAGAAGATTGTAAGACGGAGATGTATTGATAAATATTTTGAAAGGATGAGGGCGAGTGACTAAAAAAAGAGAGAACTATTTAGACTGGGATAATTATTTTATGGCTGTTGCAAAATTATCCGCTATGCGAAGTAAAGACCCTTCAACACAAGTTGGTGCTTGTATAGTAAGCCAGGATAACAGAATATTATCTATTGGATATAACGGAGCACCGAATGGTTTTAATGATGACAGTTTCCCGTGGGAAAGAGAAGGAGATGCATTAAATACAAAGTATTTTTATGTGTGTCATGCGGAAATGAATGCGATTATGAACTATCGCGGCAATAAAAAGGAATTGGAAGACTCAAAAATATATGTGGATTTATTTCCTTGCAATGAGTGTGCTAAGCTTATCATTCAAGCCGGAATAAAAGAAGTTATATATATCAGCGATAAGTATGCGGATAAAGACTCATTTATAGCTTCAAAAAAACTGTTTGATGCCTGTGGAGTAAAATATAAGCATTTAGACGGATTTAAGGAAATAAATATAGAATAATAGTTATAGTATGTCCGGTGACATATACCTTTGGAGGTGAAAGTGACAACGTGAAGAATAAGGCCTTTACATTGATAGAATTGATTATAGTAATAGCTATATTATCTATAATAATGCTAATAGGAGTTCCTGCATTCGCAAACATTGTAGAGCGAATAAAAGTGCGGTCGGATAAAGCTTCTGCAAACGAGATCGGCGAAGCAATATCTGTGAGAGAAGTAGATGTATCGGAAGAAGAAAGGGTTGAATATTACCCTAAAATTGTCAGATATGACCAGATTGAAAATATTGAAAGATATGTAACGGACACACACAGACCACAGTCTATGAAAGACGGATATTATTTTGTGACTGCTTTGCAGGTTGGAGGAGCTAAAAAGATATTAGTCGGAATAGGAAAAGAAGAAATGCCGGTAACAAATATAGCATATATTGGGCCGAAAGCCTCCGGCTGGGCATATGTTGAAGCGGACGAAATAAGTGAATTCTTATCAAAGTATAACGGATTACTTACTGAAACCGTTGAAATGCCGGATAATTATGAAGTAGTCGGAGAAGATGAAGAGACTACAGAAGAAAATATAAGTAATCTAAAAGTCGGACAATATGTAAAATATACACCAAGCACAGAACGTTATACGGCAAATGGAGGAGCTTCAAGTTCAACATTTTATCCTTCTAAGGAAACCGTATGGCAGATATTTTCCATCAATGGAAGCACAATATCGCTAATAAGTTCGGATAGTGTGGGAAGTTTAACTTTAGAAGGAAAGACAGGATATAAGAATGCGGTAAGCATATTAAATAATATTGCAAATGCATATGTAAATGGAGAATATGCAACAAGTGGAAGAAGTATAGGAAGCGGTAGCGGAAGCATAGGCGAAATTGACGAAACGTCAAATCCTATTACATGGGAAGAAACGTATACAAACGGTAAAAACGGAAGCCCATATAAAGATGTCCTTCATAGAGCAGACAAGGCGATTATAAAAGATAATGAGTCATTACATATAAGCAGTGATGTTTGGCTTGCATCGAGACACATCATAGTTTCAGAAGAGCACACATATTTTGCGGTAAGGTATTTGCCAAGCAATAATGAAGAAGCTGCATACAGTATCTTTGCTTCAAAAGCAAACGGAGCTGAAGAATCTTTAGGTTCTAAGACACTCGGAGTACGTCCTATAATAACCTTAAGGTCATATGTAGAAATTAGCGGAGGAAACGGGACTTTAGGTAATCCGTATACATTGTCTGTAAGAAAATGAGATCGGAATAGACTGATTTTAAAAATAATAAATTTATATGAAAAGCATAATATTTAATCTCTAAAATAAATATTGTGCTTTTTTTATATATAAGAGGGTTTTATTAACTAGCAAGGTTTCAGATAAAGCTATCAATTCAATATAAAAAAATATTGGCCGATTACTTTCACGGAAAAAGTGGTTACATATATTTATATTGAAAGGATTGATAGTATGAAAGCTAAGTTAAAGAGAGTTATGCCTATATGTTTGGTGGTGATATTTTTCATTGTAGCACTTGTTGCACAGCATTTGCCAATAAGTAATGCAAGTGAAAGCGAAGTACCGAACGTACAAGTGACTAGCAATGGAGACGGAACATTTAATGTCACCGGACTGACAAGTTCAATGGAGTATAACGTTATAAGTGCTACATATGACGGCACATGGGAAGAAGGTGTTGATGCAGGACTTAAGCTTTCATCCGAATATAACCTTTTTGTTAGATATACGGGAAGTAGTTCAGTGCAAATTGTACCTGTAAGAAATAATTATGCAGTTACATTTTCTTGGGAAGGAGGCACGAATAAGAATATATCGTTAATCTCAGAAAAAGATACGTATATTGACTGGGGCGATGGCAATGCAGAACTTGTAGAGAAATCTACCGGAAAGCAAACTTTAACTCACGATTACTCGACTGCCGACTCATATACGGTAAAAATAGCAGATAATTCAATTACATATCTTAATTGTGACAATAGCGGAGTTACTGCATTAGACGTTACATATAGTGGAAAGCTAGAAGAATTGCATTGTAGCAGTAATAGCATATCAGCATTAAAGCTAAATAAAAATGCAGCACTTGAAAGCTTATATTGTAATAATAACTCACTCACAAGCTTAGACTTAACAAATAACGGTTTACTATCTAAAGTATCATGTGTACAGAGTACACTTGATAGTATTAGTGTAATTGAATCTCAATTTAATGATGATGAAATATTTTCTGTTTCAGAAGGAAAAGAAGAAATAACAGAAAGTAAAGCACTTTATAAAAATGACTATACAGTAGTAACGAAAGCCGCCATTACAATTCCTTCAGCACCTACAGTAACAGCTATAAAAAATGAAGATGGCACATATAGGCTTGACGGATTTGACTCTACGATGGAATACAATACAGAAGATCCTAATTCTGCGACATGGACATCATATTCTACTAACAGTTTACAGAGTATAAAATTTAATGAAACTTATTATATAAGAGTTAAAGCAGTAAAAAACGTAAATACCGTAAGTTTAGCACAAACTGTAGAAGTAAAAGTCGTAAAACTGGAAAAGATTTCAAATGAAGATGGCAGCGAATTTGTAAGAATCGACGGAATGAGAACGGATATGGAATATAATACAGTAAGTGCAGATTATACAGGTGAATGGAAAACATGGGCAGAAGGAGAATTGCAAAACATAACAGAAGCCGGAAAATATTATGTAAGACTAATAGGTGGAAATGATGTAGTAGCATTTTCTGTAACTGTGGTAGAAAGAGCTGATGCACCTAGTGTAACATGCGAATATAATGCTGATGGCACTTGCAAACTAGTAGGAATGAACACAACTATGGAGTATAACACAGAAAGTTCTACTTCAGAAAGCTGGACAAGATACGAAGAAAACACTTTGCAAAATATTTCAACTGCAACAGTATACTATATAAGAGTAGCTAAAAACGGTACAAATCCATCAAGTAAAATCTTAGCACTCCCAGTAACTCCACAAATAGGAGCAAATGTTTCAGCAGTAAAAAATGAGGATGGAAGTTACAGAATTGATGGAATGACAACAGAGATGGAGTATAATGACCAAAGTTCTACTTATACAGGTGAATGGAAAACGTGGGCAGAAGGAGAATTGCAAAACATAACAGAAAGTGTAAGCTATTATGTGAGACTTAAAGGTCAAACGGCAGTAACTACATTAAATATTTATGTAATAACAGCACAAGAAAACGAAGACAGAAGTTATACTATCTTAGGGCTTACAGAAAAAATGGAATATAATACGGTAAGTGCAGAGTATACAGGGACATGGACACCTTATATTGCAGGTGCTTTAGACAATGTAAACGAAGATGTGACATACTACATACGAGTAAAGAAAACAGACGGAGAAAAAGTTGGGAAAGTTGTAACGGTAACGGTAAAAATAAGACCGGCTGCTCCTAATATAACATGTGAGAATAATACAGATGGTAGTATAAAGTTATTAGGATTAGACACCACAATGGAATATAATACGGTAAGTGCAGAGTATACAGGGACATGGACAAAGTATACAGAAGGTGATTTAAGCAGTATAACAACAAGCGGTACATATTATATAAGAGTAGCAGCAGTAGGAGAAACTCCGTCAGGTAGAGTAAAAACTGTAACAGTTAATGCAGTTACTCGACCGGCTGCTCCTAATATAACATATGAGTATAATGCAGATAATAGTATAAAGTTATTAGGATTAGACACCACAATGGAATATAATACGGTAAGTGCAGAGTATACAGGGACATGGACAAAGTATACAGAAGGTGATTTAAGCAGTATAACAACAAGCGGCACATATTATATAAGGGTAGCAGCAAACGGCGATACTCCTTCTGGTGCAGTATGTACAATGAATATACTGGAAGCAACAACATATACAGTAAGCTATAATGCAAACGGAGGAACAGGAGCTCCGGAAAGTCAAACAAAGACACAAGGAACGGCATTAACCTTAAGCAGTACAGTGCCGACAAAGGCAGGAAGTACATTTAAAGGCTGGGCAACAAGCAGTACTGCAACAACGGCAGAATATACCGCAGGCGGAACATTTA
>CAZVVZ010000051.1:0-9051 GCA_964631135.1 uncultured Eubacteriales bacterium
TTTTAAAACATATATCTTATTTCATGCACTCTGACCAGCGACATATACTTTGACCAGTAACTACTACTGAAGCTATTTTTGGCTAGTGTGTTGACGAAATATACTTTTTTATATAGAATAATTTTGTGGATGGTGAAAGGAGTTTTTACTATGCGAAAATTAACGAATAAAATTCGTATTGGTGATAGATTTATTGGCGGAAATGAGCCAATTTTAGTTCAATCTATGTGCAACACTGATACTAGAGATGTTAAAGCGACTGTTAATCAAATAAAGCAATTAGAAGAAGCCGGATGCGAGATTATTAGGGTTGCTGTTTTGGATAATGAGGCGGCTATTGCTATTCGTGAAATTAAAAAGCAGATTTCTATTCCGCTTGTGGCTGATATTCATTTCGACTATAGACTTGCAATAGAGTCTATAAAGAGCGGTGCTGATAAAATAAGGATAAATCCCGGCAATATTGGTGATATAGATAGGGTAAAAGCAGTGGTTGATACTGCTAAAGAGTATGATATACCGATTCGTGTCGGGGTAAATGGCGGTTCTCTGGCTAAGGATGTACTTAGTAAATATGGAAAAGTTACGGTTGAAGGACTGGTTGAAAGCGCATATGGGCATGTAAAACTTTTAGAAGACTTAGATTTTTATAATATGGTTATATCTCTTAAAGTTTCGAATGTCCCGGGGACTATTGAAGCTTATAGACTTCTTTCGGACAAGTGTAATTATCCTTTACATATCGGAGTTACAGAAGCAGGAACGTTAGTCGGCGGAACTGTAAAAAATGCTATGGGTATCGGAATATTGCTTAATGAGGGGATAGGAGATACTTTAAGAGTTTCTCTTACGGCAGATCCTATAGAAGAAGTAAAAGTAGGTTGGCAGATACTTAAAGGACTTGGTTTAAGAAAGAACGGAGTGGAATTTGTCTCTTGCCCTACATGCGGAAGAACAAAAGTTAATATGCTTCCTATTGCAGAGAAAGTTGAAAGAGCGGTAGAAAATATTGACAAAAATATAAAAGTTGCTGTTATGGGTTGTGCGGTGAACGGACCGGGAGAAGCTAATGAGGCGGATTTTGGTGTTGCCTGCGGTGACGGCTGTGGATTGCTTTTTAAAAAAGGAGAGATTATAAAAAAGGTTGAAGAGGGTAAAATAGTAGAAGAACTATTGAGCTTAATTGAGAAAGGGGTATAATATGAATGCTGTTTATGCCGGATCGTTTGATCCTTTTACGATAGGTCATTTACATGTTTTAAAGCAAGCATGTTTGGTTTTTGAGAAGGTTTATGTTGCTATTGCTGTTAATAGTGAAAAAAAACGTAGGGTAAATAAGAATATTATGAAGGATGCTATTTCCAAAGTTATTAAAAATAATGGATTAAGCAATGCTGAAGTTGTAATTTTTGATGGCCTAACAGTTGATTTGGCAAGAGAGAAGGATGCTAAGTTCTTAATAAGGGGTCTTAGAAATGGGACCGATTATGAGTATGAGGAGACACTAGCTGTTGTTAACAGCAAAGTCTCGGGTATAGAAACAATTTACTTTAGAGCGGGCGAGACGGCGCATATAAGTTCCTCTATTGTTATGGAGTTATATAATTACAGTAAAGACATTAGCGAGTGGGTCCCACCTGAAATTTTGGAAGTCTTATGATGATAAATAGCTGTAAAAAGCTCCCCTAAGTAGCAATTACCTCTATATTTTAAATGTGAACATTCACAGGGCAATATGAGGTATTTACTATTTAGAGGAGCTTTTTACAGCTATTTTACTTAAGCATTTATTTTACTAAGTATTTCATTTACGTCTACTCCATGAGCATTACAAGCTTCGTCTAATGTTTCAACTTGAGAAGATGGACAGCCTAAGCAGTGCATTCCCATATCTAAAAGGATCGGGACAACTTCTTCTCCGCGAAGGTCTAAGATTTCACCTATTGTCATATTTGCTGTAATTTTTTCCATTTTTATCTTCCTTTCTTTAATCAATTATGCTGAAAAATTATAATTTTCTCATCTTTTTTAGTATACAGCATTTTTTATAAAATATAAAGCTTTTTAAAATATAAATTTTTATTGCAACATTTTCCTGAAAAACTATAGACTTTTGTAAAAAAATGGTATAACATATTCCATATAAATACATCGATGTAAAAAAATGACAAGGAGGTGAAGTCTTGAAGAAGAAAGGTGCTGCTATGATTTTAGTGTTTTGTGTTTTGATCATGACAGTTTCTTTTGCGGCAACGGCTAAATATCCGACCATTATGAGCAATCTTAATACGGCTTTAAATAAGATTCAGGAATGGATGGTTACGATTGCAACTCCGGCAGCGGCGATTGGTGTTATTACAGGAGTCCTTATTAAAAAGTTCAGCTTTGGCGATACGGAAAGAATGTTAACAGGCAGAAGGCTTATAAGGTCCTGCTTTGTTTCTTATGGAATGGTTGTTGGAATTGATTTAATATTAAAAGCAATTACTTCGTTTGTTACAAAGAAATAGAATGTGCTGAGATTTAATCCCTTTGGCTGCAGATGCGGCCGAAGGGATAATAATTTAAGGAGGTGCTTTATGGGAAAAGCACAGGCGGTAGGCGAGGCAATTATAGTTTTAAAGGAAATTTTTGATTTTGGTTCATCTTATTTTTCAGAAACAATTCCAAGTGAAATCTATAAACTTATGGATAAATTGGCTTTTTTAAATTCCGGATTTTTGGGAATCAATTCAAAGGGTGAAATTTTGGATAAAGTAGATAAAATGGCAAGTGCAATACTTAATCTTACTAATATTGTTATGTGGGGGATTTTACTTTTTTATGGATTTAAAAGCCTTTTTTCATATTTTTTATCTAAACATGTAGATGTGCCATGGAAATTTTTTGTTAGAATGATTGTTTTTGGCATTCTTGCAAATGCTTCTTTTTTTATTTGCTATACAGGGGTGTTTTTTGCGGAAAATTGTACGGACTATATTAGGAGCTACGTTGGAGAGGATAAAATTTCATTTTCTTTTTTGGAAGAGCATATAGCAACTGATTTAGATAATGAACAAGATGAAAATGACATTTATAATATGGATTTTTTGATTTCTGCATTTTTGTATTTTATTACATTTTTCACTGCAGTTTGCTTAGGAGGCCGATATCTTTTAATAAGAATGTTAATATTACTTTCACCGCTATTTTTTCTGTTTGGAGGATTAAAATGCAGTGAGAAAATTTTTTATAAATGGTGCAAAAATTTTTTTGTATTACTTTTCATGCAAATATTTTTTTGCTGCGTTTTAGGTATAGTAAATTCGTTAAATATGGAGGAGAATTTATTTTCACAAATTTTAATTTGCTCTTGCTTGTTTATTTTGTGTAAGAATGTTTTAAGCTTTTTTAATTTTATGCAATTAAAGTGTTAATAAACTTTTTACCAAAACCGATAACATAGGAGAGAAAGGTAGGTAGATTATTGTGAAAATTTCAAGAATTAGGCACGTCATCATAACTTCGATTATTTTCTTAATTATTATTGCTATTATAGTGGCTGTAAATAGCTCAACTATTAAGATGTTGAGAGAAAATAATACAGAATTGTACTATAGAGTTGTAGCCAATCAGGAGATAGATCAAGGAAAAGAAATAACAAGTGATATGGTTACAACAATTCAAATGGCGAAAATTGATATGCAGGAAAATGCCGTTTATAGAAAATATAGGGATGATAAAGTATTGGAAAGTGTTGAAAAGACAGAGACACTTTCAAATGCATGGAAAGAGTACGAAGAGCTTTATGCCGACAAGGTTGATGCTGGAGAAATGCTGGAATCCGATGCGGTGAAGTTGGTTAACGAAAAGTATAATGTTAATATTATTGCTGAACCTGACGAACTTTGGGTAGTTGGAAAAAGAGCAAAAGAAAAGATATATAAGGGTGAAATAATACTTGCTGATAAAGTAGTTTATTCAGAAGATATGCCTGCAGAGGAAACAAGACTGTATGCTATCCCGTTTGACTCATCTACTACAGGCGGATACAATATTAGTCTTGGTGAAAAAGTTGATATTTGTGTATTATATAGTGATAGTGAAAAAACTATTTCCGAGTATCAGACATTACCGGCAAATAAAGCTATTGACATAGTTTTAGCCGGCAAGACGATTGCAGATATTAGAGACGAGTCTGGAAATAGCAGAAAAAATGAGCAAACGGTTAGTGTAGTTCCCGGATATATTTGCTTTAACTTGACGTACGAAGAAATCAACAAAATTGAAATTGCAAAACGTCAAGGTACTTTGTTCATAGGCAGTCCGGAAAATTATTATAAAGAAGACAGTCAGGCAGCTACATTTATGGCTGGTGTACAAATGCCTAATTTTTAATTTGGAAAGGAAGAGTTATAATGAGTGAGAACAGGGAACCAAAGGTAATTTCGGTAGGAAGTATAAAACATGGTCAAGGTATGACATGCTTTACATTTAATCTTGCTTATAAGCTCTCTACATTACTTGATAAAAAAATATTGATTATTGATACCAATTTCATGTTTAAGGAAATTGCGTATATTGCGGAACAAAATAATAAAAACGGTATAGATGATTTAATTTCAATGGTAAAAACTCAAGAACTAACAAAAGAAATATTTATGCTACATACAGAGGAAGTAAATAAGCATTTACGTGTTATAAACTCTACACAGATTGATGCACTGGATTATATAAAAAAGAATGATAAATATATTATAAAGATTATAGAAGAAGCAAAGAAATATTTTGATATTATTATTGTTGATGCGGGAGCAGGAGTTAATAAGAATTCATTGGTAAAGCAGCTTTATGAAATTAGCGATGCTTTTGTAAACATGCTTACACAAAATGCTTATATTATTGATTGGTATGTTAAACATGATGAGTTTAAAGATGAAAAGGTTATAAATGTAGTTAATATGTATGAGGAAGATGTGTATCCTGATTATGGTGATATTACTAAAGAATTTAAGATGAGTGATTTCGTATCAGTAAGATATTCAAAATTATTTAAGAACTTCTACAACCAAAAGATTTTAGATCCTTTTTATAAAACGGAAGATTTATTTAATAATGATTTTTCACAGCTTATTATAAAGATTGCTGAAAAACTGAATATAAAGGAACTGAAAAAACTTGATATTGTTAATACAAACATGTTAATTGATACTAAATATAATGAAAAATCTAAAAAAGGTTTTTTTGCAAAGTTGTTTTCTTTTAAGAAATAAGTAAGGATGTGAGAGAATGGCACAGATTCTTCTAAGTGATGTTATAAATGACATCAAGAATATAATGGAGAATTATAAAGAAGATAAAGAGTTGAAGATCCTTCATCAGAAAAAAATAGACCAGGCAGCAGCCGGTAGCCCTGAAGCTAAGGGATATGTGAAGGAAGAAATATTAAAGATATGTTTAAAAGAGTTGAGAATGAAAATAAACGAGTCGAATATTGATGAATTGATTTCACAATATCACATCAATTATTTCGAAAATATTTATGGCGACGATGAAAGCGACTCGTTTTATCAGCTATTTGAACATATGGTATTAAGCCATGACGATGACTATGAAACTAAACTTGATAGGCTTGTTCAGATTGTTTACCAAGAGCTATACGGGTTAGGAGTAATTGATGAATTATGTGAAGGTCATATCGATGAAACGGGTGTAAACGGTAAGAATTATATCTGGATTCAGGTTGGAGGTTTAAAACGTCAGGTAAAAAAATTGTATTTCCAGAGCAATGCTGTTTTGCAGAAGAAAGTTTCTACTGCTATTAGTTTTGACAGTAAAAACGATATTACAGCCAGTGATCCTATAGTGTATTGCCAAAGAATGAATGGAAGCCGTGTTACGGCAGTTATTCCGCCTGTTGCAAAATATCCGATATTAAACATTCGTCATTTCCACTTAGCAAATGTTACGAAGTATGACTTAGTAGATAAAGCAACATTGACAGATACGGCGGTTAAGTTTATTGAACTTGTTTTTAAAGGCAGACCGAATTTTTTAATTATTGGTCAGCAGGGTAGTGGTAAATCTACATTACTTAGGGTTTTATTAAATGAAGTATCGGATGCAATAGGAATTGGAACTATTGAGAATATGTTTGAGTTAAACTTAGATGATTATTACCCTAGTAAAAATGTTATTGCATTACAGTCAACAGAAAAATTCCCGGCAGATAAGTTGTTTGAGCTAATGCTAAGACAGAATAGAGATATTGTATTACTTGGAGAAATTCGTTCTTCTAATGAAGCTGTTGAAACAATAAATGCAATGTTACGTCAGTGCCGTGGCTCTGCTGCAACGTTCCACAGCTCATCACCTACTCGTGCTATACACGATTTAAGAAACTTATGTATGAGAAGCAGCCAATATAAAGACTTTTTAACTGCTCAATTTGACGTTGCTGATGCTATTGATTTAATACTGGAAGGAAGACTTGACTATACGACAGGTAAAAGATACATAAATCGTATTTCGGTTGTTGAGGCAAACGATGATGATTATAAGTTTGAAGTAAAAGATGTTTTCAAATATGACCACGAGAAGAAGGAATTATTACCTGTTCAATGTGTGTCTGATGATTTCTTGGAAAAGCTGCTTGATTATGGTATGCCTATTGAAAATATTCAAAAGATAAAAGATTTATTCAAAGAAAATATAAAAGAAAATGCAAAAGAAAACACAAAAGAAAATGTAAAAGAAAAGAAGGCAGAAGAAAGCGAAAAAGCTGTTAAAGGGGAATCGAAAGTGAAAAGAAAAACTAAAGTTAAAAACTAATTAGTTGGTATTATAAAGAACGGAGGAGAGGCAAATGACGGAGAATCTTATATTAGTAGCAGATTTCTTAAGCAGATTTGGGACTAAGTTACTAATATTTATAATTGTCGCACTTGTTATACTAATTGCTGTAGCTGTATACATAACCTATGTAGAAAAAAGGAACAGTGCTTGGCTAAATCAGAGAAAAAGCTCTGTAAAGGCAGTGTACTCACTGAAAAGGATGCCACTATTATATAGTATACAAACAAAAATCGCGAATAAATTTGCAATTACAAATACTGCGTCAAGGCAAGAAAATGAGAAATATGCACTATATGTTATGGCATTTATATTGATATGTGCGATTGCTATTGTTGCTTTACTATATCCGTTTGTAAGTAATTATCCATATGCAATAGTCTTAATAGTTGCGATAGGTTTGGTAATTCCGTGGATGTTGTTTACTATTTTTTATGAAGCTCAACTTGCAAAAATGATAAAGCAGTTGCCTCAAGCAATTGACGAATTTGCGAGTAGCTATAGAAAATCGAATAAAGTGTTTAATGCATTAAAAGATTCATATCAGTATATGCCGAGAGTTGTAGGTAAAGAATTTGAAAGACTTTACAAATCATATAATATTGATTTTGAGGATGGTATTGAGTACTTTAGAGCAAGAATAAAGAACGATTGGGCAGGAATTTTTGCAAGTTTACTTTTGATAAATTATACAAAGGGCGGAACGATTATTTCGCAATTAGATGACTTAAATACCGAGATTGAAAACGACATTATCGCAAAAGATAGGGTAAGAAGTAAGATGCTAGGTTTTAAACTGGTAGCACTTTCAACGTTAGCCTTAGTAGTATTAGCTATTTTTTCTAATATGTTGATGTCTGAATCAGCTAAGGAATATTATATGGGAATAAGCGGTCAAAATGAAATTATTATTACTTTGACCATAGCATTTATAACATTTTTATGTATGATGTTAGTAGAAAAATTATAAAGAGGTGAGATAAGTACATGTCAGGAATATTTTTGGGAATTATAATTACTATAATAATTTTACTAGTGTTATTTTTAGTGGTGTTATTTGTACGTCAGCCTCAGGCGGTGAAGGTTAAAAATGATAAATTTTCTTTGGAAGAGTTAACTTTTTCACCGATATTTAAAAAAGTAATAGATGCTTTGATGCCTCCTACGGAAGAAAGAGAATATAGAAAAAATGAACGGTTAATAAGTGATTCCGGTGTTAATATATCTATGAGGGTGCTGTATTTATTTAAGATTGTTGTTCCGATTATGCTTTTAATTATATTGTTTTCAATCTTATTTATAAACAGGCATGTAAGAATAAATGCTATTATTACTGATCAGATTGTTGAGACTGTAAATGTTTTAGGAACTAGCGCCGAAGATAGTAGCTCTCAAAAGTCAAGTCAAGAAAAAAGAGAAGAGGAACAGGCTAAAAAAGATACATATGAAGTTGTAAAGAATTTGGTTGACACAAGATGGTTTGATACTCAAGATGTATTAGCAGTTAAGCAGGCAATACAAGAAGTTATGCTTAATAATCAGCTAACAACCGAAGAAGATGCGGCTAATGATGTAAATGATATGTTTAATAAATTAAAGCAGGTTGAAGCCGCAAAAAAGATAAGTCCAATGAGCATTATAGTTGTCTTGATATTATCGCTATGCGGATATTATTTGCCTAATATATATTTAGTAATTTCAAGATTGGTAAGATATCAGTCATTTGATAATGAAGTTATCGCATTAGAAATGCTTACAATAATGGTAGGGTCTATTGAGAGTGTTACGGTTAAAGAAATTCTTAGAATTTTATCATTAAACAGTAAGGCTTTTAAGCCTAATTTTGAGAAAGCTTTATTAGAATATCCGATAGATTTTGAACAAGCACTTATAAATTTAGGGGACAGCAGTAAAAATAAAGATTTCCAAGCTTTAGTTTCTACTTTAAGACAGTGTGCAACGTCTGATAAATATTCAGCATTGCAAACACTTCAAAGAAGAAGAATCAGCAGAAAAGAGTATAGGAAGCTGATGGAAGAAAAGAAGATTGAAACGAAAATGTACATTGCATTTATCATGTTGCTTCCGGTTTTATTCTTCTTAGCAAAACTGCTTTTATCTCCATGGCAAGATTTGATGCAGACAAGCGGATTATTCTAGTTATTGTTCAAGGACACATAATACTGAAAAAGTTTTTGTAAATAAAAAATGTCACAGATG
>CAZVVZ010000052.1:0-9003 GCA_964631135.1 uncultured Eubacteriales bacterium
GCAAATATTCGTTCCTTTTAAAACATATATCTTATTTCATGTACTCTGACCAGTAGCCATATTTTTATCAACCTTCAAATATGCAATTGACATTTTGAAAATAAAATTATATATTTATTATGCTGGAATTTTGAGATTTTAACTTTTGATTGCACATAAAGAATTAGGAGGTTAATAAATGGGAGAGGTAATTGTTATTACGTCCGGGAAAGGTGGAGTAGGAAAGACCACTTCTACTGCTAATATAGGAACCGGATTGGCATTAAAAGGTATGAAAGTTGCTTTGCTTGATACCGATATTGGACTTAGAAACCTTGATGTTGTAATGGGGTTAGAAAATAGAATAGTTTATGATTTAGTTGATGTTGTTGAAGGAAACTGTAAAATAAAGCAAGCGTTAATTAAAGATAAACGTTATGAAGGATTATATTTATTACCGGCAGCTCAGACAAAAGATAAAAATGCTGTAAAGCCGGATCAGATGAAAAAACTTTGCAAGGAATTGAAAAAAGATTTCGATTATATAATTGTTGATTGCCCGGCCGGTATTGAACAGGGATTTAAGAATGCCATTTCGGGTGCGGATAGGGCTATTGTTGTTACTACACCTGAAGTTTCGGCTGTTCGTGATGCGGATAGAATAATAGGGTTGCTGGAAGCTAATGAAATCAGAGAACCTAGGTTATTATTAAATAGAGTAAGGGATGACATGGTTAAGCGTGGAGACATGATGAGTACGGAAGATGTACTTGAAATACTTGCAATTGACTTAATTGGGGTTGTGCCGGACGATCAGAGTATTATTGTGGCTACTAATAAAGGCGAACCTGCAGTTACGGATAATAAGTCGTTAGCAGGACATGCTTATAGAAACATAGTAAGAAGAATTATGGGTGAGGAAGTTCCTTTTGATGAAGGTAAGAAGCAGAGCTTTATCGGTAAAATAAAATCGTTACTAATGAAAAAAAAGTAGAATCTTGATGGAAAATGGTATAACTAAGTTGCTATATCAGATATCCGACAATGATTAAATTGAAGGGAGATGTATATTGTGTTTGACAATATTTTTAAGTTTTTTAGAAAAGAAGAAAAATCCAAGGATTTAGCTAAGGAAAGGCTAAAATTAGTTTTAATACACGATAAAGCAAACGTTTCTCCACAATTTTTAGAGATGGTTAAGGGTGAGATAATTAAAGTAATAAAAAAATACATGGAGATTGATGAAGAGGCACTTGATATTCAGCTTACAAAGATTAAGAGCGATGAGGGTGATAGGATAGTCCCTCAGCTGGTTGCTAATATCCCTATTCTCAACGTAAAGACAACAGAAGTTGATAAACTTAAAGAGTCTGGGAAACAGGCTCCAAACGAAGAAAAGTCTTCAGAAAAAGAAGTAAAAAGCGAGAAAACTAAGAATGCCTCAACTAAAAAAGCAGTTAAAAAATAAAGGAATAAAAATAAGGATATCCAAGTTAGAAGTTCTTAGGGTATCCTTTTATTCTATTTTACTTATATGAAGTAAAAAGGAGAATAAAAATGAATTTTTGGAAAATTATAAAAAGCAGAGAGTTTAAAATAGTAGTTGTAGTATTAGCCATTTTAATTATTGGTACGATTGGTTTAGCAAGCGCATCATACTCTGAAGATCCCGGATTTTCTAATATAAAAAAGCAGGCAGTGGCTTTCGTTATAGGGGTTATTGCTTGCATAGCAGTTTTAAGTATAGATTATGATTTATATTCACGATATTGGTATGTTTTTTATGCGGTGTGTATTGTTATGCTTATTTTGGTGCTATATACAGAATCTATAAACAATGCACGAAGCTGGTTTAAGTTCTTTGACGGAAAGATTGCTTTTCAACCATCCGAGGTTACTAAGATTGTTTTGATTTTGGCTATGGCAAAGCTACTTACAGCTTTGAAAAAGAGAACTTTTAGTGCGAAAGATACATTTATACAAATAGTGAAAATAGGGTTGATTATGGGAACACCGATTGTTTTAATATTAAAGCAGCCTGATTTCGGTACAGCAATGGTTATTGTAGCAGCCATACTTGCAATGATTTTTGTGTGGGGAATAGACTATAAGTATATAAGATATGCTTTAATTGCGGTGGCAATCATTGTGCCGCTTACTTACTTCTTTATTTTAACACCTGTTCAGAAGCAGAGAATTCAAGTGTTTTTAAACCCGGACTCAGACCCTCAGGGAGCAGGCTACCATGTTATTCAGTCTAAATTGGCTGTTGGAGCAGGACAGCTTACCGGAATGGGATTATATAATGGTACACAGACACAACTTGGATACTTGTTCGCTAACACTACGGATTTTATTTTTGCAGCGATAGCAGAAGAAATGGGTTTCATAGGTGCAGCAACTTTAATTGTTTTATTGATTTTACTCGTATTAAATTGCTATATGATTGCAAAGGATGCAAGGGATGAAGAAGGCAGACTTATTGCAATAGGCTTGGGAACCATGTTTGCTTTTCATATTTTTATCAATGTTGGTATGACTATGGGAATAGTCCCTGTTACGGGCATTCCTTTGCCGTTTGTAAGTTATGGAGGAAGTGCGATGCTTACTAATATGTCAGCACTTGGAATATTGCTTGGAATATCAATAAGAAAGACAGGTTTAAGATTCTAAAGATAAGAAAGGACGAATTAAAATGAACAATTTAGAAATTGAGAGAAAATTTTTAGTGGACGTAAATAAAATGCCATACGATTTTTCTAAGTTAGCAAAGAAGTCTATTGAGCAGGGATACATTATATGTAAACCGGAAATCAGGATTAGAAATATTTCTGATAGTGATTATGTTATGACTATAAAAAGCAATACGGCTGATAGTTTAGTAAGAAATGAAATTGAATTTAAAATTTCTAAAAAAGCTTATTATGCTTTGATGTCAAGAAATGATATTTGCAGAATAACTAAAAATAGATATGTTGTCAATGAAGGAAAGCATGTATATGAAATAGATATTTTTGAAGGAAAGCTAAAGGGGTTGGCTTATCTTGAAGTTGAATTTCCTAATAGAGAAGAGGCTGGAAAGTTCGTTGCACCAAGCTGGATAGGAAAAGAGGTTACGGGGGACGATAGATATAAAAGCTGTTACTTAGCGCAGAATAGTATTCCTTTAGAGATTTAGTTAGGAGAGAAGTATATGAGAAATTCGCTGGAGGACTCTATAAGATATGTAAAAGGTGTAGGACCGGCTAAAGAGGCTCTGTTTAATAATCTGGGAGTGTATAGTGTGAACGATTTAATATATTATTTTCCAAGAGACTATGAAGACAGAACTAAAAAGAAGCAGATTTTTGAGCTGCTGGATGGGGAGAGAATTGCATTTGATGCCACCGTAAGCGGTCCGGTAACTATAGAGCTTGTAAAGAGCAGTATGCTTATAACAAAGGCTACAGTTGTAGATTTGAACGGTACTGTCAACTTAACATGGTTTAATGCCACATATATAAAAAAGACATTAAAAAGCGGAAGCACATATACGTTTTTTGGGCAAATAAAGAGGACTGCGAATAGGATTGAAGTAATAAACCCAATTTTTGAGGAATGTGGAAGTAATAAAAATACCGGAAAAATTTTGGCTATATATCCATTAACTTCCGGACTTACTCAAAATTCGATAAGAAGTGCAGTTAAGAATGTTTTTGATGATTTAGGTAATAAATTTGATGAGTTTTTGCCGGAAAGTGTAAGATTAAATAACGATTTAGTCGATATAAATAGTGCATTATATTATATTCATTTCCCTGATTGTGAAGAAGGATATCTAAAAGCCAGAAAACGATTGGTTTTTGATGAACTGCTTTTATTACAGCTAGGGCTTATGCAGTTGAAGTATAGTAAAGATACAGATAAAGACGGAATAAAATTTTTTATAGCAGATGAAGTAAATGAATTTATAGATAAATTGCCTTTTAAACTTACGGGTGCGCAAAATAAAGTTATTAAAGCTATTTTTGATGACATGAGTAGTAATAAACCGATGAACAGACTGCTTCAAGGAGATGTAGGAAGCGGTAAAACTATTGTTGCCGCCATCTCTATATTTAATGCAGTAAAAAACGGTTACCAGGCTGTTATGATGGCACCTACAGGAATTTTGGCGGAGCAGCATTTTATGAGTTTTAAAGAGCTCTTTAGCGAGTATGGAATAAGAGTTGAGCTACTTTCAGGTGGACTCACTGCTAAACAGAAGAAAATCGTAAAAGATAAAATAGCAAACGGTGAAGTTGATGTTGTTATTGGAACACATGCAGTGCTGGAAGACGATGTTGTATTTAAAAATTTAGGTTTCATAGTTACTGATGAGCAGCATAGGTTTGGAGTGAGACAGCGCAGTAAGTTGACCCGGAAAGGGGAAAATCCGGATACTTTAGTTATGACGGCGACTCCGATTCCGAGAACTCTTGCACTTATATTATACGGCGATCTGGATATTTCTATTATTGACGAGTTACCGCCTAATAGAAAGACTATCGAGACATTTCTAATAGGGCCGTCTTTAGAAGAAAGATTGAATAGTTTTATAGCTAATGAGATTGGTACGGGGCGTCAGGTTTATGTTGTGTGTCCGTTAATTGAAGAGGACGAAGAAAAAGAAAATACCGAAGATAAGCCTAAATTGAAAACAGTTATGGAGATTGCAGAAAAGTATAAGAATATTTTTCCTAATTACAGAGTAGAGTTTTTACATGGAAAGATGAAACAATCTAAAAAAGATGAAATTATGCGAAAGTTTAAGAATCATGAAGTAGATATTTTAGTTTCTACTACAGTTATTGAAGTTGGAGTCAATGTCCCGAATGCTACTCTTATGATTATAGAGAATGCAGAAAGGTTTGGCCTAGCTGCTCTGCATCAGTTAAGAGGAAGAGTGGGCAGAGGAAGTGAAAAATCGTATTGCATATTAAAATGCTATACTTTAGGGAAAGTAACTAAAGAAAGAATGGATATAATGACTAAAACCAATGATGGCTTTAAGATCGCAGAGAAGGATTTGGAGCTAAGGGGACCCGGTGAATTTTTGGGAGTTCGTCAACACGGGTTGCCAGAGTTTAAACTTGCGAATGTTTTTGCAGATAAATTGATTTTAGAGGAGACTACAAAGGTAGCTAAAGACATATTTTTACATAAAAAAGATGATGTAAGTTTTAGCCAATTGTTTAATAAAGTAGAGTTAAAATTTAAAGAAATTACATTATAAAGAACTAATGAAAAAGGGTATGGTGGTAAAATGGAACAGTTCAAGATTTTGATGGTTTCGGCAGAAGTTGAACCTTTTGCAAAAACGGGAGGGCTTGCAGATGTTGCAGGTTCTTTACCAAAGGCACTGAAAGTTATGGGGCATGATGTTAGAATAGTTATGCCACGATATCAGTGTATATCTTCAAAGATGAGTTATTTAACGGATTTTTCTGTTGAGATGCTTGGAAGGCAGGAAACGGCTATTGTCCGTGAAGGCTCTCTTAATTTTGATGAGAACGGAGAGTTATATTCTATTCCTGTGTATTTTGTGGATAGTTATCATTACTTTGACAGACCCGGGATATATTGCTATGGAGATGATGCTGACAGATTTTGCTTTTTTGACAAGGCAGTTCTGAAGATGCTTCCAAAAATAGGATTTAAGCCTGATGTTATTCATTGCAATGACTGGCAAACAGGACCAATTCCACTATACTTAAGAGAGTTATATAAAGATGATGCATATTATAATCAGATAGGGACTTTATACACAATTCATAACCTTCAGTACCAAGGTAATTTTGGAAAGGGTGTTTTACCTGTGATGGGGCTGGGGGACGAATATTTCTCTTCTGAAAAATTGGAATTTTATGGTCAAGTAAACTTTATGAAGTCCGGTATTTTATATTCTGAGGTTGTAAATACAGTAAGTAAGACGTATGTGGAAGAAATTAAAACTCCTGAATATGGAGAACGAATGGAAGGTTTACTCAGAACTAAGAAAGATTTGTATGGAATTGTAAATGGAATTGACATAGAACTATATAATCCTGCAACGGATAATAAAATTTATAAGAAATATGACGTAAAATCTCTTCATAATAAAAGTATAAATAAAAGAGAACTACAGCTTGACTTAGGATTTCCTACTACTAATGCACCGATAATAAGCATGGTTACACGAATTTGTGATCAGAAAGGATTTGAACTTTTAGAGCAGATATTACCTGACTTGCTTAGTACAGACGTTCAGTTTATAGTTTTAGGATTAGGAGATCCGCACTATGAGAATTTATTTAAGGATTATGCAAAGAGATATCCTAATAAATTTTCAGCTAATATTGAGTTTAATGATGCACTTGCACATAAAATATATGCCGGTTCCGATATGTTCTTAATGCCATCTAAATTCGAGCCATGTGGATTGGGGCAGTTAATAGCATTTAGATATGGAACGGTACCGGTAGTAAGGCAAACAGGTGGATTAGCAGATACTGTGGATGACTTTAAGGTAGAGGAGGAAATCGGTAACGGTTTTTCATTTAAACAGTATAATTCGAGGATGCTTATGAAGACTTTAGTCAGAGCGATTTCTGTGTATAAAAACATGCCTGATGTTTGGCTGGAGATTGTAAAACGTGGCATGGTTCAGGACTTTTCTTGGAGAAATGTATCGGATAATTATATCAGCCTTTACAAGAAAGTAATAGATAAGTTGTTTTAATCTCTAAATAGTAATATTTACGGTTGCTAGTAGACTATATGAAAAAAATATATGTGTTTTAAAAGGAACGAATATTTGCAGAAAGACTTCCCGTATTTTTTAAAGTCTTTCGTCGCAAATTCTGAGTTCCGATAAAACACATATATTTTTTTCATATAGTCTATTAGCAACATCAGAGAAAACCTTTTATTACCAATACTAAGCCCGGTAAAACATATATATTTTTACCTAATTTAACCATACTTTTTTTGTTGAAAATATATTATATGTATGATAGAATTATATTAAAGAAATGCATATAATAAAATTGATTCCTGCGATGTACGTAAATAGGGTTATTTCGAACCAACACAATTTATATGGGATTCACAGCTTTATATATTGATTGTAGGCCCTCACTTTTACAGTGGAATGGGAAACGTGAAATATATAGGAAGAAACCCACCTGCTTAGGCAGGCTCGGAAATAGCTCTAGCAAACGGCATATGCGGGAATTTTTTTTGTGTCAATTTTATTTACATAATCATAATATAATAATGGGTGAATTTTATGGAGTATATTATTTTATGGATTTTTGCATTATTTGGAGTGTGGTCGCTAATATCCAATATAATTGAAAGTATTTATGTGGCAAATAAAGAAGGATGCTTTGATGTCACATTAAATGTACGTAATCAGGAAGATACAATAGAGGCTTTAATAAGTCAATTAAGCAGAATTGATATGATAGGTAAAATTAAGATTTATGATGATAATTCGACAGATGCTACAGCTAAAATAATAAAAAAAATACAGCAAAGTAATTCAAAGGTAGTTTCAAACTTGATTGAATAAATAAATTTATTACATGAAAAGGGCGAAAAATCTTTTTTAGATTTCCGCCCTAATTATTTGCTCTATTATTACTGTTCGGACTTAAAGATATGATAGAATATATGTCATATTTTATGATTGAACAGTAACAGCATATTAGTTACCTTTTGCAATTTCAACTAATTTCTTAAATCCTTCTGCATCGCTAATAGCAATTTCAGATAACATTTTTCTGTTAATATTGATACCGGCTTTTTTAAGACCCGAAATAAATCTGCTGTAAGACATACCATTCATTCTTGTTGCAGCATTTATTCTAGCGATCCAAAGCTGTCTAAAATCTCTCTTCTTTAATCTTCTTCCAATATAAGCATAATTTAATGACTTCATAACAGCCTGATTAGCCATCCTGAATCTTACACTCTTAGCACCAAAGTAACCTTTAGCCATTTTTAAAACTTTTTTATGTCTGGAACGAGTAGTCATTCCTGTTTTAACTCTTGCCATTTTTATTCCTCCTTAACAAATTTCAATAAATATTTACGCATATGGTAACATTTTCCTGATAGCTTCAACATTTGTGTCGTCAGCATATCCGGTTTTTCTTAAAGCTCTCATTCTCTTAGAAGGTTTTCCATTTAATAAATGTCTTCTATTTGCTTTAGCTCTTTTTACTAAACCTGTTTTCGTAAAAGAAAATCTTTTTGCAGCACTTCTGCGAGTTTTAATTTTTGGCATTTTAAATCCCCCTATCTTTTTTACTATGTTACAACCCCGTGAAGAGGCCATATATGTTCATAATTATAATTAAAAAATTATAAATTACTACTAACTATTTAGGTACTACTAGCATTGTCATATTTCTTCCTTCAAGTTTTGGCGCTTTTTCTACCGTTCCGTAGTCTTCTAAAGCTTCTTTGAACTTAAGTAGAACTTTTTCTCCTAATTCAGAATAACTTGCTTCTCTGCCCTTAAAACGTAATGTGATTTTTACTTTGTTACCTGATTTTAGAAAAGAAATAGCATTTTTTGCTTTGAATTCAAAATCATGTTGATCGATATTAGGTGAAATCCTAATTTCCTTAACTTCAATAGTTTTTTGCTTTTTCTTAGCCTCTTTTTCTTTTTTCATTTCTTCAAATTTATACTTACCGTAATCCATAACCTTGCATACAGGTGGTGTAGCGGTAGGCGCAATCAAGACTAAATCCAATTCATTTTCATCGGCAATTTTTAATGCTTCCGCAGGTGCCATTACACCAAGCATATCACCGTTTGGACCGATAACTCTGATTTCTTTGCATCTAATTTCTTCGTTGATTTTGGTTTCTTCTTTTATGACAATCCCTCCTTAAAAAAATAATGGATTAACTCAAAGTTAATCCACCACAAATAATCTTAATTATTTTTAACCAATCAAAACGTGATTCGATAGGTGAGAAGTGGATAACTTCTTCTTTACTTGAAACATT
>CAZVVZ010000053.1:0-8945 GCA_964631135.1 uncultured Eubacteriales bacterium
AACATATATCTTATTTCATGTACTCTGACCAGCGACATATACTCTGACTAGTAACTTGTAATTTCATATTTTTTAAACTTCTATTGCTTATTTTAATTTTATTATGCTACTATATTTTAGGGTGATGTTATGAAAAAAGGGAAAAAATTTATCGTAATATATAATATTGTTTTTTTAATTTTTGCGATAATCTTCAGTATAATAGAGGACAATAAAGTTAGTTTTCAATACATAGTTTTATTGTTACTTATTTCTGATTTCTTTGTTATATATTTTCAAAGGAAAATAAATGAAAGCGAAGAAGAAAATGTTAAGCAATTAAAAAAGCATCAAGAAATTCTAATAGAAAAAGAACGTCTTTCTTCTCTAGGCCAGCTGATTGGTGGAATCGCACATAACTTAAAAACTCCTATTATGTCTATATCCGGTGCATTAGAAGGACTTGGTGATTTAATAAAAGAGTATGATGATTCTATAGATGATGCTGATGTTACAAAAGAAGATCATCATGAGATAGCTAAAGATATGAAAGAATGGGTCAACAAAATTAAACCGTATTTAAGTTATATGACCGAGATTATTGATGCGGTAAAGGGACAGGCTGTTTCTATGAATGAAGAGTCTAACGGCAGTTTTTCCGCAAAAGAGTTTGTTTTAAGAGTTCAGCTACTTATGAAAGATGAACTAAAACGCAGACATTGCAATTTAAAATTAGATATAGATATAAATGATGAAGTGCAGATAAAAGGTCAGCTAAATGCTATAGTTCAAGTTCTGGATAATTTGATTGTAAATTCCATGGATGCTTACGGAGATAAGGGCGGAGATATAGTATTAAGAATTTATGAGGACGAGAATAAAATTAAGATTGAGTCTAAAGATTTTGCCGGCGGAATAGCTCCACATGTTAAAGACAAAATTTTTAATGAGATGGTTACGAGTAAAGGTAAGAATGGTACAGGCTTAGGCTTATATATATGCTATTCTACAATTAAAGGTAAGTTTAACGGAGACATGAGGTTTGAATCAACTGATGGTGTTGGTACGACATTTTTTATAGAGCTAAACAAGGCAAATTAGTTGGTAATGAAAAATAGCTTTTACTATTGCTAAAGCATTACGAAGTCGAGGCTGCCGAAAAAGTCTTCACAAAAAAGCGCAGATGTCATATAGTTTAAAAGATGCGAATATTCATAGGAAATCGACCTATTTAAACTATATGAAATCTGTGTTTTTTTGTGAAGACTTTTTCGGCAGCCTTGGCTTCGTAATGCTTTAGCAATAGTAAATTTCTTAATAACTTTCCAATAATGGATTATATGGAAACTTGACCTTTAGTCCATTAGACCCATACTATGAATTTTAAAGAAAAATAAAGAAAAGAAAAGAAAATGAAATATTTAAAACTTGTATTTCATATTTTAAAATTGTATAGTTGTATTACGACAACAAGATATTGTTATGTAAGTTTTTCCCAAGTACTAAATATTGTGTTTCGATTACCGATATACATTTCGTGCTGAGAACGTATATAGGCATTGTTAAAATTATGTTAAGGGGGATGAAGGATGGTAACAAAGATAAGGAAAAGAAATGGAGAGATAGTTGATTTTTATCAAGAAAAAATTACAAGAGCAATTTTTAAAGCAGCGCATGCTTGTGGCGGCGAGGATTATTCTAAAGCAGAGAGATTATCTGATGAAGCAATGAAGATAATAGAAAAACAATATGGGGACACAATTCCTGATGTTGAAGATGTTCAGGATATAGTTGAAAAAGTTTTAATAGAGAATGGACATGCCAAAACTGCGAAAGCATATATTCTTTACAGAGAAAAGAGAAAAGGCGCAAGGGAGACGAATGCGCTAATTGGCGGAACAATCGATATGTTTGGAAAGTATCTTGGGGATAAAGACTGGCTAATTAAAGAAAACTCTAATATGCAGAAGAGTATAAACGGATTAAATAATTATGTAAGAGAAGCTTTTACTAAGATGTATTGGTTAAATGAAGTTTATCCTGAAAATATCAGAAAGGCTCATGAATCCGGTGAAATGCATTTACATGATTTGGGATTTTTCGGAGCATACTGTGCAGGATGGGATTTAAGGCAATTATTAACAGAAGGATTCGGAGGTGTACCGGGCAAGGTAGACAGCAAGCCGGCTAAACATTTAAGATCTTTTTTAGGCCAGATTGTAAATTCTACATTTACAACTCAAGGTGAGACCGCCGGAGCACAGGCATGGTCGGGATTTGATACTTTCTGTGCACCGTTTGTATATTATGATAATTTAGACTACACTCAGGTAAAGCAGGCTATTCAAGAATTTATATTTAATATGAACGTTCCAACTCGTGTAGGGTTTCAGTGTCCGTTTTCTAATTTAACTATGAATGTAACTATTCCTGAGAATTTAAAACATGAGCCTGTTATTATTGGCGGACAGTATATGGATAAAACATATGGTGATTTCCAAAAAGAAAGCGATATGATAAACAAAGCTTTTTGCGAAGTTATGTATGAGGGAGATGCTCATGGGAGAACATTTACATTCCCTATTCCTACATTAAATGTAACTAAAGATTTAGATTGGAATTCTGAAGTTATCAATGAATATATGAAAATTACATGTAAGTACGGCACTCCATACTTTGCAAATTATGTGAATTCGGATTTATCTCCTGATGATGCATTGTCTATGTGCTGTAGGTTAAGACTTAATTTGAAAGAATTAAGAAAAAGAGGAGGCGGATTGTTTGGCTCGAATCCTTTAACCGGATCTATTGGAGTTGTTACGATAAATTTGCCACGTATTGGATTTAAGGCTAATAATGTAGAGGAATTTAAGGCTATGGTTAAAGGAGTAGCTGATAAAGCTAAGCAGTCGCTGGAGATTAAGAGAAAGATTATTGAAGAGCAGACTGAAAAGGGATTATATCCATACTGTGCCAGATATTTAAAAGGCACAAAGGAGAGATTTGGAAGTTACTGGCACAACCACTTTAGCACAATAGGTGTTATTGGAATGAATGAAGCTTTACTTAATTTAGTCGGCAAAGATTTAACTACTGACGAAGGGCAGAAAATCGCATTAGAAGTTATGAATTATTTAAGAGAAGTTATTACTTCTTATCAGGAAGAAACGGGACATGTTTATAACCTAGAAGCAACACCTGCTGAGGGAGTTTCTTATAGGCTTGCTAAAATTGACAGAGAAAAATACGGTAACGATATTATTACTGCCGGAAGTGAGACACCGTATTATACAAATTCTACTCAGTTACCGGTTTCTTATACTGATGATATATTTAGGACATTGGATTTGCAAGATGAATTACAATGCACATATACCGGCGGTACGGTATTACATTTATACTTGGGCCAGAGCATCGAAGACCCTGAGGTTGCTAAAAAGCTTGTCAGAAAAGCATTTGAAACTCATAAGATGCCGTATATTTCAATAACTCCAACGTTTAGTGTCTGCCCTGAGCATGGATATATAAAGGGAGAAGAGTTTACATGCCCTACATGCGGACATGATACTGAAGTTTGGTCAAGGGTTGTTGGATTTATAAGACCGGTTAATAATTTCCATGTTGGAAAAAGACAGGAATATAAAGACAGAAAGAAGTATGTTGTCAGAATAGACCAGTTAGAAGATTTAACAGATTGTGAAGTAACGGATACTACTATGTAGTACAGTACTAGGAGGCGAAGGTATGCGTATTGGAGGATATGATAAATTATCGACCGTAGATTATCCCGGGGAAATGGCTTGTGCCATTTTCCTTGTGGGATGTAATTTTAATTGTGGATATTGCCACAATCCTTCTCTTATTTCAGGCGATGGTACATATATTCCTAAGGAGGAAGTTATGGAGTATTTAAAATTCCGCAGAAATATGTTGGATGCTGTGTGCATAAGTGGCGGAGAGCCGACCTGTAATAAGGATTTAAAAGATTTCATCAAGGAAATAAAGGCTTTAGGATATAAAGTTAAATTGGATACTAACGGCACTCATCCTGAGGTTATTGAGGATTTGATTTCTGAAAATCTTTTAGATTATGTTGCGATGGATATAAAGGCTTCGCCTAAGAAATATAATGAAGTTACAGGCTGTAATGTTAATTTAGAGCTGATAAAACGTACAATTAAAATATTGAAGAACAGTGGAATAAAACACGAGTTTAGGACTACATACCTTCCGGTTTTAAATGAGCAGGATATTGGCGAAATAACGGATACATTTATCGGGAAGAACAGTAAATATTTCCTCCAGCAATTTAGGAATATTGTTACTAATGATCCTATGTATCATAGCCTGATTCCACATAAAGCAAGTGAGGTATTAGCTGCGGCAGCTACTGCTAAAGCTCATATCGGGTTATGCGATGTCAGAGGCATTTAATGGTACGGTATTAGTCGATTTTTAGGGATTTGGTGGTTGTATGAGTGAAAAAAAAAGATTAGATGTCATTTTGGTTGAGAAAGGTTTTTTTGAATCGCGTGAAAAAGCTAAGGCTTCTATTATGGCAGGAATTGTGTTCGTTGACGAACAGAAGGTAGATAAGGCCGGAGAAATGATTTCAGAAACTGCTAATGTTGAGGTGCGAGGTAATGTATGTCCGTATGTTAGCCGTGGGGGATTAAAGTTAGCAAAGGCTGTGAAGGAATTTCAAATAGACTTAAAAGACAAGATTTGTATGGATATTGGCGCATCGACGGGAGGTTTTACGGATTGCATGCTCCAAAACGGTGCAAAAAAAGTTTTTTCTGTTGACGTTGGATATGGACAGTTTGCATGGAAACTACGACAGGATGAACGGGTTGTCTGTATGGAGAGAACCAATATTAGGTATGTAACTAAAGAAGATATTGGCGAGGAATTAGATTTTGCATCTATTGATGTTTCGTTTATTTCACTTACTAAAGTTCTTCCTGTTGCCTTTTCTCTTACGAAAGATTGCGGTGAGGTTGTTGCACTTATTAAACCTCAGTTTGAAGCAGGACGTGAACAGGTTGGGAAAAAGGGTGTTGTAAGGGACAGCAACGTGCATAGAGAAGTTATTGAAAAGGTGATATCGTTTTCTAACAGTATAGGGTTTGGAGTAAAGAATTTAAGTTTTTCTCCGATTAAGGGTCCCGAAGGGAATATTGAGTTTTTAGTTTATTTATATAAGGGCGAAAATAAATTTTATGATATTGATGAAACCGTTTTGCAAGCAAATACACTAAAGTAGTGTTATTTGCTTGCATTTTTTAATATCTGAATGTCTTTTATGTTTTTAAGGTTTTTTCCGATAAAAGATAATGGAGATTATTATTTAAGGGGGATATGTACATGTTAAAAAGAACTTTAACAGTATTAGTTGGACTTTGTATGATTTTTTCAATATCTATGGCGAGAGATGATATTATGAAATCGCCGGATTTGGAAATCACTCAGAGTAAAATTATATATTCTGATGAGGAACGTATAATTGGGATGATGAAAGTTAAAAATAATACGGATATTTATTTTCCGGATATTTATTATAGTATAGGAGCTATTACATACGAGCTTGCAGATGAGGAAGAAAACATTTATGAAAGTTATACAATAGGGAGACAAGAACCTGTAAAATTTTCTATAGGTGCAAACGAAGAGGTTGATGTTTATTTTTCGTATGACCTTCCGGAATATTTACCGGGAGATGTTGAAGAGTTAGCGGTTACTTTTTCTACAAGAACAATGCAACTTTCCAAAGGCGATGATTCAATAAAGCTTGATGAAGCAATTCGTATAGAAGAAGAAGGATTTCTACTTCCCGGCTTAGAGAATGATGTTTGGAAAATCAACAAAGAAACAGTCAGAGCAGATACAGGCCCTAATGTTACAACTTCTACAAAACCTGTTGCTCAGATTTCACTAAAGTCTACTTTCAGTACTGCTATAACGGTTACTCCTAAAATCACTATTTATAAGAGACTAGATTCATATGCGAATGAACCTGTTTTAAGTAAGAGCGGAGATAAAATCAGTTTTAAGGCTAACGAAGAAAAGGTAGTTGAAGTTGAAGTTCCTGTTATACCTACATCAGATTCATATTTTGTTAAAATTGAATTTTGCAACGAAAAAGGCGAAACAGTTTCACACGAACATTATTTTAGATATGTTGTTGAAGGGGTAAACGGGAAAATATTAACCGGATATATAACGGATAATGAAGAAGGATTAAAGCTTAATGTTTTTGCTACAGGACCCGCAGATGCTAATAATAAACTTACTGATGCAACTTTTTCTTGTAGGATTGAAAATGCAAATGATGCGACGGTTTTATATGAAGAGAGTTTTGTAGCTAATTTAGGGAAAATTCCCGGCAGAAAAATTATTAGTTTAGAAAGATATAGCAGCCCTGTTAATATAATTCTTAAGTTAGAAAAGCAGGGAACTGTATATGACGAATTTAGCTTTACGGTTAATCTAAATAATTTAGAATCTGATTTAGAATTTTCAGATGTTGAAGATGAAAAGGTTAAGGAAGCTGTCGGCATATTAAATGCGATAGGTATGATAAGCGGTTACCCTGACGGAACGTTTAGACCGAATAATAGTATTACACGTGCAGAGTTTACTGTTATTGCTACTCGTTTAGCAGGTTTAGAGTTAAAACAAGGTCAGCCTTCAGCATTTCCTGATGTTCCGAGCAGTCACTGGGCTAAAGACTTTATAAATTTAGCTCAGGCTAATGGGTGCATTTCCGGATACAGTGACGGAACATTTAAACCGGACAAGAATGTAACTATTGCAGAAAGCATCACAATTCTTGTTAATGTTTTAGGATATAGAGATAGAGCTGTGGGAAGCAAACTTAGTTGGCCGTTAAATTATTTGGGTGTTGCAGGAGAACTTGGGATAAATAGTGATGTTCAATATAATTTCAATTCGGAGAATGCAAGTAGAGGAAAGGTTGCGGTTATGACGTTAAATTCTTTCTTACACAAACTAAGCAAAGGAGGTAACTAATATGTGGAAAAAGTTATGGCTGTTAATGATAGGATTATTTTTATTCATAACACCGTCTTATGCTGCACTGAAGATTCAATGCAATGAATATATAGAAATTGGAACAGAGAATACTATTGCAACAGTTGGAGGTGTGGAAGGAAATGTGAGCTGGGCAAGTAGTGATCCAACGATAGCTCAGATTGATAGCAACGGTAAAATCAAAACCGGTTCAAAAGGTGGAAATGTTACTATTACCGCTACTGTTAGCGGTGAAACGGCGAGTAAAAATGTTTTCGTTTGGAACGTAAAACTAATAGGTAAGTTTTATTACTACGATTCAAATAATACGATGATGGGTGTGATAGGTTCCGGATATATCTATATAGGAGAAAGAGAAGACGGTGGCAGATTTAAAATTTTAGACTATGCTTCCAATGTAAAAATTGGTGAGTATAAGAATAAACCACCTAAAGGGTACTATTTGACTGAGGATAATGGATTTAATACAGATAGAATGAAGAAGTATTATAAGTTTTCTAGTAAATACGGGAAAACTGAAGAATTAGAAGCCGAAGAAGAAATAGAAGAAATAGAAGAAATTGATGAAGGAATTATTCAGAGATTTTCCGCTAATATTAAGCAAGATGGCACAAAGTTCGTATTAAGTGGAAATGCATATTTAGCTTTGGTCCCAAAAACAGTAAAAGATGAAAGCTGCTGGGAAGTAGTTTACGAAAATGAAAAAGGTGAAGCAGAGATAGCTATAAGAGCTGAAGGTAGTGATCAGTACTATACAGAAGAAACATATTATAAGGAAGAGGGAGAAAGGGTACCTGTAAACATAATTTTTTCTAATGATATGAGTACTGATGTAACAGACATAGCAGACGGATATATAGCATTAGAAGAAGAAACAAATCCTGAAGTGGTAACGGGCTATTGCTTTAACCAATATGAAATTAACATTGATTTTCCGCTTGAGGTTAGTTATAACGGGGAGTTAACCAGCACAATCACTTTAGAAGGTATTACAAAAGAGTTTGAATCTATAGAAGCTGTTACTGAATGGAAGGATAGTATGGGCGATACTAATATAACTTGGGAGTTGCCTGAAATTGAACTGTCTGGAATTTCTGTAGCTGCTTATGATGAGGAAAGAGACGAATATTATGTGCCTATTATTGTAGAGGCAGGTGGTACATATATTGAATGTAAATTTATTATTGATATATCAAAAATGAATTTTACATGTACAGAGCCTGTGGCAAAAAACTGGGATACAATAAAAACAAATTATACTTGGGTAATGAAAAATGAAGGAGTGCTATCTCAAAACTCTTCTATAGTGGAACTATCGGATAAAGCTATAGATTTTACGGCCGAAGTAGAAGATTATAAAGATGAATACAAAGCCGGGGATACTATAAAGATAAAAGGTAAAGCTTGTAAGCATCTATTAAAATCAACAATGACAGAATTAAAGTTAGTATATGAATTAATTTATGGGCCTTGGACAAAGTATTATTCTTATATGCAGGGCAGCAGTAATTATAAGTATAAGAGATATGCAACTCCTCCTGAAGGGAGTATAACTAAACGTACGAAAGTTTATCACCATTGGTGTGATAATGGAAATCCTCAGTATAGAGTGACGTATTACTATAGTGCACCGGAAAAGAAAATGGTACATGATACCGAAATTACTACATCTGACATAGGTGAGCTAATTTGTCCTGTAGATATTACATTTACAGGATTTAGAGTAACTGATTCTGAAGAGAACTCTGGCATTTCTAAAGTACACATAAAGGACGGTAAAGTGTACATAAAATATAATGGAACTGATACGATACTTGAGAATGAAAATGCTAGGAAGTATATAGCCCTAGTTAATGATTTTACTACAGGTAATGAGGCAGACTGGTCAGGAGTATTTACTATTGATAACTTAT
>CAZVVZ010000054.1:0-8286 GCA_964631135.1 uncultured Eubacteriales bacterium
TATTTTTTAAAGTCTTTCGTCGCAAATCCTGAGTTCCGATAAAACATATATATTACTTTCATATAATAGTAGTCGGACTAACAACTAACTAAGTTACCGGTTAAATTACACAAAAAAATAAGATATATGTTTGAAAACATATATCTTATTTTTTCCGTTAAACAATAATAAAATACAAACTATTTCATAGCAGCATCATATTTTTTGCCTAATGTAGCTTTTTTGTTGTTTGCAGTGTTTTTCTTTATAACACCCTTTGTAACAGCCTTATCAACTGTGCTTACAGCATTTTCAAAAGCTGTTTTTACTGTATCTTTATCGTTAGAATTTAAAGCTTCATCAAATTTCTTTAAAGAAGTTTTAACAGATGTTTTTACAGTCGCATTTTTAGCAGCATTTACCTTAGCAACTTCTACTCTCTTTTTAGCTGATTTAATATTTGGCACAACGTTCACCTCCTAATAACTTTCAAAACACACATATTTCCAATTTTACTCGTCAACAGGTTATAGTTTAGCACAAAATTCAAATAAATGCAAGTAGTAAATGCTAAGTCCGATAAAACATATGTTACTAGTCAGAATATATATCGCTGGTCAGAGTACATGAAATAAGATATATGTTTTAAAAGGAACGAATATTTGCAGAAAGACTTCCCGTATTTTTTAAAGTCTTTCGTCGCAAATCCTGAGTTCCGATAAAACATATATCTTATTTTCACATAGCAGTTTGAACAGTAACAATCATATATTTTATTCTCATATAACAGTTAAATCAGTAACAATCATTGCTAATGACTCGTAGCATGAGATTTTGAAACCATTCTCAAATCCATTCTGATTTTATCCGCTACCATAGCAATAAACTCACTATTAGTCGGCTTTCCACGTTCCGGATTTATCGCATATCCAAAAGTGCTCTCCAGTACATCAATTCTGCCTCTTAACCAGCATACCTCTATCGCATGTCTTATTGATCTTTCAACTTTAGCACCTGTCGTTTTATATTTTTTTGCAACATTAGGATATAATTCTTTTGTTATTCCCGTTATCAGTCCTCTGTCCTCAACAACCATAAGTATTGCATCTCTCAAATACTGGTGACCACTTATATTTGCAGGTATTCCTACCTTATGCATCAAATTTGTTACTTCTACCTCAGCATCCAGCACTTCATTAGTTTGTCCTATGTTTGGTTCATTTTTACTATATGACGGTATTGTAAAGTTTGTAGAAACCAGCAGCTTATCGTTGTATGCTGTCCTTATTCTATCTGCCAATACCGGTAATTCATATGGCTTTAACATAAAGCAGCATGCTCCTAATTCTAAAGCTTCTCTTATTACAAATTCCTGTGATATTGCAGATTGTAGCACAATCTTAGGCATCTTTTCCAACTTACTTTCTACCAACTTCTCCATTACACCAAGTCCGTCTAATTCAGGCATAACTAAATCTAGTAATACCACATCGGGCTGAATTTTTATAATTTTATCAACAGCCTCTTTTCCATTTGCAGCAACACCCACAACTTCAATATCGCTTTGTGATGCAAGAAAGTTACTAACAATCCCTGTAAAATTCTTATTGTCGTCACAAACAAGCACTTTCATGTAAGTTCCTCCATTTCATCTTAAGTATTTTTCATTGCTTACTGTCAATCGGTCTAATTAACCAATAATATTTTGCTCTATTGGCTGACCTAAAGCCATTATTTCTTCTTAATGACAATGGCTTTAAAAAAACAATAATGAATTTATTATATACATTAAGATTGCTTTATTCAAGTGAGAAACTCTGTAACAATTCTTGATTTTTTCCTATCTCGTTATACTTTTCGACAAAATTCGCCTGTAAAAAATATGCTTTAAAAGAGATATGTATGAAATTGTTTTAGCAAAAATATTTTAAAACTGCGGCTAAAACTTTTCCGTCATCAATAATTCCTTCTTTTATATATCCCATTACTTCTTCTCTGTCTAGCCAAATAAAATCGTCAGATTCGTCCAATTCTTTTACTAAATACATATACTGTCTGTCATTAGAGTATCCAACAGAAGTAACCATTTCACCAAATTCTTCAAAAACAGTTTCCTTATCAAATTCCAATTTACAAGGAAGCTGAATTAAATTCTTACCGACACTAGGCATATATTTAACTAAAAAGCCGATTTTTCCTGATTTAGAAACAGGTAAAACCAAATCACCGGCTTTTAAATAAAGGCATTCTCTTCTGGAATTTTTATTCCCGGGAATTTTTACAATATGATCTTGAACTACTCCGAATTCACATACCTCAGTATAATCAACATCTACATCTTTTTCTTCTAAAATTTCTCCCTCATCATGTATTTTTTTCCTTATATTTTCTATATATTCGTCTAAATCAACCTTTTTAGTAGCAAACTTCAAACCCTGAATGCATCTGCATTCCCCGATTGCTATTATAGTTCTTTCATCTATAATAACGTTTCTTTTTACTAACTCTACTGCTAATTCAAACGGAACTTTTATAACTGTAACAGATTCATCAGAATCCAGTTCTTGCTCTTCGGTTTTTTCACAATTAAGTGCAATAAAACAGCCTAAATTCTCGTCGGTGAATTCCGGCTGAGCTAATATATTCGGCATTTCCAATATTTTATCTGTAGTGCAGCCGGTTTCTTCTCTAAGCTCACGCTTAGCACATTCAAAAAAGGTCTCGCCTTCATTATTTCTGCCTGCAGGAAGTTCTAGAATAGGCTGTCTTATCGGGAATCTATATTGTATTTCCAAAAAAATATTTCCTTCCTTATCTATAGGTAATATAGAAGCTCCTCCATAAGGCTTGTGCAGTATAGATTTAATATATTTAAAATCCTTATCTTCTAAAGTTATCCCATATGTATTAACCTCTCCCATAAACCTACACTTATGAGTATTTATATGTTCCATTTTAACATTTGCCTTTTTATTTAGAATTTCTGTTATCATACTTTTCTCCTTTCAGCCCAGATGTATCCTGCATTTCACGTCCAATTAAAACTTGTTCAAATAACCACCCAAAGCATATTAACATTAAAAACAGTGTTGGAAAATTATATCTTGCTTGTCCTTCTATTACAAAGTATACCGCATAAAAGAATAGCATACTCCAAACTGTCAATAAAATTGAAATATTGGTCTTTTTCAAAAATATATTTTTTATGTTTAAAATCAGCACAAATATAAATGATGCACTTATTACATAAATTATTGCATTAGCGAATCCCATGAACACTTTAAATCCCCTATTTCCTTGAACAGTCATATCTCCCAAATTTTCAAATCCCCATAATTGTACATCAGATGCTCCGTCAAAGAACACATTTATCACTCTTAAACACCCTAAAGTAAAAAATTCTCCGGGATGATTTATTATCCACTTTACAGCTTCGTCCTTAAATATATCTCCGGAATAAGGATTTCTAAGATTCTGTGTCTTTTCTGTAGCATGATCTACATCATAAAAAAAGCCTACTTCCGCCAATCTTTGCTTAAACTCATCTGTTGCCGGTACTTTAAATGCATTCATCCAAGTACCTCTGACATTTTCACTATTATTATTTATATATAATGTATAACCACCATTATATGAAATAGGAAATGCTTTTCCAAAAGCTCTATAGTTCTTAATTGTGGACGGAATTAAAACCGTGGAGAACCCTATAATCAAGGATACACCTGTAATTAACAGCTTTTTTAATTTCTTTTCCTTTATAAAATATACAAATATCAAAACTACCGGAAAAGCCATAAAGAATGGTTTTACTAAGCTAAGCAATCCTATCAGTATTCCCTGAATAATAAAGTTATATATTTTATTATTTTCCGTCACGTATAAATTCATACATATAATAACCGCAAATAAGAATACGGATAAAACTTCACTTCCAAGAACGTTAGTATAAATTATGTTGTTCGGTAAAAAGGCAAATACAATAAAGCACAGCCAAACAACACTTTTCTTACTAAAGACTTTACTAAATATAAGATAAATAAACGGAAGTGTGCATACAGAGCAAATAACATTAAAAACTTTTGCTGTAAATATACTACTGTCATTAACCAGCCTAAAAAAAAGACTTAAAAATAACGGATATCCATATGACTGAAAGGCCCAAGGATAGCCGTCTAATGTAAAACCTTTCCCTTCAAATAAGTTTACTGCAACTCTATAAAAAGTTTCAAAATCAAAAACAGGATTGAGTGGAACATTATTTATCCAGTAGATTTTTATAATCATAGATAAAATAATTACTGTAACCAGTCCAATCAATCCTCTTTTTTTCATTACATTTCGCTCCTTTACCTAAATTCCCACCTCTGTCAGTGCTACTTTCTTAATCTGAGCTATCGGGGAATACGTGTCTGTAGAAATAAGTTTTCTTTCTACTTCTACTCCGTTTTCTTTTGTAACTCTGTATGATCTTACTTTATATCCTTTTTTACCTTTTTGTATTATTTCTGATGTTCCCATAGGTAAGCTTGCATCTTCAATATTTTTCTCAGCAAAATCTAACACTGCAACCGTTTCTGTTTCTATATCAACCGTACGGTGAGGATTCGTCTGTATTCCGCAAATACTTATTGTAAGTGTTCCCCCGGAAGCAGAAGCCTCAATTCTTATCGGGTACTGTAAATTATTCTTAAATTTAAAATCTAAAGTCCCATATGAAACCGTCGCATCTCTGCCTAATTTAACATAAGAAACAGGGAGACTATGATTTTTCCTTTCTAAGACTTCTAAATCTGCCTTAACAACTGCATTATATAAGGTAGATGAAACCTGACATATTCCGCCTCCAAGGCCGTCTACAACCTGACCTCCTTGATAAACTTTAGCTATTTTATATCCGTTTTCAGTAGTTCTTTCACCTAAAGTATTATTATAAGAAAATTCCTGTCCCGGCATCAAAATAACCTCGTTTATAGACTCTGCTGCTTTTTTTACATTTTCTGATCTTTCTTTTTCATTAACATTATATGTAGTCGAATATGTACTTAAAGTATCCTTAAACAACTCGGACATAACACTCTCCAAAGTTGTTTCCGGTAAAGTAATTTTTAGTGGAATAGCAAACTGCATTCCTTCTTCGGTAACACTTTCTGCAATCTTTTTAGCTTCTTCTATATCCTCTATTTCAATTCCTATTATCTGGTCAACTAAAACTCCCGTATCGCTGATGTATTCCGCATTTTGGACATTCTTTTTAATTGCATTTTGGATTTTATCTATATCTACTTTTTCAGGTGCAACTTTAATAGTTTCGATTTCCACATTAGCATCATTTAAATAATTAAGCTCATCAACAACCTTTTGCCTTACTGTTGCATGATCTATCTTTACTCCTGTTGTGCCTGTATTTACAATCAGCTTATCACCTTGTCTTACGTAACTTGGCTGAACAACTTCGTTTCCTAGTTCTTTTGCAACTAAGCTAATTTGTTTATCAAACTTTTTAGCATCGACACTCACGTCATATTTTACTTCTTGGCTTGAAAATCTGTACTTCAGTCCGGAAAAAATCTTTTTGAAAAAGTTTCCATCTCTGCCGATATTAAAAGCATATTCAGCTGCCTTCTCAGAATCAAATGTAGCATTCACATCTCCGGCAGAAAAATCAACTTTTCCTTCTTCGCTATATAAGGATACATCTACATCAGAAAGGTTTTTATAATGTTCGCTTAATACATCAACTGCCTGAAGTTCTGTAAGACCTCCAAGCTCTATGCCATTAAGTTTTACACCACTATATATTTTTCCATACCCTATAGTAAGTATAATCAATATAATGAAAATTGCAAAAATTCCAAATACAATTCCGGCTATAATTATCCACACATTAGTTTTTTTCGCTTCAACTTCTTCGTTTTTTTCAATTTCTTCCATATTTTTCAACTCCCGAAACTATGAGGCTTTTATTTAATATATTCAAACTCAACCTCACCTATTCGTACCGTATCTCCTTCATTTATTCCCATTCTTTCCAGCTGTTTATTTATTCCTTTCATATCTAAAAATCTTTGAAAATACTGTACAGATTCATAATCGTCAAAATTTATATTTCTCATTACCTTTTCGATAATTTTTCCATAAATAATATAAACATTATTTTCAAAAACTATCTCAAACTCAGGTGTATCCTTAATTTCAACTTCCTCTATAATTTCTTCTTTTTCTTCAGGTATAATCTCTTTTAGCATAACACTTACTCTGTTAAATACTTCTTTCAACCCTTGATTCGTTGCAGCAGAAACAGAAAACAATTCATATCCGAATTTGTCTGTTACCTTTTTTAATCTTTCAAAGTTTTCTTTAGCTCCCGGTAGATCCATTTTATTCGCTACAACAATCTGCGGTCTTTTTGCAAGTTTCGGATTATGAAGCTCCAATTCTGCATTTATTATTTTAAAATCTTTTATTACGTCTCTTCCCTCACTCTGAGAGCAGTCCACAACATGAATTATAAGCTTCGTACGTTCAATATGTCGCAAGAACTCATGGCCAAGTCCTGCTCCTGTATGAGCTCCTTCAATAAGCCCAGGGATATCCGCTAGTACAAAATCCATGCCGTTTCCCAGTTTAACAACACCCAAATTAGGGACTAACGTCGTAAATTGATAATTTCCTATCTTAGGCTTCGCTGCAGTCATTATTGATAATATAGTTGATTTTCCAACATTAGGGAACCCAACTAAGCCAACATCTGCTAAAAGCTTTAATTCCAACATAAGCTCAAAACTTTCGCCTTCTTCGCCCTCTTCAGCGAATTTAGGGACTTGACGTGTGGCTGTCGCAAATTTTGCATTACCTCTTCCGCCTCTACCACCTTTAGCAATAAGGCACTTTTCGCCAATCTCAACTAAATCTGCTATTGTTCTGCCTGTTTCCATATCTCTGACTATAGTACCGGCAGGCACCTTTATATATAAATTTGAGCCGGATTTACCGTATCTGTTGCCTCCATCACCCTTCTGACCATCTTCAGCAACAAATTTCCTTTTATAGCGAAAATCCGCAAGAGTATTTATATCTTTATCTACTATAAAATAAATATCTCCGCCTTTTCCGCCATCTCCACCATCAGGTCCCCCGGCTGCAACATATTTTTCTCTTCTAAATGAAACAAACCCGTTTCCGCCTTTTCCGGCCTTAACCGTAATCTTAACTAAATCAACCATACAATCCTCCTAATGCAGATGTATCCTGCATTTTGTTCTTTATACAAAAAAGGAAAAAGGTCATGACGGCACTTTTTCCTTTTTTCCCTTTTTATTATTCTGCAGGATAAACTGAAACTTGCTTTTTATCTCTGCCTTTTCTTTCAAACTTAACAATTCCATCAACTGTGGCAAATAATGTGTCATCACTGCCGATCATTACATTTTCTCCCGGATAAATCTTAGTTCCACGTTGTCTAACTAATATATTTCCAGCTAATGCAAACTGTCCGTCTCCTTTTTTAGCACCAAGTCTCTTAGATTCACTATCTCTGCCGTTCTTTGTGCTTCCGCCACCTTTTTTATGTGCGAAGAATTGAATATCAATTCTAAGTAACATGTCTTACACCTCCTATTATTATCTTTCTTTAACTAATATATACTTCCCATAATTCGATTCAATGTCCAAATATTCCGTAACCAACGATTCCAAAAGAAACTGAGCTACCAACATATCATCTGAGTTAATATCTTTCGGCAATTCAACCTTTAAGTATCCACCGTCAGATTTTTCAAACTTTAAATCAAGCTTTAGTTTCTCACAAAGTCCTATAAGTGCCATGTTAGTCGCAGCAGAAACCGCCGCACACACAATATCTTTCCCTTGCACATCATATCCTGCATGCCCGTTTAGTGTAAAAGAAATTATCTCATCATCAACATTACGCACAATATTTATGGTTATCATATTTCTGGCTCCTTATTAAGCCTTAATCTCATCGATTTGAACTTTAGTATAAAGTTGTCTGTGACCTTGTTTCTTTCTTTCGTTCTTCTTAGCTTTGTACTTAAATACAACAACCTTTTTGGATTTTCCCTGAGAAAGAACTGTTCCGGAAACTTTAGCACCACTAACAATAGGATTTCCTACAGTCATAGTTTCACCTGCAACAGCCAAAACTTTATCAAACTCAACTGTTGAGCCGGCTTCGTTATCTAATTTTTCAACATAAATAACATCACCTTGTTCTACTTTGTACTGCTTACCACCTGTTTCAATAATAGCGTACATAACTACACCTCCTCCGTTAATTTCGGACTCGCT
>CAZVVZ010000055.1:0-8036 GCA_964631135.1 uncultured Eubacteriales bacterium
ATATCTTATTTTTCGCATAGTAGTAGTCTGCCTAGTAACACAAAAGGCCCAGGATTTCTCCTGGGCTAATATATGCTTTTTTAGTGAAATGCCTGCTGCCATAAGAACATTAAGCATTGTTAAAACCTAAACTTTTTATTATTTTTAAACTGTTTCATCATCTTTCTCATTTCCTCAAACTGCTTAAGTAACCTATTTACGTCTTGAACTTGCATACCTGAGCCCGCCGCAATTCTTTTTTTACGGCTTGCATTTATAATTTCCGGCTTCCTTCTTTCTAATGGTGTCATAGAAAGAACAATAGCTTCAACACGATTTACTTGTTTATCATCAATTTCCACATTCTTAAGCTGGGCCCCAAGTCCCGGTATCATACCAAGCAACTGGCTGATAGGACCCATTTTCTTTATCTGCCGCATCTGAGTCAAAAAATCTTCTAATGTAAAAGTGGCTTCTCTTAATTTTTTTTCTAATGCAATAGCCTCTTCCTCTTCAAAATTTTCTTGTGCTTTTTCAATTAAAGAAAGTACATCACCCATTCCAAGAATTCTAGAAGCCATTCTATCCGGATAAAACGGCTCTAAGTCACTTAATTTCTCTCCAACACTCGCAAACTTTATAGGTTTTCCGGTAATAGCCTTAGCAGAAAGAGCTGCACCGCCTCTTGTATCACCATCCAGTTTACTCATCACAATACCATTTATCTCAAGTTTCTCATTGAACGAAGTTGCAACATTTAATGCATCTTGACCTGTCATAGCATCTATTACAAGTAAAATTTCCGTAGGATTTATTGCTTTCTTTAGTTCTATAAGCTCCTCCATCAGTTCCTCATCAACATGAAGTCTGCCGGCAGTATCCACAATAACAACGTTGTTACCTTTTTGCTTCGCTTCTTTTATACCTTCATTTGCAATTTTTACTACATTCTTTTCATTTCTTATTGAAAAAACAGGAATATCCAACTGCTTACCCAAAACTTCTAACTGGTCGATTGCTGCAGGACGGTATACATCGCATGCAATCATCAAAGGCTTTTTACCGTTTTTTCTAACAAAATTAGCAATCTTAGCACTGGCAGTAGTTTTACCGGAGCCTTGTAAACCTGCCATTAAAATTACAGTAATTCCATTGGGATTAAAATTTAACTTGCTCGGCTCTTTCCCAAGTAGCTCAATTAGTTCTTCATTAACTATTTTTACTATCTGCTGACCCGGAGTAAGGCTCTTTAGTACGTCCTGTCCCATAGCTTTCTCAGAAACTTTTCCAATAAAATCTTTTACAACTTTAAAGTTTACATCAGCTTCAAGCAAAGCCAACTTAAGCTCTCTTGAAATAGCCTTAATATCCTCTTCGGTAATACGTGACTTTCCACGTATCTTTTTCATTATTCCTTGTATTTTTTCAGAAAATCCTTCAAATACCATATATATAATCCTCTCTACTCTCTAAATATGTAATACCTATTTTTATTCTTTTTCCAAATGCTGTTTTAACAGTTGAAGTTTTTCTTCCATATCATACAAAATCTTTTCCGAACGTTTTATACTATCCGAAACTCCCTGCTTACTAATACCCAACTCTTGTGCGACCTCAGATAAAGATAGGTTATCTTCGTAATATAAATTCATTATCTCTCTTTGACGTTCCGTTAACATATTACCATAAAAATCAAGCAGTAAAGTTACTTCAACATTTTTATCCAACATCTTCATTCCCTTCAAATATTTTTCCTATCTTGTAGTCTATAACATATATTTTTACTTGTCAAATGTCCTAAAAAAAATAGTGTTACAAGTCAGACTGCTATGTGAAAATAAGATATATATCTTATTTTCACATAGCAGTCTGACTTGTAACACTATTTAGTCTACTAATGCCTATTTTTTTCGCATCGTCATTGCGAAGTGCAATAACAGTTCCTCTAACAATATATGCAACAGGATCGCCAGACGGGCTTTTAAAAGCCGAATATACTTTTGAACCCACTGTAAAACCTAAATCTAAAAATCTCCTTCTAAGATTGCCGGTAAAATTCAGCGAAACAATTTCACCACTACTGTTTAGAGGCAGTTTATTTAATGTAGTCATACAATTACCTCTTTTCAATTACATTATATGATACATATTAAACTATTGTCCTTATATAATTAGATAAAAGCGTCATAGGTATTCCGAATAAGAACCAAATTCCGGAATATAAAAGACAAACCTGCCCCAAATAATTAAACGGAAGTCCGGAGTAGCTCCAAACATTAAGATTGAAAACAATATTTACAAAATATCCGACAATAAGTTCCAGCGATGTTATTATGAAACTAGCTAAAAAACATTTCCCTATAATTCCAATATTCAGTGAAAAATTCATTATATAAAACAGCAAAAAACAAACTCCGCCGGTAATGATCATACTCCAGTGAGTATATCCTCTGAAAAATATTTCAATCAAACTATATGAAACTCCTCCAATAATATAAACAAAAAGCAGTTCTTTAAAAGAAAACATATTCCTTCACCTAAGGAATATGTTCTCCAATCGTTTACTTTCTATTCAGCAATCTTCTCTTTCGCCATAGCAAGCATTAACTTTATTCTGTTTTCCTGGTTAACCTTAGTTGCACCGGGGTCGTAATCAATAGTAACAATATTAGCCTCAGGGTAAACCTCCCTAATATTTCTAATCATACCTTTACCGCAAATATGGTTAGGCAAACACCCAAACGGCTGTGTGCAGACAATATTAGGATACCCTTCCTCTATCAGTTCCATCATTTCTGCAGTAAGAAGCCATCCTTCTCCCATCTTATTACCATATCCGATAATTCCCTTAACCATTTTCTTTTGATCCGCATACGGAGTAGGCGGTAAAAACTTGTCATACTTTTTAACGGCATCAATAAGATGTGTTTCCAATCTTGTTAAATAGCTCATAAGCATCATAACAAAATGCTTCTTAATAGTGCTTCCGCCATATAATTTAATATCTTCCAGTCTATTATCTACCTTAAACAAAGCAAAGCTAAGTACCCCGGGTACCATAACTTCGCAATCTTGCGAAGCTAAAAAATCTTCTAGATTATTATTTCCTAAACTTGAGTACTTAATATAAATCTCACCAACAACCCCTACTTTTACTTTATTAGTTTTCTCAATCTTTACTTTATTAAAGTCATCCACAATATCATTTAAATTCTGCTTTAATTCCTCCATTTTATATCCATGACCGATTTTAAACTGTTCAGAAAGTTTTATAACCCATTTATTTACAATATGCTCACTAGCACCTTTTTTAATTTCATAAGGCTTTATCTGATTATTTAACAGCATCAACAAATCACCGCATACAATTCCCGCCAAAATCTTTCTTATTAACGAAAACGTGATCTTAAAGCCACTATTTCCTTCTAAACCCGAAAGATTAAAAGATATAACCGGGACTTGCGGATAGCCGGCTTTCTTTAATGCCTTTCTTAATAAATGAATATAATTAGATGCACGACAGCCACCACCAGTCTGAGTAATAATAAGTGACGTATTATTAACATCATATTTACCACTCTCTAGTGCATTTATCATCTGCCCAATAACAAGTAATGCAGGATAACAAGTATCATTATGGACATACTTTAGCCCGGTTTCAACAACACTGGGGCCAACATTTGTCAATAATTCAACATTATATCCCTCATCATAAAGCAAATTCTTAAGCATAGAAAAATGGATAGGTAACATCATCGGTATTAAAATCGTATGAGTTTTTTTCATCTCTTTAGTAAAAAACACTCTGTCTGTAACCTTTTTCATAATACTATCTCTCTTTCTTTTCCTCTATTGCGGCAAGTAAACTTCTAAGTCTTATTTTTACCGCACCCAAATTTGTAATTTCATCTATTTTAATCTGAGTATAAATCTTATCTTCGCTCTCCAAAATTGACCTTGTTTCATCAGTAGTTATAGCATCAACTCCGCAGCCAAACGATACAAGTTGAACTAAATTCATATCCGGCTGAGTTGTAACATACTTAGCTGCTGCATATAATCTTGCATGGAAAGTCCATTGATTTAATACTGCAGTATTAACTCTTTCTAAATTTGGACTTAGCGAATCCTCGGTAATAACAGCAAGTCCAAAACTCGATATAAGCCTATCTATCCCATGATTTATTTCCGGATCAACGTGATACGGACGTCCTGCCAAAACTATAATCTGCTTATTTTCCTCTCTCGCCTTAGCAATAATCTCTTCGCCCTTTTTTTCTACCCTATTTCTATATGATTCATATTCATTAAATGCAGCTCTAGTTGCAAGTTTTACTTCTCGTAAAGTTATTCCTGTAAAATATTTATTTAATATACCTGTAATTTTACGCATAAACTGACGTTTCTTGTGAATCCCAACATAATCATAAATAAACGTTATATCCTTTATTTCCTTTACATTGCCTTCAATAACCTCTGGATAATAAGCAACTACCGGGCAATTATAATGATTATCCCCTAGGCCTTCATCTAAATTATACGTCATACAAGGATAAAATATCTTAGTAATACCTTCATCAAGCAGATACTTAATATGGCCATGAACAAGCTTTGCCGGGAAACATACAGTATCTGACGGAATTGTAGTTTGACCGCTGATATAAATGTCTCTTGTAGAACTAGGTGTTACAACAACCTCAAAGCCTAAGTTACTGAAAAACGTATGCCAAAACGGTAATAAATCATACATATTTAAAACCATAGGTATACCAATTTTCCCACGTCTACCTTCGATAGTTTTATAGCTTTTTAACAGCTTTTGTTTATATTCATATAAGTTAAGTCCATCATCTGTAACTTTTTTCTTTATAGGCCTTTCACACTTGTTACCACTAATAAACTTCCTACCGTCCTTAAATGTGTTAACCGTTAAGCAGCAATTATTGCTACACATTCCGCAGTTAACAGTCTTAGAAGTTACAGAAAATTCACTAACCTCTTCTTTATTTAGTATAGTGCTACTATGCTCTTTATCTTTACTAATAGCATAAAGTGCCGCACCGTATGCTCCCATAATTCCGGCAATATTCGGCCTTATAACATTAGTCTTCATTTCTTGCTCAAATGCTCTTAATACTGCATTATTATAGAAAGTCCCACCTTGAACCACAATATTTTTTCCGAGTTCTTCCGGATTTGTTGCACGAATTACCTTATACAAAGCATTTTTTACAACACTTATGGAAAGCCCGGCAGAAATATTTTCAATACTTGCACCATCTTTTTGAGCCTGTTTAACTGAAGAATTCATAAACACAGTACATCTTGAGCCTAAATCTGCAGGCTTATCTGCGAACAGTCCAAGTTTTGCAAAATCTTTTATATCATACCCCAAAACATTAGCAAATGTCTGTAAAAATGAGCCGCAACCTGAAGAACAAGCTTCATTTAAGAAAATGTTGTCTATTGCACCATTTCTTATCTTAAAGCATTTAATATCTTGACCGCCGATGTCAATAACAAAATCAACGTTCGGCATAAACTTTTTCGCTGCAGTAAAATGTGCAACCGTTTCTACAATACCATAGTCAATCTTAAATGCATTTTTTATAAGGTCTTCTCCATATCCCGTAACCGCGCTTGAAGCAATCTTTATATTAGGATTTTCATTATATAACTTTTTTAATTGCTCTAATATTAAAGGAATAGGATTTCCACTATTAGGCTGATAGTTTGAATACAGCAGCTCTCCATCCTCTCCCACCACAACGAATTTTACAGTAGTAGAGCCTGCATCAATTCCTATATAAACATTCTTTTTATAGCCACTTAGTTCTAATATCTCAACTTTTTCTTTATCGTGACGAGCAATAAATTCATCGTATTCCTCTTGCGACTTGAACAGAGGCTCAATCGAATTATATTTTTCTGTAGAACTGTAGCTTTTTATATCTTCTATTAACTTAGTATAGTTTAGCTTATTATCTGCTTTATAAGCCGCACCATAAGCAACATAATATAAAGAATTCTCAGGGCATTTTCCCTCTATATTTAGTTTATTGTTGAAAGCATTTCTAAGCTCAGATAAAAATGTCAGCGGTCCGCCTAAAAATAGCACATTGCCATCTATCTCTCTGCCTTGTGCTAAGCCAACTATCGTCTGGTTAACAACAGCATCTAAAATACTTTTTGCAATATCTTCTTTCTTTGCACCTTGATTTAATAACGGTTGGACGTCGGTTTTAGCAAAAACTCCGCAACGTGATGCGATTACATAGGTCCTTTCTGCCTTTTTTGCATACTCATTTAGATCATCAACTGTAATATTTAACAACGTCGCCATCTGATCAATAAAAGCCCCCGTACCCCCGGCACAAGTTCCATTCATTCTAACCTCTAAACCATTAGTTAAGAAAAGTATTTTTGCATCCTCTCCCCCAAGCTCAATAATAGTATCTGTACCTGGATTTAAGGTATCTACGGCAACTTTTGTAGAATACACTTCCTGAATGAACGGAATATCTAATTTCTCCGCTATTTTCATGCCGGCAGAACCGGAAATGGCTAGAGAAAACTTCTTTTCCTTTGAAACTGTATCTTTTATCTTAGTTAAAACTTCTAATGTTTTTTCTATGATCTTGGAAAAATGCCTCTCATATGAAGTATATACTATATTATCATTATCATCTAAAACAACACACTTTATAGTGGTTGAACCAATATCTAATCCTACTCTCAAAATCTTGCCCTTCCTTCCAACAAATTTCGACTATATTTTATCAAAGAAAGCACCCAAATGTCAAATGGTATGTGGTAGAAATAATTGACTAAAAAAGAATTATATAGTATAATTTTTGTAACAATTGTAGTTTTATTTTAGAGGTGTTGCTCATGAGTAAAAAAATACTTAAAGCTTTGATATTGCTATTCTTTTTAGGAACAAGTAGTGCATTTGCAGATACAGTTAAAATAAAGAATGATAAAACTCCTGTACAGCTTGCATCCGATAGTACACAAGTAGTTGCTTTTCTTAATGCCGGAGACGAAGTAGAGAAAGTGTCTGCATCCGGAAAAATGTACCAAATAAGCTATCAAACAAAAGGTGGAAATAAAATTGAAGGTTGGATTAAAGCCGGCAATATTGAAGGTGCACAGCTGACTGCCGAGCAGGCAGGGCGAGTTGCTGCGACATGTGCTTTATATTTATACAACAACAGAAGAGATGAGTTTGCTTACCAAGGACCTAGATATGAGACATCCGGTAGGAAAGCAGCTTATGAAGGTAAAAAGACGACATCATACTTATACGGGACATCTTCCCATTACCCAGGCAAACAGACAGGGCCTGGTAAAAGGACAAAGTTTTTTATGGACTGTGGCGGATTTATGAATATTGTTGTTCATTGGAGCTTAGGAATCGGCGGCGATACTTATCATAACTTTACTAGTGGCAGCTCTCCTTATACTGATAAAATCGATGCTCGTAAATTAGGTGTAAGTAGTAACGGAAAAGTAAATTCGACATTTGTTTCTAACTTGAAACCAGGTGATATTATAAAGTTTAAAGGCCATTATGCTATGTATGTTGGAGACGGTAAAATTGCTGAAATGATTAACCACGGTAGCCCTAGCTGGGATTCATGGACATTAAAATACAGAAGTGTTACTGCTTATAATAATTATTCTGCCTGTCAGTACGTTATTAGACTAAATGATTATGCTGCTCAGTTAATTGATTATAATTCTATTCCATCAGAATATATCCCGGATAACTTATTCGACTAATTAGAATAATTTGAAAATAGTAAGAAAGTGCTACTTGTTAAACTAAGTAGCACTTTTATTACTGTCCCGACTACTAAGCAAAAAATATATATGTTTTAAAAGGAGCGAATATTTGTCGAAAGTCTTCCTCTAATATTTTTAGAAGTCTTTCGTCGCAAATCCTAAGTCCCGATAAAACATATATGTTTTTTACTTAGTAGTCGGGACAGTAATGCGCTTTTTTCAAAACTTACTTTATTTAATTGAAATTAGTATAATATTGTGATATTTTA
>CAZVVZ010000056.1:0-7840 GCA_964631135.1 uncultured Eubacteriales bacterium
ATTTCGGTTTGGCATTTTACTATGATGAAATAGAAAAAGCTCAGAAAAGCAGGCTAGAGAGAATGCAATCTAGGGTAAATAATAGTACAGGAGCTATGATTGGACAAGCCGTAAGAGTGTGGCTTGTGGACTCTACATCAGATCCACAATTTTTGGCTGAAAGAGAGATTAACATATCTTCTTATTGTTGGACAAAATATTCGGAATTGGTAGATATAGACCAATATATTTCACCGGACATAACAGCATCAAATAACTATAACTATTATGTGGCTTTAACGGCACCGGTAGGCAATGCTGATGCAAAAATTATAGTAGGAATATCCGAAACCGGAGCGGATTTACCAACCCCATGCTTTGTGACAGAGGCTTCCTCTGAGACAAAAGGAGCAAGAGTTGTTTGGGTTGAACCTGGGTTGAACCATAATATAAATGTTTTAAGATGATCATATATAGTGGAAGGCAAAAAGTGGCTGTAAAAACTCTCCTTAAATAATAAAAAATTGCACAGAAGTCATATAGTTTAAAAGATGCGAATATTCACATCTTTTAAACTATATGACTTCTGTGCAATTTTTTATTATTTAAGGAGAGTTTTTTACAGCTAATAAATAAATTCTCTGCAAACACCTTCGGAAACTCCGGTTAAAATTTCATAACTAATAGTATCACAAGTTTTTGCGACTTCATCAACAGTCATACTTTCATTATCCCATATAAAAACATCATCATTTATTTTTGCATCTATATCTGTAACATCAGCCATAAAGCAATCCATGCAAACAGTTCCAACAATATCAACTAGTTTCCCGTTTATTACTACTTTTCCCGTGTTAGAGAGACTGCGACGTACTCCGTCTGAATATCCTATAGACACAGTTGCAATTTTGGAAGGCCTTTTAGTAGTAAAAGTCTTGCCATAACTTATATTCACACCTTCTGGCACTTCTTTTAAAAATGAGATTTTTGATTTTAATTTTACTACAGGTTTTAAATGAATTTTATCTTTTAGGTTTTCTGCCGGATAATATCCATATAGTAAAAGCCCGGGCCTAACAAGGTTAAAATGTGCTTCCGGGAAATTTAATATCCCGGCAGAATTGCATGCATGAATATATTTTATTGAAGGAAATTCATTCTTTACTATATTTACAGCTTCATTAAACAGTGAAATTTGCCACTGAGTATACTCTCTATCTGAGTCACTGCAAGAGAAATGTGTATATATTCCGGTTATGGTAATATTTGAACTTTTTTTAACCTCAGCTATATAATCCATTATTTTTGAAGGGTGAACTCCGGTTCTTCCCATTCCGGTACCGACTTCTATGTGAACGTTAAAATCGGATGGGTAATTTCTTAGTTTACTTATATATTCAATATCTCCACAACCGATTGTGAGATTATATTCTGCAATCTCGGGAATTTGGCTGTCAAGAGGCTGATTTAGTATAAGGATTTCTCTGTCAAATCCCAGCTTTTTCATATTTATACCTTCATTAACTTTTGCAATCCCTATAATTTTTATATCAAGTTCGTTTAGCAAATCTATTTTTGTGTTTATATACGTTTTATAAGCATTATCTTTTAGAATCGGCATTATCTCAGTACCGTCTTTTAATAATTTCTTTAGTTCAAAATAGTTATCTTTAAAGTTGCTTAAATTAACTTCCAAAATTGAATTTTTACACATATCAATTCCTCCCGTAGACATTTTAACATATATTCTGTTTTATTTGAAGAACAATTGGACTGCTACATGAAATAATAGTTACTGCTCAAGATAACTGTATGAAAATAATATATATTATTTTATGTGCTCTGACCAGTGGCATATGCTCTGACGAACAGCAGGTAGTCTGACTAGTAACAATATTCAAATTTTTTTTATGAGAATTATTGACAAAATGTGACATACGATAGTATAATATTAAAAGTGAACGGAGGTTTATTTTTATGCAAAGGCTTAAAGAAGAAGTGAAAAAACGAATATTAGATGCGGGAAAACGACGATTTAAGGAAGATGGTTTTGAAAATGCTTCTATGCGCCAAATTGCTGCTGATGCGAAGATTAGTACAGGCAATATTTATAGATACTTTTTAACAAAAAGCCACTTGTTCAGTGAGATATTAAATGAGCAAGAGGAAGAAATGAAAGCATTTTTGGATTCCATCCCGGAAAATTATGACGAATTAAAAAATGACACATTATTTAAAAATTTAGCAGATAAAATTATAGAGCTTTATGAAAAAAGGGAAGTAGAAATACAGATTTTGTTTAACTCTATAGATCAAAGACAGTTTATAATTTTTAGAGAAAAAATATTTGATATGTTTTCTAAAAAAGTTGAAGCTCTTGCGAAGAGTATAAATGAAAATTTTACAGATAAAGTTTTACCTGCAGCGATTGCCAGATCGCTATTTGAGGGAATTGCATATATTGTTAAAGAAAATGACAGCAATATAGATAATTTAAGAAAAAAATTATATACTTATATGGAAATAATGGTTATAGATTTAGATAAAAGAGTAATAGATACTGCAAAGAGGGTGAGTTAAATGCCGGAAGGCTTAGCGAGATTTATTGTAAAACATCGTAATAGAATTGGTGTTATTTTTGCTATAATGTTGGTTATTTGTATAATGCTTATACCGTTTGTCAATATAAACTATGATTTGGCAAAATATATACCGGATAGTGAAGTCTCTAAAAGAGGACTTAACGTAGTTGAAGAAGAATTTGGAATGCAGGGAACTGCCAGGGTTATGGTTAATAACGTAACACTTGTGGAGGCTAAAGAGATAAAAAATAAAATAGAGGAAATTCCCGGAATAGATACGGTTGTTTGGCTAGATGACAGTGTAGATGTGTACCAGCCGGAATCATTTATTTCTGAGGATTTACTGAATGAATACTATAAAGATGGTTCGGCAGTGTTTGACATCATGTTTGAACATGACGATTATGATACATCAACTGATTCAGCGCTTACCACACTTTTTGATATTCTGCCGGAAGATACTAATATATGCGGTTCGGCGGTTGATGCAAAATCCGCAAGAGAGTCTATAAAATCTGAAGTTTCAAAAGTAATGATGCTACTTATTCCAAGTGTTATAATCATATTACTTCTTACAACAACTTCGTGGTTTTCACCTATATTATTTTTAATTGTAATAGGTACATCAATTTTGATGAATATGGGAACAAACGTAATTTTTGATAGTGTTGCATTCGTTACATACAGTATTGTGGCAGCTTTACAGTTAGCTGTTTCTATGGATTATTCTGTTTTTATGTTACATCAATTTGAATTTGAAAAAGAAAAAATAGGAGATCCGGAAGAGGCTTTAGTTCAAGCATTAAAACATTCAGGCTTATCCGTTTGCTCAAGTGCACTTACTACTATTGCCGGATTTGTGGCGCTTGCATTTATGGGATTTACAATCGGTAAAGACATGGGATTTGTATTTGCCAAAGGAATTGTTTTAAGCCTTATGTGTGTAATCTTTTTGATGCCTTGCTTAATTATGAAATTTTATAAAAAGATTGAAAAAACTACACATAAGTCATTTATTCCAAATTTAAGTAAAATGGCAAAGGTTGCTGATAAAATATCAATTGTAATTATTGTGCTCGTTCTAATAATAGTAGTTCCTTCTTACTTTGCACAGAAAGAAAATAATTTCTTATATGGAGTATCGTCTTTCGGCGGCGGTGAAGGTACAAGAGCATATTTAGATGAGCAGGCTATCGTGAAAAAGTTTGGACGTAGTTCACCTTTAATTGTATTAGTTCCGTCAGGAGACTATGTTGATGAAAAAGCGCTTGTCAGTGAACTGGAGAATATGGAAGAAATAAGGAAAGTTCAAGCTCTTGCTAATCTTGTGTCTGAAGGGATCCCGGACAGCTTTATTCCGATAAATGTATATGCAAAATTTAAAACTGAAAATTACTCAAGAATATTGATTTACACTAAGACAGGAACAGAAAGCGATGTTGCGTTTAATACGGTTAATAAGATTGAGGATACAGTAAGTAAGTATTACGGCGATGAGTATGAGATTACCGGTTCGGCACCGGTTACAATGGATACCAAAAAAGTCATAAATAATGATTATAATAGTGTTAATTTAGTATCTATTTTGGCCGTTATGGTGATACTTTTATTTACCTTCAAATCTGCCGTTTTGCCGATTTTGCTTATCTTGGTCATCGAAGGCGGAATATTTATAAATATGGCACTTCCGTATTATATGGGGTCGTCTATGATATTTATCGGATACCTTATAGTAAGCTCAATACAGCTTGGGGCGACTATTGATTATGCGATACTATTTACTAATAATTATTTAAAATGTAGGGAAACGATGGATAGTAAAGAAGCTTCAATAGAAGCTACATGTCTTACTATTCCTCCGATACTTACTTCCGGCGGTATACTTGTTTGTGCCGGATATATGCTGGGAATTGTTTCTACATTAAAAGCTGTTTCTGAAATGGGAGAACTTATTGGAAGAGGAGCATTACTTAGCATGATATTGGTAACGTTCTTCCTACCGCACATATTAAAGCATTTTGACAAATTGGTTATGAAATCTATTTGGAAAAAGAAAGGAGCGAATTAGAATGAAAAGAGTTTTTGCATGGTTTTTGGTTATAGCAGTACTTTTTAGTAATGTTTGTTTCGCAGCTCCTAAAATAAGCAGGACGGAGTCGGTATTTATAAATTTAGATTATTACGGAGATGTGGAACAGATAAATGTATATAATTCTTGTGGGACAGTAGACAACAGCGAACTTGTTGATTTCGGTGAATATGATTCTGTTACTAACTTGACGAATAAAAATGAGGCTAAGGTAGGTGAAAACGGTGAGAGAGTATGGGACGTTTCAGACGTAAACAGCTTTTCATATATGGGTAAAATGAATAATTCATCTTATTCCAGAGTACCTTGGAGCTTTGACGTTTCATATAAATTAAACGGAGTTTTGACTTCACCGAAGGATTTACTTCATAAATCCGGTACTGTTGAAATGGCTGTTGATATAAAGGCTAATGATGAAGCAGATGAGTATTATAAAAACAATTACATATTAGAGATTACCGGTTCGTTTGATATGAGCGATTATTTGAGTGTTGAATCTGATGAGGCTTTGTTTGTTTCTACAGGTAATACCAAAACTATGATGTTTATTGTTTTACCGGGTCAGAGTACGGACTTTAAATTAAGGATTGGAAGCGACGACTTTGAGATGAGCGGACTTACCTTTGCTATGGTACCGTTAGAAGGAGATTTACTTGATAAAATCAGTGACATCGTAGAGGACAAAGATGATGTTGAAGATGCATTAGATGAAATAAATAAAAGCACAGATATTGTCTTATATGCGATGCGCGACATGTCAGCCGGAATGGAAGAGATGAAAGAAGGAGTTGAAGTTTTAAAAGGCAGCACAGATAAGCTCCACGAATTAAGTCCGAAAAGAGAGGAAAGTATTAAAAAACTTATTACATCTACAGAGGAATTAAGAGAAAGTATTAAAGATAGTAAGAAGGATTTAGAAAATTTAAATGACATGTTTGACGATGCTTTCGATATGTTTAACGACATAAATCCTCATATAAAGGCTATGAGTAAGAGTATAGCCCAGATTGAAAGTGATTTGGACGATGTTTATGATATAGTTGAAGACTTACCGGATACACTTGACGATATTAAAGATATTATGGATACGGTTAGCGATTTAACTGTTAATGTTGCAAGACTTGTTGAGGCACAGGACAGTGCAGGTAACATTGATACTTCCGAACTAAAGAGTAGCCTAAACGATATTGGAACAGCTACTTATTCTATTAAAGCACAGTTAGACGACGTAAGTTCAATCAATGATCCTATTGCACTTGGTAAATTATCTTCGATAGGAAACAATGTTAAGGTTATTGGTACTGAATTACAAGATGTACAGAAGATTTTGACTGAGATTGAAAGCACGTTAGGCGAAGCAACTACTTCACAGAATAATCTTTCAACAAAGCTTAAAACCTTGGCTAACCAGCTTGATGATATAAATGATTTGATTGATCCGGACGACGGAGAAGTTGTTGCTGATAGTGTTAGCGATATGAACAGCTTAATGAAAGATTTAAGAAAAACTTTAGAAACTGTATCAGAACATACAGATAAAATATTAGGAAGACAAGATGATGTAAATACTTCTATAGATAATTTAAAAAATGCCTTAGATAGTACAGATAGCATGTTAAGCTCAATAAATTCTTTGATGGATGTTTGCCAGTCAGTACTGGACATTTTAAGTAAAGATGTTTATAATGGAGGAAATAAAACAGCTGACGGAATTATTTCAATAACTGATCAGATGCTCAACATAACTAATCAGGCAGATCAGTTTATATATTCAAAAGATAAAGCTAAAGATCTTGTTAAGAAACAATGGGATAAAATAGAAGATGAAACTAACTTATTTAATATAAACTCGGATATTAAGCCTGTTTCTTTCACTTCTACTAAGAATGACGAACCGGATAAAGTTCAATTTCTCTTAAAACTTCCGGACATTATGGAAGCTGGTAATGAGTCAAACAATTTAGAAGTTGATGCGAATAACGGTACATTTTGGAGTAGACTCTTAAATATTTTTGAAAAGATGTTTAGCTGGATCTTGAATATACCATCATTACTTGGATTTAACAAATAAAACATAGAGGTTGTTTTGTTTAAGCTTGAAAAGTAACATTACTATAAAAAGGAAGATGATAGAAGATGAAATTTATTATTGATGATGCGAACATAAGTGAGATAAAAAGGATTTATGAATTTTATCCTATTGATGGTGTAACTACAAACCCATCAATACTTGCAAAATACGGCAGACCACCGTTTGAAGTACTAAAGGAAATACGAGAGTTTATTGGTAAGGATGCGGAGCTTCATGTACAAGCTATTTCGAAAACCGCAGATGGAATAATAGAAGATGCACATAGAATAGTAAAAGAGTTGGGAGATAATACTTTTATAAAAATACCGTCTATTCCGGAAGGATTTAAGGCGATGAAGTTACTTTATAAAGAAGGAATTAAAACAACAGCAACAGTAATTTACACACCGCTTCAGGCGTATTTAGCAGGTAAGGCAGGTGCGAGCTATGCTGCACCATATATCAATCGTATTGATGATATGGGGTATGATGGAATTTTAGTTGCTAAAGCTATTCATGATATATTTAAAAATAATAATATGGAGACTGAAGTATTAGCAGCTAGCTTCAAAAATTCACAGCAAGTTTTGGAACTTTGCAAATATGGAGTAGGAGCTTCAACAGTTGCTCCCAATGTTATAGATGATTTTGTGAAAAACAAGGCTATTGATGCAGCGATTGATACATTTATTGAGGATTTTGAAAAGATAACACGAAAAGGTGCGACAATGAGTAACTTGTAACAAATCTTTTTGCAAGTATTCGTTACTATATGAAAATAATTGTTACTAATCAGACTATATGAAATAAGATATATGTTTTATCGGAACTTAAGACATATATCTTATTTCATGTAATAGCCCGTTCAACAACAAATTTCAGATTTTTTAAAAAAGGTATTGCCAAATATTGCATTCTGTTGTAAAATAATAAATGTTGTGACATAACTTAGAGTTTAAATTTAAGAAAAATGCTTTTATAAAGCTAAAATTTAAACTTTTCAATTCAAAATTTATTCGTAAATTTTGAAAAAGCGTTGAAGCGAAAAGTGGCGCAAACCGGAGACGGTAAGGTGGGAATTTTCGTGGAGCATGTCCGATTTTAAACCGGGCGACAAGC
>CAZVVZ010000057.1:0-7826 GCA_964631135.1 uncultured Eubacteriales bacterium
TTTCAAAACATATATATTATTTTTATATAGTAATACTCTGACTAGCAATAGGGGGGAAAATAAAAAGTTTTTATTGACAAATCAATTAGACAAATGTAAAATTAAATCGTGTTAGACAAATGCAAAATTACGAGGAGGAATATGTATGAAAAGCAACGGTTATATAAAACCACCTAGGATGTCTATGAATTTTAGTGAAAACAAGGTGGAAATAAAGAAACGATTTAGAAATATTCTAGACAACTCAGGCAAGAGTAGCGGTAAAATAATGCTGGCGTTAGTTTGCGTAGTTGTAATATTTGCGGGACTATTTATAGCCTTTTCTATGAATAAAAACGAAGATGGAAAAGTAGAAAATAATAAAGCATCTGGCTCTACTGCCAAGTATAACATTGGTAAAGAAGTTAGTGTTGACTTAAATGGAGATGGAATTGCAGAAAAAATTTATTACGGATTAGATGATTTTAAGGTTAATGATGTAAGTTATAAAAATGATATAATTTATATGGTTTATGAAAATAACCCTATGGAAGATTACTTTATAATTGCAGATACAGATGAAAATGATAGCAGAAAAGAAATTGTACTTCGTATAGATGGACCGAGCAATGATCCTGAAGGACATTTTTTCACATTTGATGGAAAGAAGCTAGTATATTGTGGCAGTGTTCCATCTGACTTAGATATAGATGATTTTGATGGCAAGGGAAGTATTTCTGGAGACCTTAGATTAGATATTCTCCAAACTTGGTGGGCTCCAGCAAAATGGAAGTTTGACGAAAATAGCAATATTGTTTTAGCAGAACAGGATATGTATTACCCGTACCAACCAAACGAGGGATATGAAGTGGTTCTTAAAAAGGATTTACCGGTGCACGAGGAATTAACAGATAGTAAGCAACCAACAATTATTTCTCCACAGAAAGTTAAAATAACAAGAACTGATAACAAAAAGTTATGCTATATAGAAGCAGAAGATGGTAAGAAAGGTTGGTTCTTTGTAGAAGATTTCGCCAAGTTACCGGAATTAAACGGAGAATATGCATACGATGTGTTTGAAAATCTTTGTATGGCAGATTAGGAGTGATTATATGAAAATTTTAAGTAAAATACCTGATAGTGAACTTGAAATAATGATGGTAATATGGGATGCAAATATGAGTGTAACATCTGATTATATAATGGATAGGCTAGATAAAGATTGGGCTAAACCGACTCTTCTTAACTTGCTTAGTAGGTTATGTGAAAGAGGTTTCGTAGAATGTACAAAAGACGGAAGAATTAATGTATATACTGCGAAGGTTAAAAAGGATGATTATTTAGAATTGGAAAGTAAGAACTTTCTAAAAAAGATGCATCATAATTCTTTGACTAGTTTAGTTGCTTCCTTATACTCCGGCGAGGGGGTTACGAAGGACGACTTGGAGGAGCTTAAGAAATTCATTGAGGAGGCAGAATAATGTTTTTTACTATACTTGAAATCACAATTTCTATGTCGGTAGTAATAATGATTATTTTTCTATTGATGCCTATAATTGATAAAAGGTATTCTGCAAAATGGAGATATTTTATTTGGCTTTTTATAGCGTTAAGGCTAGTGATTCCTTTTAATATTACATTACCTAAAGCCCCTGTTGTTGTAAATCAGCCGACTGAAAATTTTGCGGTGGTTGTTCGTACAGAAAACACCAGTTTTCCGGTAGCGGTTATGGAAGAGAAGGAATATGTGGAATTAGGAAATAAATCTACGGATTCAGCGAACTATGCACCGATTATAACGGTAAATGAATTACTTCAATATATTTGGGCAAGTGGTGTTGTAATTTTCATATTGTATAATTTTATCAATTATTGGATTTTTAAGGTACGTGTAAGCAAATGCTGCGAAAGAGTAAACATTTCGGCAGTAAATGAGGTTTCAACACTGCTTAAAATAAAGAAAATGCCTAAAGTTGTTACTTGTGAGAAGATTATAAGTCCGATGCTAATTGGTTTTATAAAGCCGATAGTGATTTTACCTAAAACAGATTACTCGGATGACGAAATTAAAGTTATATTAAAGCATGAGCTAACTCATTACAAACGTCACGATTTATGGTATAAATTACTGTTAATTTGTGCGAATGGTATGCATTGGTTTAACCCTATCATTTATTTTATGGTTAGACAGGCGAACAGGGATTTAGAGTATTCTTGCGATGATGCTGTTGTGGGAAATGAAGATATGGAATATAGGAAAGCATATTCTAAAACTATATTAAAATCTATGGAAAAAGGTAATTCAACTAACTTGTCGGTTAGTTTAAGTAAAAATACAGAAAGGTAAAAGGAGGAATTAAAATGAAGTATTTAAAAGCACCGAGGTTGTCTATGAATTTTAGTGAGAATAAGAAAGGCATGAAAAAGAGGTTTTCTAACATATTAAATGTGGATAAGAAATCTGCGGGAAAGGGAGTTTTAACTGTTTGTGCACTAAGTGTTTTTGCAGTTGGAGCATTTGTGGGGTGCAGTAAAAATGATACGACAGTAGATAACAATCTTAATGATACGGTAATTGAGGAAGGTACAAAAATTTCTTCAGTAGCTAAAGACTTGGAAAGTGCAGTTAAAGCAGGAATATTAAATTTTAACACTACTCTTTACTCGAAGGGGGAATGTGCGGCAGAAGGACATATTATACTTGGAAGTGAAGTAAAGAATACTGATGATAGTAAAGAAGAAGAGTGCTATGCACTTGTTTCATACGGAGAATACGGCTTTGAAAATGATATATTTACTAAAATAGCGGGTTCGGGTGCAATACCTACAAAACTTACTTTTAGTATAAATGATAAAGGAGAATATTCATTAGTAGAGTATGAACAGGCACAAGACGGTTCTCTATATGAGTCATCAATTAGAGAAATGTTTCCTAAAGATATAGCTGAACGTGCATTGCATTATACTGATGAAGATAGTACGAAACTACAAGCACAAGAAGAAGCATATGCACAGGAATATTTAGCCGGTGTACGTAGTGATGCGAAGATACAGCAGAATGTTGATAAGGACTTAGCAAATATGAATGTAGAAGCTTCAAACACTTTGCTTGAGCTATTTAATGAATATCCATATTGGATAGGTACGGAAGAAAAAATAGAAAATGACGTAAGATATGTATATGAAAAACAATGGGAAGATAAAGGAAACGGAGACGGAACAGTTACCTTTAAGAAATACGAGTATGATACTAAGAAAGTGGTTGATGAGACTGTTATCGAGGTAAAGAACGGAGAGCTTAATTATCTAAAGGGCGACCTCAGAAAGTAAGTTACAATAATATATGTGTTTTAAAAGAAACGAATATTTGCAACGAGATACTTCTAATTATTTTAGATAGTTGCGAAAAAGACCTAAAATAGCCAATACCTCATATATTTAATAAATATATGAGGTATTGGCTTAGTTTTTTTATGCTGAGCGGTAGCTTAAAATATTGAAAAAGTAATAATTAAACTTGCAAATACTATTGATACCATAGATAAAAGTTTTATCAGTATATTTATTGAAGGACCGGCAGTATCCTTAAACGGATCTCCGACTGTATCCCCCACAACAGCGGCTTTGTGCTGGTCTGAACCTTTTCCACCAAAGTTGTCTGCTTCAATATATTTTTTCGCATTATCCCAAGCTCCTCCAGAGTTAGCCATCATAATAGCTAAAATAAATCCGGTTACCGTAGCTCCGGCAAGCATTCCGGTTACTCCGTTTACTCCTAAAATAATACCGGTAGCAATAGGTGCAATTATTGCAATTATCGCAGGAGCAATCATTTCTTTTTGCGCAGCCTTTGTGCACAGATTTACACATTTTGCATAATCAGCTTCTTTAGTGCCTTCCATTATACCTTTAATTTCTCTAAATTGTCTTCTTACTTCAATAACAACACTTTGTGCTGCACGGCCTACAGCATCCATTGTCTTTGAAGCAAATAAGAATGTAAGCATAGCACCTATAAAAATACCTATTAAAACAATTGGGTTTGTAATTTCTAAATTAAATTCAAAATCAGGCTTTAATATCTTAATTTCTTCAATATATGAAGACAAAAGTGCAAGAGCGGTTAAAGCAGCTGAGCCTATAGCAAACCCTTTACCGGTTGCGGCAGTAGTGTTTCCAAGAGAGTCTAGAGCATCAGTTCTAACACGTACTTCTTCAGGCAAACCTGCCATCTGAGCAATCCCACCTGCATTGTCGGCAACAGGTCCGTATGCATCAGTTGCCAACGTTATTCCGAGAGTAGACAGCATACCAACAGCAGAGAGACCTATACCGTATAATCCGAAATTATAATTTATAAATCCACCCGAAACCCAAAAGCTTATTAGTATCGCAGCAGCAATAATCAGCACAGGAAATGCGGTGGATAACATGCCGAGAGACAACCCACCAATAATAATAGTAGCAGATCCTGTTTCAGACATGCCTGCAAGCTTTTGTGTAGGTTTATATGTATCAGAAGTATAATATTCGGTAATTGATCCAATCAGTACTCCGGCAATCAATCCGGTAAGTACTGAGAAATATATGCCGATTTTTTCAAGCCCTAAAATATAATAAATTAAGAAAAACGAAGCTACAGCAATAACAAATGCGCTACATATAGTTCCCTTCCTAAGAGCAGACAGTAAATATTTTTGGTCTGCATTTTCCTTTGTCCTGACTAAGAAAGTTCCAAGTATAGAAGCAAGTATGCCGATTGCTGCCATTATCATAGGAATTGCAATCCCGTTAAATCCATATCCGGCAGCGACTGCTAAAGCACTTGTAGAAATGATTGAACCAACATATGATTCATAAAGATCAGCTCCCATTCCTGCAACATCTCCGACGTTGTCTCCAACATTATCTGCGATTGTAGCCGGATTACGAACATCATCTTCGGGAATTCCTGCCTCAACTTTACCGACCAAGTCAGCTCCGACATCAGCGGCTTTAGTAAATATTCCGCCGCCAACCCTTGCAAAAAGTGCCATCGAAGAAGCTCCCATTCCGAATGTTAACATTGCAGAAGTAATTTTTTGAATTTGTGCTTCTGCTGTTAAAGCAAGTTCCGGATTTGAATACCACCACTTCAAAAAGAAATACCAAATTGATATGTCAAGTAATCCTAGGCCTACTACTGTAAACCCCATTACACCCCCGGCAGAAAAAGCAATCTTAAGACCTTTATTAAGGCTGTCACAAGCAGCATTAGCTGTTCTTGAGTTGGCTGCGGTTGCAATTTTCATTCCGATAAAACCGGAAAGCCCTGAGAAAAATCCTCCGGTTAAAAATGCAAATGGAACGAATGGTGTAACAAACCCGAAGTATGCCATTATTCCAAGTACCACAGTCATAATTGCAAAAAATATTGCGACTACACCATATTGACGTTTTAAATAAGCATTAGCTCCTTGCCGTATAAAGCCTGAAATTTTTCTCATTTTTTCGTTACCTTCCGGTGCACGTAGAACTTTTAGTGCCAAAAATAAGGCAAAAAGTAATGCAACACCGGATCCAATTGGTGCAATTAATACATAATCCATCAAAATCCCTCCTCATTTATTGTAAGCATTTTATCGTCAAAAAATGAAAAAAACAATAGTGAAAATTAAATATAATGCAATTATTTTAACATATAAAAAAAGTATATAAATAATTATTCAAACTATATAAAAAAGGTGAATGAAGTGAGGCTGCTGAAAAAGTCTTCGAAATAAAAAAATAGCACAGATGTCATATAGTTTAACGTTGCTCAGGATTCACGACGGAAACCTCTTATCCTACATCGTAGGATGGTTTCCTGTGAATATTCGCATCTTTTAAACTATATGGCATCTGTGCTATTTTTTTATTTCGAAGACTTTTTCAGCAGCCTCACTTCATCCACCTTTTTATATAGGCTAATTATAAATTAAATATATTTTATAGTATAAGCACGAATTGCATTTAATATGGCTAAAATCATAACACCAACATCAGCAAAAATTGCGAACCACATATTGGCAATACCGGCTGCTCCTAAAATAAGGACAATTGCTTTTACAGCTAAAGCAAAAACAATATTTTGTTTAACAATCCTCATAGTCTGATGAGCTATCTTAATAGCGAGGGTGATTTTTTCAGGGTCATCATCCATTAACACAATGTCAGCGGCTTCAATAGCTGCATCACTGCCTAAAGCTCCCATAGCGATACCAACATCAGCTCTTCTTAACACAGGGGCATCATTTATTCCGTCGCCTACGAATGCAAGCATATTTTTCTCTTCAAGCAGTTTTTCAACAATTTGCACTTTATTATCAGGGAGCAGCTCGCTATATATTTCATCAAACATTAACTCTTTACCGATGGCTTCACCAACTTTTTTAATATCTCCGGTGAGCATAACAGCCTTTTTTATACCTAATTTTTTCAATTTAGAAAGAGCATCAAAAGAAGATGGTTTTAATTCATCAGAAATAACTATATGTCCACAATAATTTCCATCGCTGGCTATATGAATTATAGTACCTACATGATGACATTCTTTCCATGTAGTCGAAGCAGCTTCCATTAGTTTATTATTGCCTGCAAATATTTCTTTGCCATCAATCATAGCTTTTATGCCATGCCCGGGAATTTCAGTAACTTCTGCCACACGATTTTTGTCAATATGACCTGAATGTGCACGTATTATAGAATTAGCAATAGGATGCTTTGAATAGCTTTCGACTAAAGCGGCTATATCTAGCAGTTCAGCTTTGGTCATATCTTTTGGATGGATAGCGGTTACGGAAAAATTGCCTTTAGTTAGAGTACCTGTTTTATCAAAAACTATAGTTTTTACTTTGGATAAAATTTCAAGATAATTAGACCCTTTAATTAAAATGCCATTTTTAGAAGCACTTCCAATGCCGCCAAAGAAAGATAGCGGAACAGAAATAACCAATGCACAAGGGCAAGAAACTACAAGAAATATTAAAGCACGATTTATCCATAAATTGAATTCTTGGTGCAGGAAAACAGGCGGAATAAAAGCAAGGAGAAAAGCACCTATAACAACACAAGGGGTATAATATCTAGCAAAACGTGTGATAAAATTTTCCGTTTTTGTTTTCTTTTCGGCAGAATGTTCAACAAGTTCTAGAATTTTAGAAACTGTACTTTTTTCAAAATGCTCGGTTACTTTTACCTTAATTACTCCATCAATGTTAATAGAGCCGCTTATAACGTTATCACTAACATCTAAATCGCGAGGGAGGGACTCGCCGGTAAGAGCAGAGGTATTAACAGAAGTATTTCCCTCTAATATAACTCCGTCAAGAGGAATCTTTTCCCCGGGTTTTATAATTATTGTTTCACCGACTTGCACTTCTTCCGGTGAAATAGTCATTTCCTTGCCATCACGAATTACATTAGCATAATCCGGTTTTATATTCATAAGTTCTGAAATTGACCTTCTACTTTTACCAACAGCAATACTTTGGAACAATTCGCCTATTTGGTAAAGTAGCATTACCGCAACAGCTTCGGGATATTCTTTAATTATAAAAGCAACAACGGTTGCAAGTGACATTAGAAAATTTTCATCAAAAATTTCTCCGTGAAATATATTTTTAACGGCATTTCCTAGCACATCGTATCCGATTACTAAGTAGGAAATTAAGAATAAAATCAGCTTTAACCAATTATCTGCAGGTACAATGTAAGCTATAAAAAAAAGAATAGCAGATAAAATAATCCTAAATATTTTTAAACTTTTATTTTCGTCATGTTCGTGACAGTGGTCACATTCACAATGTCCATGATTCATATTATCGCCT
>CAZVVZ010000058.1:0-7804 GCA_964631135.1 uncultured Eubacteriales bacterium
TCATTTACAGAAGCCATATCCTTAAAAATCATATTTTTCTCCTTCTGTTACACCGATATTTTTTTTAAGTCTTTCGTTGCAAATCCTGAGTTCCGATAAAACATATATATTACTTTCATATAAGTTGTAACCTGAGGTAACGTTTTTCCTTCTTAATTCAATTGCATTTTGATAAACTTTATGTTAATATGAAGAGTGTGCTTTTGCACTATTTTATCCCACAGCTATTACGTAGGAGGTTAACAACATGGAAGAGGTCTTTTGCCTTGGTGAAGATTGCCCCGATAAGAAGTGCGAAATCTGTACAGCAAAGCATGGTATGCATTTGCTCATTACCGATAGCTTCAGAACTCATGAATCTGTTTCGCCCAGTGGCTACTACTCGTCAGGAGGGATTATACACGTAAAAAACAAGGATGGTAAAGTCGAATACAAATGTATTCGCAAGACTGACTGATCTGACCGATTTCAAAAAGGGGTCCTATTAAGGGCCCCTCATTTTTTACTCTCCTACAACTTGGTTTCTACCATTGCTTTTAGCTTTATATAATCTTTCGTCTGCAATTTCCAATAGTTTCTGCTTTTCCACAGCATCTTCCGGAGAAGTAGCTACACCTACCGAAATTGTTAAATCGCCATTTGGCTGTCTTTCTTCAAAAGGGAACACAAAATCCGCAACTTTCTGCCTAATTCTCTGAGCTACCATTACCGCATCTTGCTTTGTTGTATCTGCAAATAAAATTACAAATTCCTCTCCGCCAAATCTAAATAGCATATCGCACTCTCTTAAACTGTCCGTTATCAACTGAGACAACATTTTTAAAAGGTTATCCCCTTCCATATGACCGTTTTTATCATTATAGTTTTTAAAATAGTCTATATCCATAATTGCAATAGAATTCGGCCTTCTGTTTCCATTAAATACTTCATCTAATGTTTTATGCATAAAAGCCTTATTAAATGCACCTGTTAAACCGTCTCTGTTTGCCATTTCTTCAAGCTTTTTGTTAGCTACTTCAAGCTCGATCGTTTTATTTTCTAAAGTTACTGCATAGTCGTTATTCTGTATAACTAAAGTAATATTATCCTTAATAATGCTTAACTGCACCTTAGCACCGCTGTCAAAAGCATTACCTCTAATATCTTCTAATAGCCAGAAGCCTCTATATTCGTCCTCTCTATATAAAGGAAACATAAGTGCTGAACGGATATCTCTGCCATCAGATGATGAATACTCTAAAACCTTTATTGCCGTAATATACTTTGGAACATTCTGCTGCATAGAATCTACGAATATTTTCTCTTTATCTAGATTGATTATTTGCGAATACAGTTCTACAGGAACGTTTGAAGCCTTTACTACATTTCCGTTCTCTGTTGCTTCTACAATAGTTGAATATGCAATATCAAACCTATTTATTAGGATTTCATTGATTCTCTCCAATTTCTTTGTCGCAGGGATTTTATTGCCTAAAATGACCATTATTTCCTGTAAAATTGTAACAGTTGAATAATTTTTAGCCATTAAAGAATAATTTTTCTCGACTTCTAATAAGCCCTTTAATCTTGTCATTAAAAAAATTATAAGAAGCAATAAAAGTACAACAACAATCAAACTTATTATAGCAATTAACTCCATCTTTTCCTCCATTCCAATATAAAAGCTTTAATTTTTAAGTCAGCTTCCTAAACAGTACCCTTTTCCCACCAGTCAAACACTGTATGGAAATAATATATGTATATTATTTCCATATAGTAGTCTGACCAGTAACCTTTTTCCTACTTAAAAAAACAAAATAATTGCTTTTATTTTTAAGATATTATATAATTACCTAGTGATTATATAAATTACATTACTAATTCTACTTCTTTTATTTATATAAATCAAGAGGTGAAATAAATATAAATTTTTTCGAATTTTTAAAGGAGGATTTATCTTGGATATTCAAATTTTAACCCAACCCAAATTGTTTGATGAGAAAGAGTACTCTTTAGGAGAACAACTTCAGCTGTTGCTTTCCTCTAAACGACCTAAATTTACCGATGTTTCCTTCTTTTTTGGTTTAGTAAAGGACAATGCATTCGATAAAATTTTTGAATATATAAAAACTTTCATTTTAAATGGTGGAAATTTTAAGTTTTATTTGAGCCAGCCTCAAAAAGGAAATATTAAAAAAGTTGTTAATTCACTTTTAGAGCTTGGCTGTGATGTTTATTTATTTAAGAACGAAGCTAAAGATTTTATTTCCGATTTTCAATATAAAGGTGCTATTTTTGAGAATAAGAAAAAAGCAATTATGCTTCTGTCTTCAGGTAATTTCAGCTTGAGCGGGCTTTTTGAAGGTTATAATACCGTTACCCAGTTTTCATACGATTTATCTAAAGAGGAAGAAAACTTTACAAACATGAAAAATTCTATTTTTTCCGAACACATAAACAATCTTTTTGTACACATCACAAGAGAAAATTTCGGAGAGTTCTTTTCTTTAGAAATCCCATCTATAGAAGAATTTACTCATAAAGATGTAGATCATGTTGAACCTATTGTTACATCTATTGATGATATAAACATAGACATAGAAATTGATGATAATGTGGATTTTTTAGCGACACCGGTAGAAGCCGTTATACCTAAGAAAGAGGTTAAAAATACTCCTCCTCAAGAAAGAAAAGTTATACCTGAGCCAATAGATGCCGTTGAGTTTGAAGAAACGAAATATTACTTAGAAGATGATGCTTTAGATATTGAAAACATGCTATTTACAGCTTCAGCATCTAAAAGTACGAAAAATGAGACTGTTAGTGTTCCTACTGTAGAAAATGAAGAAACAAAGTTAGAAGAGGGCAAAATAATTGCGAAATCAACTAATCTCTCAAAGACTTCTATTTTTATGTTACAGCTTCCTAAAATAACTAAAAAAGGAATGTCCGCAGGAGAAATAAAGTTCCCTTCTTATTTGCGCGATCTGATCCCGGCTTTTTGGGGGTGGCCAAAGGAATATTCTGTGAAAAAAAATACAAACGAAAAATCAAGAATTTGTACTTTCAAAATTATTGATACTGTTAATGCCGATAATATTATACTCGACGAACAAGTAAAATTATTTCAACGTGAAGGCGAAAACTCATTTTCTATCTTGTCGGAAAAATTGATAGAATTAGACTTGCATGAAAATGACATTATACGTCTTATAAAAACACAGTCAGCCGGCGGAAGTTATTTTACATGCGAAATTATCAGAACTAATGCGAATGAATATCCTATTTGGGAACAGTTTTGCACAAATGTGTTAAAAGGCAGTAAGAGAAAATACGGAATGATGTAAAAGAGGTAAAAAATGTACTTAAAGAAATTAGAAATTCAAGGATTCAAGTCATTTGCAGATAAAACTATATTTGAATTTAGGCCCGGCATTACAACTGTAATCGGGCCTAATGGTAGTGGAAAAAGTAATGTTTCTGACTCTATCAGATGGGTTTTAGGAGAGCAACGTGCAAAATCTCTTCGTGGTGGCAAAATGGAAGATATCATTTTTACCGGCACTCAAAACAGAAAAGCTTTAAATTTTGCTGAAGTTACAATTACATTTGATAATTCTTCCGGTAAGCTGCCGGTTAATTTTAGTGAAGTTGCTGTAACCCGTAGAGTATATAGGACCGGCGAAAGTGAATATTTTATAAACAAGTCCAGTTGCCGATTAAAGGATATTGTTGAACTTTTTATGGGAACAGGTATCGGCAGAGACGGCTATTCGATTATCGGTCAAGGACGTATAGATGAAATACTGTCGAATAATTCTGAAGAGCGAAGAAATGTGTTTGAAGAAGCAGCAGGAATTTCAAAATATAAGGCAAGGAAATCGGAAGCAGAAAAAAAATTAGAAGCAACATGTCAAAATTTAACTAGAATAAATGACATATTAAAAGAATTAGAAAGCCAGATCGGGCCACTGAAAGTGCAGTCTGAAAAAGCTGAAAAATATTTGTCGATTCGCGATGAGTTAAAAATTTATGAAATAAATTTATTCCTATACGACAGTGAAAAAATTAAGACAGCGCTTTCACAAATAGAAGCTCATTTACTTGAATTAAATCAAGAACTGGAGGAAAAAACAAAAAATTCTAATGAATCAATCGCAAAAAAAGATTTACTGAAAAATAAATCTGATGAATTGTTAAAATTACTGGATGAAACAAAGCAAATCATTTTTGATAAGCAGTCTTCCATTGAAAAAATAAATGCAAATATCAATATCTTAGAAGAAAAAACTTCTAATAACCTCTCAAACATCTCTCATTTTAAAAATGAAATTGCTGAAAATGTTGCAAAAATTGATATACTAAATGAAGAAAAGATTCAGCGTGAAGGGAAAAAAGAAAAGCTTATTTCTCAGAAAAAATCATATGTTGATTATCTTAAAGAAAAAGAAGACGAGCTTAATAAAATTATCCAAAATTTAGATGCTGAAGATAAAAAAATTGAGCAAAAAAAATCAGATATGATTGAGTTTATGAATGAAAAGTCAGACATAAAGTCAAAAATGAATACAAGCCTTACGATGAAATATAACTCTGAAAACAGAGACGAACAGCTAAATACTAAGCTATTAACTTTGTCTTCGGACAACGACAAGCTTCGTATGCAGCTGGAAGACGATAATGAAAATCTTTCATCTCTCTCAGCTAAATTAAAAAATCTTTCATCTGAATTTAAAAATAATAAAGATAATGAATTAAAATTAGAAGCAGATCTTAAAACCTTAGAGAAAAGGACTTTTGAAATTTCTTCTTCTATAAATATAAAAACTGCTAAATATAAAATGCTAAAAGATACTGAAAAAAATAATGAAGGCTACTTTAGGAGTGTTAAAGGCATACTGGATGAGTGCGATACTAATCCGAATTTTAAAAAAGGAATTTACGGAAGTTTAGCAAAGCTAATCTCTGTTCCTGCCGAGTATGAAATAGCTGTAGAAATCGCTTTAGGCAGCAATCTTCAAAACATAGTCACAGAGACTCAAGAAGATGCAAAAAAAGCAATTGAATTCTTAAAGGAAAAGTCGCTTGGACGTGCTACTTTCTTACCTATTTCTTCATTTAAAGTTTCAGACGGATTAAAAAATATCGATAAATTTTCTGCTTGCGACGGATTTATTGGAATAGCTTCAAAGTTAATTAAATACGATGAAAAATACAATAATATAATTGAAAGTCTACTAAGTAAAACTGTTATTGTAGATTCGCTTAATAATGCTATTATTATGTCTAAAAAGGTTGCCGGAAACTTTAGAATAGTTTCTTTAGAAGGAGATGTTGTTAATACTTCCGGCACAATGTCAGGCGGTAGTGTGAAAGTCAAGTCTGATGGTATTTTAAGCCGTGGACGTATAATTTCTGAATTAGATGAAGAAATAAAAGCATTAAATGTCGAATTAAAAAGTGTTTCTGCTGATTTTAACAGCTTATCTGTTAATTACTCCGATACCAAAAAAGCAAATGAAGCTCTGTCTAATAGTTTTAGGGAGGCTGAATTAGAATATGCCAAAGCAAAAGAAAAATTATTGACTTTAGAAAAAGAGCTTCAACAAAATGAAGAAAAAGTAAAAAATATAAAAGCCGAAAAACAGCAATTATCTGAACAACTGCTTATTTTTTCCAAAGAAATATCTGATTCGGAAGATGCCATGAAAATTTTAGATGAAAAAATTTCAAGCATTCAGTCTGAAGTCGATGAATACAAGCAAAACAATAAAGCTCAAATGGAAATAAGGGATAATTTATCCCTAGATATTACAAACTATAAGGTTTCTATATCTTCTTTTGATGAAAGTGAATTGTCTATAAATGAAATTTTAGGAAGAATCGAAAATGACATTTCTGAAACTCAAGCTTTAATAGGAAAAAGAAAAGATTCAATAGAAAAATTAAATAACGAAATATCAACCTTTAATTTGCAAAAAGAAAACAACTCAGCTAAAATTGTTTCAATAAATGCTGAAATTGATTTATATACTTCAAAGTTACTTGAATTGGAAAATACAAAGCAGGATCTTTCTTTAGAGTTAAGCAATTTAGAAAAACTCATGGAAGACGATGTACGTTCTGTTGAAGAAACTAAAAGTAAAATTTCAAAAGAAGAAATGAAGAAAATGAAAACAGAATTAGACTTTGAAAATATAAATAATAAAATCTGGGAAGATTATCAAATAACATATTCTGCCGCCTTAGAATTGAAAAAAGATAATTTAGGCACAACTTCAAAAATTTCTTCAACAGTAAATTCACTAAAAAATAAAATTAGGGACTTAGGAAGTATAAATATAGACTCCATTGAGGAATACAAAAAGGTTAATGAACGTTTTACTTTTATGGATAAGCAGAAAAATGACTTGACTGAAGCTGAGCAAAAGCTTCGTAAGGTTATTCAGGACATGATTTCTACAATGAAAAAAGAATTTATAGAAAAGTTTTCAATAATAAACGAAAACTTTAAAGTAGTTTTCGCAGAGCTGTTTAATGGAGGAACCGCAAATATAAAGCTTTGTGATGAAAGCAACATATTAGAAAGCGGTATAGATATTGAAGTACAGCCTCCCGGGAAAAAACTTCAAAATATGATGTTATTATCAGGTGGCGAACGTGCATTAACAGCTATTGCGCTGCTATTCTCAATACTTAAAATCAACCCGTCTCCGTTCTGTGTACTAGATGAAATCGAAGCGGCTTTAGACGATGTAAATGTTTATAGGTTCGCTGATTATGTTAAAAAGTTTTCGGATTCTATCCAATTTATTATCATAACCCACAGAAAAGGAACTATGGAGGCCGCAGACACAGTTTACGGAATAACAATGGAGGAACGTGGTATAAGTAAACTGGTTTCAATGAAGCTGGAATAATACTTTGGAGGATTTTATATGGACATATTTGATACTCATGCGCATTATGATGACGTAGCATTTGATAGTGATAGAGATGAGCTTTTAGCTTCTATGCCTAAGAACAATGTAAAATATATTATAAATCAAGGAACTGATGTTGAGACATCTCGTTTCTCGGTTTCTCTTTCCGAAAAATATCCGTACATATATGCAGCCGTTGGAATTCACCCTGAAGATGTAGATAAAAAGGAAAGTGTTAATGATATTCGTGAGCTGGCAAAGCATAAAAAAGTTGTTGCAATTGGAGAAATAGGTTTAGATTATCACTATGATAATACAAACAAAGAACTCCAGTTAAACTATTTCAAAGAACAATTGAGTTTGGCTAATGATGTTGACTTGCCTGTTGTTATACATGACAGAGATGCACATAAAGATACTTTAGATACTCTAAAGTCTATAAAAATAAAAAATACCGGAGTTATACATTGTTTTTCCGGATCTTTAGAAATGGCAAAGGAGCTAATTAAGCTAGGATATTATCTTGGCTTTGATGGTCCAATTACATTTAAAAATGCAAAAACTGCTATAGATGTTTTACAGTATACTCCTGTTGATAGGATTTTAATAGAAACAGATTCGCCGTATTTAACTCCTGTGCCTTTTAGAGGCAAAAGAAATAACTCTATGTATTTAGTACATGTAATAAATAAGATAGCTGAAATAAAAGGACTTTTACCGGAAGAAATAGCTAAAGCAACTATGGACAATGCAAAAACTTTATTTAAAATTCCTGATTGCAAATAATTTTATTTATGCCTTAACAGTAGTACATTTCACATTACTGTTCAGACTACTATATGAAATAAGATATATGTTTTATCGGAACTCAGAATTTGCGACGAAAGACTTTAAAAAAATAC
>CAZVVZ010000059.1:0-7724 GCA_964631135.1 uncultured Eubacteriales bacterium
ATTATATCTATATATTTTATTCTTGTCAACAGCCTAAAAATATTATGTAAATCAGGCCATATGAAATAATATATGTGTTTTAAAAGGAACGAATATTTGCAGAAAGACTTCCAAAATTTTTTAAAGTCTTTCGTCGCAAATCCTGAGTTCCGATGAAACACATATATTATTTCGTATAGTCTGATTAGTAACTTTTTTAGCTTGATGCCAGCTATCCATTACTTGAAATATTTTATAAAATAATATAACATTATAAATGGTGATACTTATGAAAATTTTAGGAATTGTAGCCGAATATAATCCGTTTCACAATGGTCATTTATACCATTTAAAAAAATCATTGGAATATACAAATGCGGAAGCAACTGTTGTCGTTATGTCAGGCAATTTTATTCAGCGAGGTGAACCGGCACTACTTGATAAATTTACTCGTGCAGATACTGCTGTAAAAAATGGGATAGATCTAGTAATAGAACTTCCTCTCTACTATTCTGTAGCAACCGCTGAAACTTTTTCTTATGGAGCCGTTAAATTATTAAGTGAGTGTGGAGTAAATTTTCTTTCTTTTGGAGCTGAAACAAATAATTTAGAAAAACTAAAAAATATAGCAAGCTTATTAAGCAACGAGCCGACTTCATATTCTGCCGAATTAAAAAAGCAGCTTGAAACCGGTATTTCATACCCTGAAGCACGTTCAAACACTGTATCTAAGCTGTTGGGAATATCTAATAATATTTTAACAAAACCCAATAATATTTTAGCAGTTGAGTATTTAAAAGCACTCTATTCATTAAATCCTAATATTGAACCTGTTTTAATAGATAGAGTAGATTCGGGATATCACGATACAGATTCTAATACCAACATTTTAAGTGCTACCGGTATTAGGGAAAAATTGAAAAATAACGAAGATATAGATTTGTATGTTCCTGAAATAACACTAAATTATATCAAAACTCCTATTTTTATTGAAAATTTTGAGGAAAATATAATGTATGCTTTAAGAAAAATGAGTTTAGAAAATATTAAAGATTTACCGGATGTGACAGAAGGATTGGAAAATAGAATTCTTTATGCCCTGTCTTATTCAAAATCATTAAGTGAATTGATAGATAATATAAAAACAAAAAGATATCCGATGACTAGAGTAAAAAGAATTTTAATGTCTGCACTTTTAGATATATCTAAAACTAATTTAAATACGTTTAACAGTATCGGAGGGCCTTTATATATAAGGGTACTATCTTTTAATGAAAAAGGACGTGAGCTTTTATCTGAAATTTCTGCTACTTCTTCTCTTCCGATTATTACATCTGTAAATAAGTTCTTAGAAAAAGCAACAGAGTTGCAAAAAGAAATGCTGTTAGCGGATATTCTCGCAACAAATATTTATACTCTTGCAACAAAAGAAAAAACAATGAATTTAGATTTCTTAAGGAGGTTGAAAAATGTCTAAGGTAATAGGTATAACAGGTGGTATTGGTAGCGGTAAGTCTACTGTAAGCCGTATGCTGGCTGAAAAATTAAATGCTCCGATATTAGATGCGGATAAAATTTCAAAACAAGCTATGAATTCTCCTGAAATAATATCAAAAATAAAAAAATTTTTTGGCGAAGTAATATTTGAAACTCCTGAGCTTATAAATCGTGAAAAGCTTTCTAATATTGTGTTTAGTAATGAAGAAAAACTTTTACAGCTAAATAAAATTATTCATCCATATGTTATGCAGGAAATTGCAAAAAAAGTAGACGAGTTAAAAATAAATAATAAATACATATTGCTGGATGTTCCTCTTCCAAATGAGGATTTTATAAATCTTAGTAATACAATAATTGTTGTGGTGGCAAACGAAGAAAACAGAATAAAGAGGGTTATGAAACGATCGGGACTGTCTAGAGAGGATGTAAAAAAAAGAATTGCAAAGCAGATGAATACAGAAAATTATATAAAATTGGCTAATTTTGTTGTAAAGAATAATGGTGATTTAATAGAGCTTGAAGATAAAATCAATGAAATTAAACTATCTTTAGAATAGTGGCTTTAGTAAATGTTACTGGTCAGACTAGTAAGTAAATGTTTAAAAACAAGAAGGCGGGCGAAAAATCGTCCACCTTTTTTGAATGGGTTACTCGAGCAGCGTGATGTACTCGCTGCCCTTGGGGAGCATGAGCACATACTGTTCCGGGAGGTTATGTGCCACGTGGCACACATATCCCATAGGATGCGAAACAAGCATATATTTCGCATCTTCATCCATTTCGCGATAGTTGGCATATTCGCCCACATATTCGAAATGGATGTTGTTGCCATGGCCCTTCACGGTGAAGGTGCCATCGGCGTAGCGGACCGCCGGGATTTCTTTTGCCGCCATCTTCAGTTCCTCCTCAATCTTCTGGAGAATTCCCAGCTCCTCGAGGCGGGCATTAATCTCCGTAGAGTTCCAACAGCACGTTTCTTCCGTGCATCTGCAAATCGTTTCGTCGAGGTCGAACCTCTTGAAATCGGGCATCTGCCCGTACTCCATAGACCTTTTGATCTCATTCCATAGAATGCTATCAAAGATCTCGCACCCGAAGATATAACCTTCAAAATCCATTCTCAGCATAATCCTCCTTATTGATGCATCAAGAATTTTACAACTAAAAAAGAGAAATCTCTTTTAAACAATTTTATTCCTTGAAAAGGAAATAACGTCCATAAAGAGAGTCCTCTTTGTTTGATTGTAATATGCATCTGTACTATATAATTGTACCACATTATGTTCACTGTGTCAATGCACACTATGCAAGTTCTAAGTTCCAAACGTTACTAGTCGAATACTATATGAAATAAGATATATGTTTTATCGGAACTCAGGATTTGCAACGAAAGACTTTAAAAAATACGGGAAGTCTTTCGGCAAATATTCGTTCCTTTTAAAACATATATCTTATTTCATATAGTATTCGACTAGTAACGTTCAGATAACCGTATGTTAATAGTCAGGCATATCTTGCCCTTTCATATTTTCCCTTTTACTATTATCGTGCGCCTCTTCAACTGTAGGCAATTTTACAGTCCCTCTTTCCGGATATTTAAACCCATAGTCGCGCTCAAAATTCTCAACCAAATTTCTTGTTATATTTCGTTTTACATACAAATCTGCCGGAACACCTCGAATTTGACCTTCGCTGTCAGATATAAATATAAATTGCTTTCTTTTTGCAATAAGGTCAACAGGTACCAAAGGATATCCACTTTCCTCACCGGTTTTTTGCTCTATCGTATACCCCATATGATTAGCAATTCCAACATATTCTTGACCATGAAGTGCATAATACTGACCGTCTACTTTTATGGCGGAAACTCTTGGATTCTTAGAATCAACTTCTTCTTTCGTTACCGAACCCGGGTATATGTATTTAGTGCTGCGCCAGAAATTATCATATTCTATACCATTTCGTGCTTTCTCAATGCACGAATACAGTACATCAATTTCTCTATCTATCGTAGTACCTGATGTATTGATTACTAAATCATAATTTTGCAAATTTTGTAAATCAACCTTATCGTTCTCGTCTTGGTCAAAAAGATTACGAGAATATGTTTTTATAAATCTCTCTCGTTCTTTAGCCGTTCTTAACTTTACACTATCCAAAGCAGCTTGATATGCTTCTTCCGCTGTAGTATTGTCTAATGAGATTTCTCCTCTGCGATTTTGGGCATCTTTTACAAGCCTTTCGGCAGCAATCTCCGGCTGAATAGCAAACCTAATTCCCATATTCTCTTTTCCTTGCATCTTCATCAATAAACCGGCAATTCTAGAGTCAACAATTATTATAACATCATCTTTTTCTGAATATTTTGTAGTCAGCATTTCAATATGACTTAACGTATACTCATCAATAAAGGCATCAACACTTTTGTCCAATATTTCTTCGCTCATATTAGCAAAAAAATCAGATTCAGGAGCAATATCTCTTAATTTTCGCATAGAATTTCCTGACTGTTTTGCAAAATCATTCAATTCTTGAAGCTCAATTCCTGAGTTAATAGCAATCCGCCTAAACATCTGGCCTGCAGCAAGTTTAATTACACATTTTCCCTCATCTCTTTCGCCTATAAAATATCCTTCCTGTTCATATCTTCTAGTAAGAGCAGAAATTGCAGAACTTTTTCCGGCTACAGGATCCCCAGAGATTGTTATAACAAACGGGCTCTTTTTCATAATACATATCCTCCTTCAAAAACAACAGCTTAAAATATTGACATTCTTCTTGTTATATCATTAAAAGTAGCAAAAATCATAAGAGCGAGTAATAAGCACATTCCGGCAAGCTGTAAGTACATTTCGATTTTAGGATTAGGCTTCCTTCTAGAAATTCCTTCAATCAGAATAAATACCAGTTTTCCACCATCCAAAGGCGGAATAGGTAATAAATTGACAATTCCAAGATTTAAGCTTATAAATACTAGCAAATATAAAAATCCCGAACCGGTATTCGCCTGCCCAACAACCTTTGCAATTCCAACAGGTCCGCTTAAATATTTAAGGTTAATCTTGCCTGTAAATATTTCTATTACTTGATTTAGCATAGAATAAACTTGATCACCTGTTTGACAGAAAGATGCTACAATCAACCCCGGTATATCTTTTTCAACCTTTCCAAAGAAACCAATTTCATAATCTTTTAACAAATCAGGACAAATCGGTGTAATTTCTACAGTATTTTCTGTATTATCTCTTAAATAGGTTATACTAAGAGCAACATTAGCACTCTGTGAAATTATCTCTGAAAAGCTTTCAGCATTACTTATTTCAATATCGTTCACTTTTAATATTTTATCATTTTTCTCTAATCCTGCAGTTTCAGCAGGCCCATCTACAGAAACATCAGAAATTTCGTTACTGCCATCATTAAATTCTAGTCCCACATAACCTGTTTCAACAGTCTTAGGCTTAAAAGTATAATCAATTTTCTCATTATTTCTCTTTACGGTAACCGTTATATCTTTATCTTTATTGATACGTAAGAATTCGTTTATAGCTGAAATAGTTCTCATTCGCTTTCCATTTATTTTATAAATTTCATCGCCCACTTGTATTCCGGCTAATTCCCCTACCGAGTCTTCTGTAAAATAATCTACTACGGTACTTTGGTATTGACCTACCTGCATAAACATTATAAAAAATACAACTAATGCAAAAACGATATTAACTGTTGCTCCCATAACCACAACCAAAAATCTGGCAAAAACAGATTTATTTCCAAAAGCTCTAGGATCGGAAGACTCTTCCTCTTCGCCCTCTAATGCACAAAATCCGCCTAAAGGTATGCAACGGATTGCATATAAAGTTTCACCCTTTTGTTTTCCCCATATCTTCGGTCCAAACCCTACAGCAAACTCATTAACTCTCATTCCAAAAGCTTTAGCAGTTAAGAAATGACCGCCTTCATGTATAATAACTAAAAAAGAAATTAAAACTATAAATTTAATTATCGTCCATATAATTGATAATATTCCCATATAACTTATCTCCTTACTTCAAAGTAATTAAACTTTCAAACATCAGCACGCCATAATATATGACAGGAGCTACAAACAATACACTGTCTATTCTATCTAATACCCCACCGTGTCCCGGGAAACAGTTTCCAAAATCTTTCTCATTAACAAAACGTTTAATAGTAGATGCTACCAAGTCTCCTATTTGGGCAAATACTGAAGAAACAATACCAAACAGAATGATTTGCCAATATTGTATGTCAAAACCGTGGCACTTATTCAAGGCAATCGCATATATTAAAAATGAAATTGCAGTCCCAATAATTGCGCCAACAGCTCCCTCTATAGTTTTTTTAGGGCTAATGTTAGGACATAACTTATGCTTACCAAATTTCACACCGGTAAAATAAGCAAATGCATCCGAAAGGCAAGCACCAAACAGAATAAACCAAACTAAATATGTTCCAATATTTTCAACATAGTACGTAGCTAGAAAAAAACTTAGTAAAAACGGAATATATAAAATTGAAAAAATGCTTAAAGAAACATCAACCAAGGTTCGCTTTGTTGAAAAAAGTCCATATATCAATATCCCTAAAACTAAAAATGAAAAAATCGAAAATGAAAATTTATATACTAAAATCGAATTGGTTGAATTTACAAAAAGCAACCCTAAGCAGGTTAAAAAAGGAATAGTCTTAATAGGCCTATATCCACCTTTCTCCATTGCTTTTATAAACTCATATATTCCTCCTATAGCCAACAAAGTAGCAAATATGTTGCAAACAAACTTAGGCAAGAATAATATTGTCAAAATCACCACTGTACCGCCTACTAATCCAAAAACTATCCTTTTAAGCATTGCCACACCTCTTTTATATAGTTAAAGTAAACCTATTTTCCTCCAAACTTTCTTTCTCTGCCGGAATAATCCAAAATTGCTTTTTCCAACTCAGCCTTAGAAAAGTCAGGCCATAAAGTATCTGTATACCAAAATTCAGAATATGCACACTGCCAAAGCAAGAAGTTACTAATTCTCTGCTCCCCGGCAGTTCTTATTATTAAATCCGGATCGGGTGAAGGATATGTATACAGCTTTTCAGAAAAGCTGTCGACTGTCAAATCGTTTAATTCTTCTTTGGATAATGATTTAATAGCATAAATAATCTCATTTCTTCCTCCATAATTTAATGCGATATTTATTACTAAACCGGTATTATCCTTGGTCCTATTTTGAAGCTTTATTATTTTATCTCTAATATCTTCATCTAATCGGTTAATATCTCCAACTATGCGAATTTTCACGTTTCTATCCTTATTATCCTTTTCCAGTCTTACAAGATATTCACGTAGCAAATTCATCAAATCATCAACTTCTTCAGGAGCTCTATTCCAATTTTCAGTTGAAAAAGCATATACAGTAAGATACTCTATATTTATATCTATGCAAGCCTCAATAATTTTTTGCAAAGTGTCAGCTCCTGCCCTATGGCCCGATGCGATTGGAAGATTCCTTTTTTTAGCCCATCTGCGATTACCATCCATTATTATGGCAATATGTTTTGGTAATTTTGTGTCCATTGAAATTCTCCTTATACTTGCATAATTTCTTTTTCTTTTGCAGCTATAATACTATCTATTTCAGCAACAAACTTGTCGGTAACTTTCTGTACGTTATCTTCTTCACCTTTTAATTCGTCCTCTGAAATTTCATTGTTTTTCTTTAAGTTTTTAGCAAAATCTATAGCATCACGACGAATTGCGCGAATTGAGACTTTACTGTCTTCTCCAATTTTCTTAACGGTTTTAACAATTTCTTTTCTTCTCTCTTCATTAAGCTCTGGGAAATTGAGGCGAATGACCTTGCCATCATTATTAGGCATAATCCCAATATCCGATTTAGTAATTTCTTTTTCAATATCTTTTAAAATATTTGCATCCCAAGGCTGAATAACTATCATCCTTGCTTCAGGAACAGAAACAGATGCAACCTGTGTGAGCGGAGTAGGTACTCCGTAATATTCTACATTTATTTTATTAAGTATTGCAGGATTAGCACGGCCTGCACGAATTGCACTAAGATTTTCGTTCAGTGCCTCAATAGTTTTTTTCATTTTCTCATTGATTGGAAAGTCCATAAAAAATCCTCCTTAAATTTATGAATAACAAAATTGGGAAACATTTCTGTCTCCCAATATTGTATCATTATACCATTTATTTTTCAAGAATATTACTT
>CAZVVZ010000060.1:0-7654 GCA_964631135.1 uncultured Eubacteriales bacterium
TAGTTTAATTTTCTATAAATGTCAACAAAAAATGTTACTGTTCAGATTACTAAAAGTTACAAGTCAGACTACCTGCTGTTGGTTAGAGCATATGAAATAAGATATATGTTTTATCGGAACTCAGGATTTGCGACGAAAGACTTTAAAAAATACGGGAAGTCTTTCGGCAAATATTCGTTCCTTTTAAAACATATATCCTATTTCATATGCTCTAACCAACAGCAGGTAGTCTGACTTGTAACTGCCACGTACTAGCTAGGCTTAGTAAATTTCTGAATTAAAATTCGGAATAAAACTTTCCTCAGCAGTATCTCCTTCTTGAATAAAGGCATTTTCAATTCCAAGAGATAATGCAAACTCTACTACCTCATCATACTCTTTTTCAGTTACCTTCCTATTTAACTCCGGATAATCTTTTACATGCGGAAGAGGAGTATACTGATTCATTATACTTATGTATATTTTGTCTCTAAATAAGTCATATACATGTGCAACAACATTTTTAGAATCATCAACATATCCTGGCAAAATAAGGTGGCGAACAACCATTCCTCTTTTTATTATTCCGTTTTCATCTAGTGAGAACTCCCCAACTTGGCTAAACATTTCTTTTAGTGCCTCTGTTGCTATTTCAAAATAATTTTTGACGTTAGAATATTTTTCAGCGAGTGTATTTGAATAGTATTTAAAATCCGGTAAATATACATCAATATATCCAGCCAGCATCTTTATAGTATCAACTGTTTCATACCCGCTTGTATTATAAACTATTGGTATAGTAAGACCATTATTACGTGCTATTTTTAAGGCTTCTATTATCTGTGGGACATAATGAGTAGGAGTTACTAGATTTATATTATGCGCTTTTTGATTCTGAAGTTTTAGAAAAATATCTGCAAGTTTTTCTATAGATATTTCTGAGCCTATGTTTTTATGACTTAAATCATAATTCTGGCAAAAAACACATTTTAACGGACAAAAAGAAAAGAAAACAGTTCCAGAACCGTTTTCTCCCGATATACATGGTTCTTCCCAATAGTGTAGAGCCGCTCTTGCAATTCGGATTTTATCTGATGCATTACAAAATCCGGTCTTATAGGCTCTATCTACCATACAATTTCTTGGACATAAATTACATTTCATTACTATCACCAAGAAAAGTATAATGGAAAATATATAAAAAATCAATCTTATGATTCAGAAACGTCAAAATTTCTTAATATCGTAATTTCAACTCTACGATTTTTTGCACGACCTGTTGATGTAGAGTTTGTATCTATAGGCTTAAACTCACCATAAGAAGTAGCACTCAAATAACTAGGATTTAATGCAGAATTCGTCACCAACATTTTTAACACATTTACGGCTCTTAAACTTCCCAATTCCCAGTTTGTAGGGATATTAGGGTTGCCACCCATCGGTACATTATCTGTATGACCTTCTATTTGAATGTAGTTGTTAGGAAACTTCTTTAATATATCACCGATTTTATTGATTATAGGCTGCGCTTCTGCATTTATAGTCGCACTGCCACTATTAAATAACACAGCATCTTTTATCCTTATATGTACACCAATATCATCTACAACAACTTCAATAGAGTCATTATCTAAGCCCATAAGACCTGTCATTTCTTCAACTGCACCTTTTACATCATTCATATTGCGGGCTTCTAAAGCTTCTTCTGTTAAAGTGCCGTTGGAATAGCTATCTATAATAGAATCTCCTGAACCGTCAAGGATAAATTCTGTGCCAGACATAGCCCCGGCGATTGCACTTAAAACTTCTTTTGATTTTTGTGTATCTTGATTTGCAGTTGCATATAATACTATAAAAAACACGAGAAGTAAGTTCATTAAGTCAGAATATGTGACAGTCCATCGCTCTGCATTATCATGTTCTTCCGGAGGTAATTTTGGCTTTTTCGGCATTTCTTTCACTTCCTTATAAAAAATATTAAAGTTAATTATTTACGTTGTTCAGCTTTTAATGCTTCTGCACGAGCTTCCAAGTTAACTCCGGTTAATTCTGCAATTCTTTCATAACTTAATTTATCTTTCATAACTTTAGGGTTTTCACCTGCTTGAATAGAAAGGATTCCTTCTATAACAAGCTCTGCAGCAGCCGATTCATTTTTCATTACAGTCTTAATTTTTTTACCGAATGCTAAGTACACAACGTTTGCAAAGCATACACCATACAACGTAGCAACGAAAGCAACAGCAATCGAGTGGCCTAATTCTGATGTATCTCCGCTTATATTACCTAAAACACTTATCATACCCATAACTGTACCTATAATACCCATAGTAGGAGAGTAACCACCGGCAGCTTCGAAAATTGCGGCACATGAATCCAAATCTTTTTCATCAATCTCAGCTTGTCTTGATAACGTATCATATACTAAGTCCTTGTCTAAACCGCTCATTATAAGCTCAAGTCCTTTTTTTATCAGCCTATTGTCTTGCTTAGGAATTTCTTCTTCAAGGCTTAAAATTCCGGAACGTCTCGCTTTATCAGCCAATGTTGCCAAGCGGTCAATCAATGCTAGGCGATCAACGGGAGCATTTTGAAATACAATTTTCATACATTTTCCGAGTTTTTTCATCTCAGACATAGGAAATGATACCATTATGGTACCTATAGTACCTCCGAAAACTATCATCGCAGATGTAGGCTGCAATAAAGCTTCTAATGTTCCGCCTTCCATCATAAAAGCAGCAATAAACATTGAAAATGCTAAAATCAATCCCCCAACACTTAATATATCCATAAAACTCAATCCTCCAATTACATTTAAGTACAATTCAGTACAACTTAGTATCGGCAAACATAAAAAAAACTTAACAAAAATCACAATATATCTGATTTTTATCAAGTTTTTTATTAGTAAATTTTTGCCTATTATTTAGAAATTTTTTCAAATCCGCAGTCTTGATTTGAACAAACAAGTTTTTTACCTTTTTTGTACATAAAATTGCCGCAATTTGGGCAACTTTCGTCGGTAGGAGCTTCCCAGATCATAAATTTACAAGCTTTACTGTTTTCACAAGCATAATATCTTTTCCCACGTCTGGTTTTCTTAATCAATATTTTCCCATGGCAAATAGGGCAGAAGTATTTTGTTTCTTCAACAATAGGCTTAGCATTCCTACATTCGGGGAAACCGGGACAAGCTAAAAATTTACCGTATTTTCCCTGCTTAATAACCATCATTCTACCGCACTTCTCGCAAGGTACGTCGCTTTCTTCGTAAGTAAGTTCAACCTTACCTATTTTCTCTTCGGCATTTTCTAATGTCTTTTCAAAAGGTTTATAAAATTCCCTTATTACATTTTTCCATCTTGTTTCTCCTTCTTCAATACTATCTAAGTCAGATTCCATTGAAGCGGTGAATGATACATCCATAATTTCCGAAAAATATTCTTCAAGTAAGTGAGTAACTATTGTGCCAAGCTCTGTAGGATAAAGTGTTTTTTTCTCACGTTCAACATATCCTCTTGCAATTATAGTAGAGATAGTAGGTGCATACGTACTAGGCCGCCCTATACCTTTTTCTTCTAAAGCTTTAACAAGACTAGCTTCCGAGTAGCGAGCCGGTGGCTGAGTAAAATGCTGCTCCGGTAATAATTTCTTCTTATTTAATATTTCATCAAGTTCTAATTCAGGTAATAAAACATCTTTATCATTATCTGAACTGTCTTCTGCCGTTTCTATATATAAAGTCATAAACCCAGGGAATTTAATCTGTGATCCTGTTGCTTTAAATAAATATTTATTTGCATCAATATCTACCGATAACGTTTTATATACAGCAGAAGCCATTTGGCTTGCCATAAATCTTTCCCAAATTAGTTTATATAATTTATACTGTTCATTAGTTAATGAGCCTTTTACATCTTCAGGCATGATTGAAATATATGATGGACGAATAGCTTCGTGTGCATCTTGAGCACCTTTTTTTGACTTATACAAATTAGGTATGCTCGGATAAAATTCTTTTCCGTATTTTTCTTCAATAATTTTTTTCGCTTCTTCTTGTGCTTCTGCTGCGATACGAGTTGAATCGGTTCTCATATAAGTAATCAGTCCGATTGTTCCGTGTCCTTTTATATCAAGCCCTTCATACAATTGCTGAGCAATCATCATTGTTTTAGATGTGCCAAAATTGAATTTTCTTGATGCTTCCTGCTGAAGAGTACTGGTAATAAAAGGAGGCGCCGGATGACGCTTTTTTTCGCCAGGCTTTATGGAAGAAACTTTATATTTTGCATTTTTTAATCCTTTTAAAATACTGTCTATCTGTTCTTTGGACTTAATCTCTATTTTTTCCGACTTAGTTCCGTAAAACTTAGCATCAAAAGATTTTTTTGACTTAGTATCTTCTAAACTGGCGGTAAGTGACCAGTATTCTTCCGGAACAAATTTTTCGATTTCCTCTTCTCTGTCAACAATTAACTTTAATGCAACAGACTGAACTCTGCCGGCGCTAAGACCTTTCTTCACATTTTTCCAAAGTAAAGGGCTTATTTTATATCCAACAATCCTGTCTAATACCCTTCTTGCCTGCTGAGCATCAACTAAATTCATATCTATTTCCCGTGGATTCGCAATCGCATTTTTTACCGCAGATTCAGTAATTTCATTAAAAGTAATTCTTTGAAGATTTTTTTTCGGTATATCCAAAAGATAAGAAAGATGCCATGAAATTGCCTCGCCTTCGCGGTCAGGGTCAGTCGCAAGATATACTTTTTTGCATTTCTTTGCATCTTTTTTCAACTCGTTTATTAAAGATGCTTTTCCACGTATATTTATATATTTAGGTTCGAAATCATTTTCTATATCCACACCTAATTGACTTTTAGGTAAATCTCTTATGTGTCCCATTGAAGCAACTACTTTATAATTATTTCCCAAAAATTTTTTTATTGTCTTCGACTTAGCCGGAGACTCAACAATAATTAAATAGTTAGCCATTTTATCCTCCGTTCTGAGTTAAAACTCACATAGAGTGTACATCAATTATTAAAAATATGCAACTGTTTTTTCAATATGGAAACGGCAACTGGCTATTATTTAGACTGCTATATGAATAGCAACTACAACGGTTACTAATCTACATTTAATACATATTGCTTACCGGGAAGAGACTTTATATACCCATTTAATTCAAGCATGGATAAAGTAGCAAGTAAGGTATTAAATGGTATATTCAAATTTTCGTATAATTTGTCTATGGACATCGGATCTAATGACAAATTACGGTATACAGCATATTCTTCGTTATTAAGCTGAGGCTCTGTGAATAAACTAAGTTGCCCATTCCTAGGAATAGTTTGTGAAATTTCCGAATAAATATCCTCTATAATGTCTCTTGGGGAAGTAACTATTTTAGCACCATCTTTTATCAATAAATTAGTACCTTCTGAAGAAATGTTAAAAAGCTGACCCGGGACAGAATATACATTTCTGCCGTTTTCAGCGGCAAACCTTGCAGTTATCATTGTGCCACTTTTCTTAGAAGCTTCTATTACCAACGTGCCTAGAGATAATCCGGCCACAATCCTATTTCGTATAGGAAAATTTTTAGCTATTGGAGCTGTATGTAAAGGAAATTCCGATATTACGGCACCGCTTTCGATTATTTCAGAGTATAATTTTTCATTAGATTTTGGATATATTATATCTATTCCGGAACCTAAAACTGCGATTGTTCTTCCATTTGCACTTAGTGCATATGAATGCGAAAAAGAGTCTATCCCATAAGCCATTCCGCTTATTATGGTTATTCCGGAGCAGGCAAGCTCATATGCAAATTTTTTTGTGCAAGCTTTTCCATACTCTGAATATTTTCTTGAACCAATTATTGAGACAGAAACTTCATCTTTTGGTAAAATGTTTCCTTTATAATATAAAAGAACAGGTGGGGAAGAAATGTTTGATAAGTTATAAGGATATTCTTTAGACGTAAAGTCTATCAATTTTATGTTTTCTTTCTGGCAGAATTCAAAATCGTATTTTGCGGAATCTTTGATTTCAGCTGATGACAATTTTTCTGTTAAGCCGGCAGGAATATTTAAGCTTTTTAAATCATTACAGGTGCAATAATATGCCTCTTCGGCAGATAACAAGTTAAGGAATTTTTTTAGTTCAATATAATTTGCATTAAATATTTTTGTGAGCCATAACATATAAAAACTCATCTTATAAAATCACCTCATGCAAATAATAACATATATTACAAATAATGTAAATATTCTCGTCTTGAATATTTACAAAAAGTATGTAAAAATGTTACTGGGTGAGAAAAATGGATGGATTGTTTAATATTTATAAAGAAAAGGGAATGACATCTCACGATGTTGTGTCTAAAATGAGAAAGATAATGCAAACTAGGACGATAGGCCATACCGGTACTTTAGATCCTAATGCTACGGGAGTACTACCTGTAGCTGTTGGAAGAGCAACTAAAGTAATTGAGTATATGGAAAATGACGATAAAATTTATGTTGCCGAACTGACTTTAGGGCTAAAAACAGATACTGAGGATATATGGGGCAATATCATTAAAGAGACTGATTTAGAAGAGTACGATCTTAGTTTTGAGAGAGTACAAGATACGGTTAACTCTTTTTTAGGAAAGCAAATTCAAATTCCGCCTATGTATTCTGCATTAAAAATAAACGGGAAAAAACTTTATGAATTAGCACGTGAAGGAAAGGAAGTCGAAAGAAAGGGAAGGGAGATTGAAATTTTTAGTATTACTGATGTTGGTATGGCTGAAAATAAAATTTCCTTTACTGTTCACTGCTCGAAAGGAACGTATATAAGAACTTTATGCAAAGATATAGGAGATAAACTGGGCTGTGGTGCTACTATGTCTAAACTGGAAAGAATAAAGTCAGGAGTTTTTTTAAAGAATACGTCTGTTAAATTAGAAGAGTTAGAAAAGGATCCTGAAAAATACTTAATTGATATGGAAAGTGTCCTCGAAAGATTCCCTATTGTTCGATTAGATTCCGAAGAAGCCTATAAATATATGAATGGAGTAAATATAGAGAAAAAAGAATTGAGTGATGGAAAGTATAGAGTATATATAGATAATAAGTTATATGGCTTATGTACAATAAATGGGAGAATTGTAAAAAACAGCAAAAAAATAATTTAGCAAAAGCAAGCTATAGCTTGAAAAAATTAACTTTTTAGTCGGTGTTATAAATAAGATTTACTGAGTAAAATTAACTTATACGGTATATTGCATTTAGGAGGTTATACTATGGGGTATGAGTTAATTGGAAAAAGAGTAAAAAAAGCCAGAAAAGATAAAGGAATAACTCAAGAAAAATTTGCAGAAGAGTTAGGAGTGTCAGTAAGTTTTGTAAGTCAAGTTGAAACCGGAGAAAAGAAATTTAATTTAGCGAGAATAAGTGAAGTCAGCAAAATTTTAGAAAAGCCAATAAGCTATTTTGTCGATGGATATGAAGGAAAAAGTGAAGATGATTTGCAAGAAGTAATTAGGCTCTTGAAGGGAATGAATGATAAACAGTTAAAACTATCATTAGAAGTAATAAGAGCTATTGAATCATCAGAATGAACTTGCTAATAACATAATCGTGTTACTTGACAAAACACAAAAAAAAATGTAAGATGTTTC
>CAZVVZ010000061.1:0-7643 GCA_964631135.1 uncultured Eubacteriales bacterium
TTATTTCTTTGTCAGTATCTTTGCTTGTTTTTATTCTTCCTAAATCCTTTGGCTCTACACTCCATGTTACGTTTCCCGTCACATTTTCAGTAATAATACTAACTTTAGTTTCTTCACCTTCTAATATTTCATCATCATCTGCTTCTATTTCAAACCCTGTCGCAACATATATTGTACATGTTATTTCCTTATCTTTCCAAAAAACATGTACAACCGTTATTCCTTCAGAAACTGCTGTAACAACACCATCCTGAGTAACTGTTGCAATTTCTTCATCATCTACTTTCCATACAAACTCTGTGTTTGCTAAATTTTCAGGAAAATATACAAGTTCTAGCTTAACGTTATCACCAATCTCTGATATATATTCTCCACCTTTTTCTGCATCCTCTATATAAAATTCCTCCAGCTCAGTAGCATACTTTAACTTACAAACTGTACAAGTTCCGTCATTATTACCTCCATCCGAATGTTTTTCTTTATCATATATTTTCCCGCAATCCTCATTATTACATGCATACCAATGATAATCTTTATCATGACAAATCATATTTCCTTTTTCATGCGGCTCATTAAAAACCTCTTTGCATCCCTCATATGAGCATCCATATATGTGTCCTTTGTCATCAAAACTAAAAACAGAAGTATCAATACTATGTGTTTGATATTGCTTTTTACATATTTCGCATATGCCTTCTTTATGTGTACCTCCTGAATGATTTGATTCGTCAAAAACTTCACTGCAACCTTCTACCGCACATTTTTTATAATGCTTTTGTGCATCAAACGACCAACTGTTTACAGCTTTATGCCTTGTATCTTCTCTCTTACAGATACTACATATCCATTTTTTTGTTATACTATCCTGCTTAAAATCATGCTGTTCACTTATTACCTCCGTACATCCTTCAAAACTACAGGAATAATAATGATTTTCTTCATCTGTCTGAGTCAATAACAATTCTTTTTTAGAATGAATTTCATTGCAATTCTCGCATCTTCCGTCAATAGAATGCTCGCTTACCGTATGTCCGGTTTTTTCTAATATTATAGTTTCTGTCTTTCCGCACTCTTCTTCTTTTGAGAAAATAAACCATCCGGTAGTTATCTTGTTCTTACATTTTATAGTCATAGAGCCATTTTCTAAACATGTTGGTTTTACTACATCAACAATTTCACTTTTGGCATATGAAACATACATTGAAGCATAACTAGGATCTATTTGATGTGCACACCCATCAGTATTTCCAATAGAGCAGACTTGCAAAGCAGTTCTTCCCCCAACAACATAACTTTTAACATACTTTTCCGTCTGGTTTGCACTTACGGGAGAAACCGTATATGTAAAATTATCAAAATCAGAATAATCTATTGGAACATAACAAGTTTCACTCCAATCAAGTTCAGGCGAAAACTCTATTTTTTCCTCTTCCTCGATAACATATCCGAATGAAGAAGACAGTATTAACATAAAACAAACCATAAAAGAAAAAAACTTTTTCATACAGTCACCTCTATTTTCAATACCGGTCAATTTTAAAAATATAACATATATCTTTAGTTAAATCTAACCTGTAACATTACTGATAACTAATCAGATTTAATTGTACGTTTTATTTTAGCTTGACCTGTAGTATTTTTTTCAAAGATTATATCGACATTATTTTCTTTATTTAAATAAAAAGAGCATAACATCAATCTATATTATACTCTTTTTTTCGCTATTTTGCAATTATGTCACCTACACTAATAGCAATTTCCCAACGATTTTTTAATAAAATCTCTTCTTTTATTTTACTTTTATATGTATTTTCCGCATTTATAAATGATAGTTCATATCCATCATATGTATTCTTAGATATTAAACCAACTTCATACATAGTTTTTGCCTGCTCAAACTGACTATCTGCACTGTCTAATTCTTCTTTTGCAATATCTGTCTCCTTTTCTTTTTCTTTTACCTGATTATATAAAATAACCATATTTTCTTTTATTGAGTTTATTTCGTTATTTAGCCTAAACTCAGCATCGCTATAGTCTTTTTTGGCATCTTTTTTCTCGTCTTTTGAAAAGAAACTTGTTTTTGTAGCTAAAATATAATTATTTTCTTTTTGCTTGTATTGAATTTTTGAAGACAAAGCAGAAACATTAGTTTCCAATGAACTGTTTATTGTACTCTCTAAGTCCTCAATTTCAAGTTCTTCTACCTCATACTCCGGTTTTTCAAAAGAAATTTCTTTTAACACATCATATCCCATTAACTGCTTTATTGATATTTTAACAGATGCTAAACTTTGCTTTATACTTTCAAGCTGCAGTTTAGAAGAATCTAATGTTGTTTTTGCAGAATCCAACTCTGTTTCAGTTATCATATTTAGTCTGTATTTAACTTCAGCAATTTTTACGTCATTTTCCTGTTTTTCTATTGTCTTTTCCAATAAACTAATTGAATCTTCCAACTCAAAAATATTATATATCATACTCTTTACAGAATATTCCACTTGAAATTTTGCTGCATTTTTATTAGATAAAAAACTCTCATACTGTAATTTTGCTAGCTCTAAAGAATATCCCCAACAATTTAAATACTCTATACTTTCCTCAAACGAGTAACCACCGTTTTTTGTTTGATTTTTCCATTTCCTATATTCTGTTTTAGCATCATCATATAACTCTTCCTGAGTATCTGTATTTTTTTCCATATCAATCAAAGAAGAATTATTTTTTATTGCATATTCTATTGCTTCCTCAAGTGTAAAAACTCCGCTTTCAACATTAGTAGCTTCCAAATCCGCAGCACAAACAGATGTTAAAATGCAAAGACTTAAAAAAGCACTTATAATTTTTCTCATAACACCCCATCCTTTTCTATTCATATCTGAGTGATTCTATAGGATCCAAATCTGCAGCTTTTTTTGCCGGATATACTCCAAAAAATACACCACACAAAACTGCTACTCCTATAGAAACAATTATCACTGTAGGAGATATAAGGTCAATAGGTGTACAATTTGCCAAATCGGCTAAAAAGAAAGTAGGCAGAATACCAATAATAATTCCCACAACTCCGCTCATAGACGTAAGAATAATAGCTTCAACAAGAAACTGTATAATTATATCTTTTTTCTGTGCTCCTATCGCTTTTCTTATACCTATTTCTCTTGTCCTCTCCGTTACTGCAACAAGCATTATGTTCATAATACCTATACCGCCAACAATTAAAGAAATAGCACCGATTGCAAGAATAGCAATCTGAATTACATTTATAACAGAATTTACCGTATCTTGTATCTGCTGAGAACTGGTAAAAGAATATTTATCTTCCGTATTATGTAATAATTCCAAATATTTTTTTGCTTCCTCTGCAATTTCCTGAGAATCTGCATTTTTAGGGAAAACTAATTCTATTTCATCTATTGTATTTGTCTGATAAAAATTCTGGTATGTGGTAAAAGGAATTATAAGCATACCGGGAATTTGGTCAGACAATTCATCTGTTGTCATGTCCATTCCTATATCAAAATCTATTGTCCCTATAATTGTAAGCGTTCTGCTTCCATAGTTCTTGTCCTGAATAACAACCTTTTTCCCTATAGGATTAAAATTACCAAACAAACCCTTTACACACATATCGGGAATAACCGCAACATTAGCTCCACAATCAATATCATTTTGTGTAATTAACCTTCCGCCCGTCAACTCCATAGGTCTGGTTTCAAAAATTTGAGGTAAAACACCCATTATTATACCTGTTTTAGATTTTGAACCATAGTTTACACTTGTATTTGAGCTTCCGACTTGGTTAGAACCATAATATTGAACTTCCGTAACTCCTTCAATATTATTTTTTAAATATTCAACATCTTTTAATGTAAATTTATCCGAATCTTCTACGTTTGTCGTACTGGCTAAAGTAATATTTATTATATTTGCTCCTAATTTACCGAACAATCCGTTAATATAAGCCTTTCCGGCATTTCCCGCTGAAAAAATCATAATAACAGAAGCAACACCTATAACAACTCCCAGCATAGTAAGAAACGTTCGCATTTTATTAGATTTTATACTATCTATCGCCTGAGAAAAAACCTCAAAAAACAACTATCTCATCTACCTTTCTTCCTCAACTTTCAGTCCTTCTTTATACGATGACTTTATTGTCTTTACTATTTTATCACCTTCAGTTAAACCGGATAAAATCTCTAAATACTCATCGGAATTTATACCATTTTCCACCGAAACAGACTTTAGCATTCCATTTTCTATCTTATACACAAAAACTTCCCCGTCTTTAGATTCACTAAAACTTGTAACAGGAATCGTCAATGCATTCTTGCTTTCGGCAAACACAACATCACATGTAACATTTAATCCGCTCTTTAATAATGTATTCTCACTATCCACATCAACAATCACTTCTATACTTGTTTGTGAACCTGTATATCCTGTTACTGTGGAGGCCACAGGTGCTATGCTCTTTATATGTCCTTCATATGTATAACCGTCAAAAGCATCTCCTGTTATATAAACTTTCTGACCTACCAAAAGATTTTTTACGGTAAATTCCTTTACTTCACATTTTATTTCAACATTATCGTTATTTATGACTTTGTATATAGGCACACTAGGAGATGCAAAAGCACCCTCGCTCATACTTATAGAGCTTATTATGCCGTTCGCCGGACTATACATAGCGGAACTTAGTTTTGAAATTTCTTTTTCCAAGTCATTTATCTGTATTTGGGTAAGTTCAATATTTTTCTTCATTACTTCAACATCATAATCCATACCTGTTTTAGATAGCTCTAACCCGGCCTTTGCATTATCATAAGCAATTCTGGCATTATCATATTCAACTTTTGAAATAGCTCCAACCTCATATAAAGCTTCTGCCCTTTCAAAAGCATCTTTTAATGAATCTGTCGAATTCTGTGTAGAAACTAATGAGAGCATACCGTCTTCATCACTTACGGTAGCTTTTTTATAGTTCAATTCTTGGACTTCTTTATTTATTTTCAAAGTACTTAAATTAGAATATAAAGAATCCATGTCAAATTCTACTATCTTTTGACCTTTCTTTACTTCATCGTTTTCATCAACTAAAATATCTTTTACTTTAATATTTGTATCTATATACACATTATTTTCGCTTTTTTCACAAACCGTACCGGAAATAGAAGTTAACGACTCTACATCTCTTCTCGAAACAGCAACGGTTTCAACCGTAATTAGTGTTCCGTCACCTCTTCCAAACAAAAAAAACAATATAATCACTAAGATTATTACTATAAAAAATATATATCTTTTCTTTAATTTTAACTTCATTATAAAGACCTCCTGTTTTTGTTGCTTTCATCTGAAATAATATTTCCATCTTTAAATACAACTATCCTTTTAGCAAATGCTGCTATATCCGGCTCATGTGTAACTAAAACAATAGTAACACCTTCATTATTCAGTTGAGTAAAGAACCCCATTATTTCGTCCCCAACCTTACTGTCTAAATTACCTGTCGGCTCATCTGCTAAAATAATTTTAGGCTCATTTACTAAAGCTCTTGCTATCGCAACTCTTTGCCTTTGACCACCAGATATTTCATTTGGTTTATGATCCAATCTTTCACCAAGCCCAACTCTATCTAGTGCAATTTCTGCTCTCTTTCTTCGTTCAGCTCTGCTAACACCTGCATATAACATAGGCAGTTCAACATTTTTTAAAATATCTATTTTTGGAAGCAGATTAAATGATTGGAACACAAACCCAATCTTTTTATTTCGTATAGTTGCCAACTCATTAGAAAGCATTTTTGAAACATCTATACCATCAAGTTCATACGATCCGTGAGTTACTGTATCTAAACACCCCAATATATTCATAAATGTAGATTTTCCGGAGCCGGAAGCCCCCATAATCGCAACAAATTCACCTTCTGCTACAGAAAAATTAACACCTTTTAATGCTTCTACTTGAATTTTCCCTGTATCATATATCTTTTTTAAATCAGAAACACGAATAATTTCTTTCATATTCTCTCTTCTCCTATTTCTATTCTTATACTTTAGGAAAGCAAAAATCACTAAATTAACATTTTTATTTATTGCTTTTTACCATCTAGAAAAGAAAAATCCTTTCTTTTTAGGTTTTTCTATTATTTCCTGACCTTTTACCATATCATGAAAAGAATATAACTTTATATCATTTCTCTTTTTAGCCAACTCTAAAAGTTCTGCTGAAAAGCCTTCTTTTGCAAAAAGATAATATTCTCTGTCAAGAACCGCTAAATTTTTTGCCTTATTCTCTAACTTATTTAGTTCTTCAAGGCCGACTTCATAATCTCTCCAATAGCAATCTGCAACAATAGCTTCTAAACCGCTTCCTGCCACAATATCTATTACCTCGTTTTTATTCCACCAAACACCATTTTCCTTTATATCAGTTTTTATTTTATTTTCACTTTTTAATTTACTTATGTACTCTTGGCAAAGTTCAGGGAACTTTATCTGCAAATATTGATGTATCCCGCCTTCCACGTTTTTATTAAAAACCTTCTCTCCATTATTAAAATTTATTTCACTCATATTATCCGGTACAAAATAATACCAAAAATCCATAGCATTACTCTTTATTTTATATCTGCTTTTTCTAGTATCCTGTCCAAAAGCAGGTTTTATCTTTGAAATAATTCCTAAAGACAGTAAAACAGTTGTATATTTATTACAGATACTTGTTGGTAATTCAACAAACGACGAAATCTCATTTAATGTTGTATTTCCTTTAGCTATAGCCTCTAAAATAAGATTATATACTTGTGTTTCTCGTAATTCTTTCTTTAATACTCTATTCGGCTCTGCATAAAAGAATCCCTCTGTATTAAAGAAATTATCCACAACATTCTGTTTTAAATCCTTAGAAAAATCTATTTTTTTCCTATATTCATTTTTATCACCAAAAATAGCATAATACTTAAACTTATCCTCAGCCGTTAAATTAGCATCATTTAAACTGTAAAATCCACTTTTTGAAGATAAATTTGGTATTGATAAATATTTTACTAACTTACTTTCTTCAAATTTATTAGCAAATATTCCACTCCTAGATGCAAAAATAACCATACATTTAGTTTGTTTTAAATTCTTTAACATACCTTCTATTTTTGAAAAATCCTTATCATCAAATATTTCTTCAACATTATCAAAAGCCCATACAATGTTCTCTTTTGAGCTTTTTTCTTGAATATACTCAAATATATTATCTAAATTTTGTTTAGTCCTATCTACTTCTTCATGTTCAAAAAATAAAACCATTTCTTTATATAATCTATTTATATTTCTCTGTTTTCCAAACTCGTTTGCAGAAAAAAACATTACTTTTTTATTTTCAGTAACGTCTTTTACTTCTTCACCAAAATTTTCTCCTGCATCCACTTTCACAAACATAAATGAGAACTCATTTTTATCAATGTTTTCTAACAGCATTAAACTCTTCCTCTCTTTATAAACTTTTAAGTATATTATATTTTTTGATATTTTGTATGTCAATACTTGTAGTTTTAAAAATGTATTGCTAGTGTTACTAGTCAGAGCATATGAAATAATATATATGTTTTAAAAGGAACGAATATTTGCCGAAAGACTTCCCGTATT
>CAZVVZ010000062.1:0-6288 GCA_964631135.1 uncultured Eubacteriales bacterium
CCTTCTCTACGGCAGAGACGACATGATGCGTCAGTATATCTTGCCATTTATATTCAACTCCTTATCAAAATCTAATTTACTATACTCTTCTTCTCTTAGGTGGTCTGCAACCATTGTGAGGAATTGGTGTAACATCTTTAATAGAAGTTACTTCGATTCCGGCTGCTTGAAGTGCTCTAATTGCTGCTTCACGACCTGCTCCAGGACCTTTTACGAATACATCTACTCTTCTTAAGCCATGTTCCATAGCCGTTTTAGATGCAGTTTCTGCTGCCATTTGTGCAGCAAATGGTGTGCTTTTTCTTGAACCTTTAAATCCAAGTTCTCCGGCACTTGCCCATGAAATTACGTTTCCAGCTTCATCAGTCAATGTAACAATTGTATTGTTAAAAGTTGAATGAATATGAGCTGCACCACGTTCAATGTTTTTTCTCTGTATTCTTCTTACTCTTTTAGTTGTAGTTTTTGCCATGATTCATCCCTCCTTTACTTTCTTGGACCTTTGCAAGTTCTTGCATTAGTCTTTGATCTTTGACCTCTTGCCGGCAAATGTTTCTTATGTCTTGATCCTCTGTAACTGCCAATTTCCATAAGTCTTTTTATGTTTAGTGCAACTTCTCTACGTAAGTCACCTTCTACTTTATGATTCTTTTCGATAGAATCTTTTAATTTACTGATTTGATCGTCAGTAAGATCTTTTACTCTTGTATCTGGGTTAACTCCGGTTTCAGCAAGGATTTCATTTGATAATGTTCTTCCGATACCGTAAATATATGTTAATCCGATTTCAATACGTTTTTCTCTTGGTAAATCAACACCTGCGATACGTGCCATATTTTTATTTACACCTCCAAAAAATTTTAGAACCTTTTTTTATATAATTAGTAGGCGAAACTAATTATCTATAATTAAGTGCTCAACCTCAACTATAGATTAAAAACAACAGTGGGAAAGTAGTTTCCTACTCAGCCGCCCCAGCTATTGGTTTTTTCTTTTTTCAACTTAGGCTACTGTAAATAGCCATCTTACTCGGCAATTAGCCTTGTCTTTGTTTGTGCTTAGGGTTTTCACAGATAACTCTCAATGTTCCCTTTCTTTTGATAAATTTGCATTTTTCGCAAATTTTCTTCACTGATGGTCTTACTTTCATTTCATTTCATTCCTCTCTGTTTCTAAATTGAAGAGTCAATTATTTTGCTCTCCATGTGATTCTTCCACGAGTAAGATCGTATGGTGATAATTCCAATTTAACCTTATCTCCCGGCAAAATCTTAATGAAATTCATACGTAGTTTACCTGAAATATGAGCAAGAATCTTATGCCCGTTATCAAGCTCTACCTGGAACATAGCATTCGGCAAAGCCTCAAGTACTGTTCCTTCAACTTCTATGACATCTTCCTTAGCCATAAAAACCTCCAATAACTCGTTAAAATTTTAATTCAACTTAACTATCATACCACCATAACCATATTTTGTCAACATTTAAACAAATTTTTTATGTAATTATAGTTACTAGTCAGACTACTTGCTATTGATTAGAGTATATGATGCTGGTCAGAGTGTATGAAATAAGATGTATGTTTTAAAAGGAACGAATATTTGCAGAAAGCCTTCCCATATTTTTTAAAGGCTTTCGTCGCAAATCCTGAGTTCCGATAAAACATATATCTTATTTCATATACTCTGACCAGTAACTAATTATATTACCAGTCAGACTACTACTATATGGAAATAATATGTATGTTTTATTTTATTAGCAAAATATTTGCCTTTATATAAGAGTCAATAATTCCGGCTCACCGTCGGTAATAACAATAGTGTTTTCATAATGAGCAGATAAACTTCCGTCAGCCGTCACTACCGTCCAACCATTTTTTAGTATGTCTATATCATATCCGCCTTCATTTATCATCGGTTCTACCGCTATAACCATACCTTTAGCAAGACGAGGGCCACGTCCCGGTTTTCCATAATTAGGTACCTGCGGGTCTTCGTGCAATTCCGTTCCTACACCATGCCCTACGAACTCTCTTACTACAGAAAAGCCGAAACTCTCTGCATAAGTTTGTACGGCATGAGATATATCCGAAACACGATTTCCTTGTTTTGCGAACTTCATTCCTTCAAAGAAGCTTTGTTTCGTAACATCAATCAGTTTTTGAGCTTCTTCTGAAATATGGCCGACAGGAAATGTCCTAGCAGCATCGCCATGGTAACCATTTTTTAGAGCTCCCATATCGATACTTATAATATCGCCTTCTTTTAATGCATAATTATCCGGTATCCCGTGAATAATCTGGTTATTAACAGATGCACATATTGTTGCCGGATACGGTTTACTTCCTTCAAACCCTTCTTGCCCCTTAAATGACGGAATTGCACCTTCGTGTTTTAATACGTCTGTTGCAATTTTGTCAAGTTCGTAAGTAGTAATTCCGGGTCTTACTGCCTTTTCCATTTCAGCCAATGCAAGTGCGACAATTCTCCCCGACTCCCTCATGTATTCAATTTCCTTAGGTGATTTTATTAAAATCATAGTTATCCTTCTTTCTTATGTAACTTAGCATCCCTAAAAAGCTTTTGTTACTTACCAACTTCCATTAAAGCCCTATCAACATCCCTGTTTGTTTTCTCAAGTTTTTTTCTGCCAACAACTGTTATTAACTTGTTTTGGGTTTTATAGTACGGCTTTAACTGTTCTGTTACATCATGGTATGTGATAAGTCTTTGCTTTACCACTTCAGGCTTGTCATCATCGCGTAAAATTAAGTTCTCACAATGTTCAGGGCAAGTTTTTCTTTCTTCTTCTGTCGGCAATTTCACATCTATATGATATGTCCTTCCGCATGCCGGGCAATATCTTCTGCCTGACAGTCTATCTATAATAGCTTCATCCGGAACATCAATTTCTAAAACTGCATCTAAACTGATTTTATGTTTTTCAAGCAGTTTATCTAATGCTTTTCCTTGAGGAATATTCCTAGGGAATCCGTCTAATATAAAGCCATTTTTGCAATCATTCATTGCTATTCTGTTTTCTATTACTTTTATTGTGATTTCGTCTGAAACAAAATTTCCATTATTTATTAAATTAGATATTTCGTCAACAGTCTCTTTAGATAATGTCATTCCCGGAAGCTGTTTTCCTTTTTTCAGTGATCTGAAAATCTCTCCCGTAGATATTTGAGGTATATCATATTTTTTACTAAGTCTTTCTGCTTGAGTTCCTTTTCCGGAACCCGGAGCGCCTAACATAACTAACCGCATAAGTTTCTACCTCCTTAAAACAACTATAGAGGGCATAAAGAAAACACTATAACGCCCCCTTCATACTCTCTACAATCTATTCATATTCTATTAATCTAAGAATCCTTTATAATGTTTCATAACTAATTGAGCTTCTAATTGTTTTACTGTTTCTAATGCAACACCAACTACGATAAGAAGTGATGTTCCGCCAAATCCTAATGTTACACCTGTAACTGCTTGAACAATAACAGGGAAAATAGCGATAAAAGCAATAAAAATAGCTCCAAATAATGTGATCTTATTTAATACACCAGATAAGTAATCTGCTGTAGGCTTACCTGCTCTAATTCCCGGAATGAATCCACCGTTTTTCTTTAAATTGTTAGCAACTTCTGTAGGATTGAATATTATTATCGTATAGAAGAATGCAAAACCAATAATCAATAAAGAATATAGTACACAATAGCCCACCATATACCAGCCTGTTCCTGCTCCTGATAGCATTTTACTTATATTCCCTACTACACCTGTAGGAGTTCCGCCACTAACAAAGTTAATAATCATAGCAGGGAACATCATAAGTGACATAGCTAAAATAATCGGCATAACTCCAGCCATACTAACAGATACAGGAATATAAGATGCTTGTCCGCCGTACATTTTTCTTCCGACTACTCTTTTTGCATATTGTATAGGAATTCTTCTTTCAGCTTTTGTTACCCAAACAACAGCTGCAATAAGCAGTAACATTACTGCAATAATTGCTAAGAATTTCATCATTCCTGTCATGCTATATGAAACAATTCCACCGGTTGTATCATTTATTACTAATGCTCCTGTATTAACTAATAAGCTCTTTGTAGCTCCCACAAAACCGGATAATATTCCGGCAAAAATTATAAGTGATGTACCATTTCCAATACCATACTCTGTCATCTGTTCAGCCAACCACATAATAAATGCTGTTCCGGCTGTGAGTGATATAATAATAGTAAAATAAGTCCAAAAGCCTTGAGAAGCTAATACTCCGCTTTTTTCCAAACTAACAGCTATACCGAATCCCTGAACAATAGCAAGAACTATCGTTCCGTATCTTGTAAATTGTGCTAATTTCTTTCTGCCTTCATTACCTTCTTTTGACATTTTCTCCAAAGAAGGAATCGCAACAGTTAATAGTTGAATAATAATCGATGCATTGATATACGGTGTGATACTCATTGCAAATATTGACATATTTCCTAAAGCACCACCTGAAATTATGTTAAACATTGAATAAAATTCACTATTATCAACGAAACTTTCCCAAATTTCAGAATTTACTCCCGGGACAGGGATATATGAGCCAAATCTGAATACTAACAGTAAGCCAAGCACTATCAATATTTTCTTTCTTAAATCAGGAACTGAAAATGCATTTTTTAAGATTTTAAACATACTGTACCCCTTTCTCCAATACTATTTAGCATTGATAAGCTTGAAAATCCAAGCTTTTTACGGTGTGGTTGAAAATACTTATGCATTTTCAGCCACTTTTATAACGATTGCCTTTCCGCCAGCTGCTTCGATCTTTTCTTTAGCTGTTTTTGTAAATCTGTGGGCATTAACAGTTAATTTTTTTGTAATTTCACCATTACCCATTACAGATACACCATCTTCTAATTTTTTAATTAGTCCGCTTGCTTTTAATAGCTCAGGTGTAACTTCAGCTCCATCTTCAAATTTATTTAATGTAGAAACGTTAATTTCACTGTATTTTACAGCTGTAACGTTCTTAAATCCTCTTTTAGGAATTCTTCTATATAAAGGCATTTGACCTCCTTCAAATCCCGGTCTTACTCCGCCACCTGAACGAGCATTTTGTCCTTTATGTCCTTTTCCTGCTGTCTTTCCGTTACCGGATCCGATACCTCTTCCTTTTCTATAAGGCTTTGTACGAGAACCTGGTGCAGGTATTAATTCATTTAAGTTCATTTTTTACACCTCCGTCTTCAATTCTTTAGTTAAATTAAAGTTCTTCTACTTTCTTTCCTCTTACTTCTGCAATCTGTTCTGCAGTTCTAAGTTCGCTAAGAGCTTTCATTGTTGCACGTACAACATTTCCGGGATTATTAGAACCAATACATTTTGTTCTGATATCTTTAATTCCTGCAAGTTCTAATATTGGTCTTACTGCTCCACCGGCAATAACTCCAGTACCTTCGCTTGCCGGTTTTAATAATACTTTACCTGCTCCGGCAATTCCTACGATTTCATGAGGAATTGTTGTTCCTAGTCTTGGAACTTCAATCATATTTTTCTTAGCATCTTCAATAGCCTTTCTCATAGCTTCCGGAACTTCAGTAGATTTTCCGTTTCCGGCTCCTACATGTCCATTCTCGTCTCCAACAACTACAAGTGCACTAAATCTAAAGTTTCTACCACCTTTAACAACCTTTGCTACACGGTTTACAGTAACAACTTTTTCTTTTAATACTTCGCCGTTATTTTCATTATTTTCTGGTTTACGATTCATAATTATTTTTCACCTCTTATCTTTTTGATTAAAATTCTAATCCTGCTTCTCTTGCAGCATCAGCTAATTCTTTAACTCTTCCGTGGTAAATATATCCACCTCTATCAAATACAACAGCTTTTATGCCTTTTTCAATTGCTCTTTTTGCAACTAATTCTCCAACAGCCTTAGCTGCTTCTTTGTTTCCTGTTCCACTTAATTTGCTCTTTAACTCTTCATCTAAAGTTGAAGCGGAAACTATTGTGTTTTGAGCAACGTCATCAATTACTTGAGCATAAATGTTGTTAAGACTTCTGTATACACTTAATCTTGGTCTTTCTGCTGTTCCGGAAATCTTATTTCTTACACGCATATGACGGATTTGTCTTTGCTTGTTGCTATTTGGTTTTGATACCATTTTTTTCACTCCTTTTTTAATGAGTAACAGCCCATTTTATTTTTGTTATAAAAATTTTCACTGTAAGTAAGGATAAACGCTCGCAAAAACCGCTCGCATTTATCAAAGTATTTGCTAAGCTCACACTTC
>CAZVVZ010000062.1:6388-7606 GCA_964631135.1 uncultured Eubacteriales bacterium
CTCGCATTTATCAAAGTATTTGCTAAGCTCACACTTCGCCTTACGGCTCGTGTTCGCTAAGCAACTACTTTTTAGCACCTGTTTTTCCTTCTTTACGTCTGATTGTTTCTGTTGAATACTTGATTCCTTTTCCTTTATAAGGTTCAGGTAATCTCTTTGTTCTAATTTCGGCAGCGAATGCTCCTACTTTTTCATTGTCTATTCCTTTTACAATTATACTGTTTGGATTTGGAACTTCTATTGTTATTCCTTCAGGTTCTTCCATTTCTACGGAATGAGAATATCCTAAGTTCATAACAAGCTTATTTCCTTGTTTTTGTGCACGGTAACCAACACCGTTAATTTCCAAAGTTTTTTCAAACCCTTCAGATACACCTTTTACCATATTATTAAGTAAAGATCTTGTAAGTCCGTGAAGTTCTTTGCTTTGCTTTGTGTCATCAGGTCTTGTTACTTTTATTTCATTATTTTCAACAGCAATTTTCATATTAGCATGAAGTTTTTTCTCTAGAGTTCCCTTGCTACCTTTTACAGTAACTACGTTTCCGCTAGCAACTTTAACTTCTACACCAGCAGGAATTGCTATAGGCTCTTTTCCTATTCTTGACATCTTTTTCACCTCTTAATTTCTTGTTATTTTTATTTCCAATAATTATGACCGCCTTACTAATTATTCAGCAGTATTATATTCCTACCAAACATAAGCCAACACTTCTCCGCCGACTCCGGCTTCACGTGCTTTCTTATCTGTCATAATTCCTTTTGATGTAGAAACTAATACGATTCCTAAACCGTTTAATACTTTTGGTAAGTTCTCGCATTCAGCATATACACGAAGACCTGGTTTACTTATTCTCTTTAAGCCGGAAATTGCTTTTTGCTTGTTTCCAACGTATTTTAATGTAATTTTTATATTTCTGTCGTCCTCTGTATATCCTTTTATATATCCTTCTTCAACCAAGATATCAGCTATTGCTTTTTTTACTTTTGATTTTGGAACATCTACTGTTTCGTGTCTTGATGAACCAGCATTTCTGATACGGGTTAACATATCTGCAATTGGATCTGTTAAATTCATTTTATTTTTACCTCCTTCTTTGAGATTGTAGATTTACCGTTTACCTTATTCTACATGTTTCTAATAAGTAATACGTTAACTGTGTAGTAGAAACTTGCTAAATGCTTCGCATTTAGAGTTCTCTTACGGGGGACGTACAA
>CAZVVZ010000063.1:0-7547 GCA_964631135.1 uncultured Eubacteriales bacterium
CGAATATAACAACTCCAAGCGGAACGTTATTTGGAGAAGAAACAGATGCTACCACGTCAATGGTAACAAGTAAATTTATGCAATCACATGTGGTAACAAACTTGGCAAGATATTATGACGGAAGGCAAAATGCAGGAGCAAATAGTTACGATTCGGGAACAACGACATTTGTAGATTTGACAGGAACACAAAACGGAGCGATATACAGTGCAACATGGAATAACGGAGCATTAAAATTTGACGGAACTGATGATGGCGTAGCTTTAGGAGAAGCAAACTATGCAAATCCTACGTTGGAAGCAGTATTTACATATGATGAAATAAAATCAACAAATCATATAATAATGGACACTTTCAACAATGGTGGTTATGTATTGGGAGTTAATACTTCCGGCCAAATAATGTTCTGGATATGCATTGATGGCGAATGGAAATATGTTACTTCAGCAGTATTAGAGCCTGGGCAAAAATATCATGTGGTAGGTACATATGACGGAACAGAGATGAAACTATATGTAAATAATGTGAAAGTCAATAGTCTTGCATATTCAGGAACTATTACAAATCCAACAGCCGGCACGGTATTAAAAATGGGAGTAAGATCAAACAGTAACACAGAATACCTAAAAGGAAGCATTTACATGGCAAGAATATATGATGGAGCATTAACACAGGAGCAGGTAACTCAGAACTATCAAGCAGCAATGGTAGCAAAAATGAATACTGACGTACATACAGGAGGAACTGTAGCGAACAACGGAACATGTACAATATGCGGAGCTCGATATATAACAATAAATTCTTTTGACTTTGTGAGCTCATCAGCAAATGGATATTCTGGATATTGGCTAGGAGAGGCAGGAACATATGATGAATTAGTGGCTTCTAAACAAAGTGTAAGCTATTTACCTCGAATATTAGCTAGTGCACCGATAGACTTGGGGACATGTACATACAGTAGTTCTTATACGGATGCTGCAACATATAGCGATGGAATAGTAACTACCAAAACATTAGGTGGTGTTACAACACTTACAGTAACTGCCGGTACTTACACAAGTTCATCAACTTGGTTTGTATACAATACGATGCTAAAAGGTGTAAAGAGTGGTTCCAAATGGAGTACATATAAAGCTCCAACTGGTGATGATACATTTAATTTTAGAGTATGCTCAAATTGGGAAGAAGGATATGGTACAATGTACTTCGTACTGCGAAATAAATCTGGATATTCCAATTATCCAAGATGGCAAGCATATGGAATGTTGGGAGGAAATGCAACGTCTGGATTTGCATCATATGCATACACAAGTAGAAATAATGAATCAGATAGTGTTTGGATAAAACAAAACTACTCAGACGATACAAGTGGAGTGTGGGTACATTACTTCTAGAATTAAAGAAATCTTCAATTGCATCATTCTGCTTTGAAGTACAATATTAAGACTAAAAAACTCTCCTAAATAGTAAATAATGCATTTAAAAGTATATGGATTGTTTACTATTAGGAGAGTTTTTTAATAATAGAAAAATTTTGAAACGTAAGTAGATGATAGGTCGTCTAATAAAATGTGAAGGGTTACCGAGTGAACTCAAACGGTAACTATAGAGAGGAGCGATTAGTATGAAAAAAATTATGGCAGGAATGTTGTCTGCTTGCATGGTATTCAGTTCACTTACAGCACCTGTATTTGCGAATGATACGGATATTATGCTTATTTCTTCAGAAGAAAATGAGGAAGCTTATAATATGGAAAGGGCATTGCTTTCAGTAAAAAGGAAAATACCCGTTCCGGAGGACTTAACTGAATTTTCGTATAAACTCGGTTATTCCGGTGGAAATTATTCTAAAAGCAAGTACTGGAATTTTACATGGCGAGATAAAGAGTATAATAAAAGTGTGAAGGTAAGATGTGATGAAGAAGGAAATATTTTATCTTACTCTATATATAATAGCGAGGATAGAACAAGCAAACCTACATATTTAAAGGAAGAACTTGTAAAAAATGCAACTGATTTTATAAAGAAGGTAGCTCCTGAAATTTCAGATAAAATTGAACTTTCTAAATCTGAATTTTCCGGAGTATATAGCGGAACATATTTATATACGTTTGAAAGAGTGGAAAACGGTATAAAAATGCCGGATAATGAAGTAACGGTTACTGTAAATTACGAAACAGGAGAAGTTAAAAGATTCAATTCTGATTGGACTTTTGATGTTGAAATCCCGTCACCTGAACTAAATATATCTTTGGAAGAGGCAAGGGAAAAAATAGGCGAAAATTTAGAAATGAAGTTAAAGTATATGAGCAAGACAGAGAATATAGGGGATAAGAAAGTTGTAAAAGCATATTTAGTTTATGTTCCGGACAAAAGTTATATTGCGGTAGATGCTAAAACCGGAGAAATTTATGACACCCGTGATGAATTTTATGATATGGACGAACTTGAGGATTCTAAAAATGCAGCAACAGCATCATTTAGCAGTTTAGATATGGCAGCAGAGGAAGAACTAACAGTAGAAGAAGTAGAAAAAATAAATGAAATGAAGAAACTAATTACCAAAGAAGAAGCTATTTTAGCAGTTACTTCAAGAAAAGATGTGTTGCTTCTAGACGATAATGCAAAGGCTATTGAGGCAAAGCTGACTCAAAAGTACGATTACGATGAGGAAAAGAATACGGGGTATATTTGGCAATTGAGATTTACTGATCCAAGAAGTATTAAAGAAAATAACGAAGATACATATAGAGCATATATTAAAGCTACTGTTGATGCTGAAAACGGCAAAATTCTTTATTATCATTCAACTGTTAGAAGCTATTATGATTCCGAATTAAAAGAGTGGGAAGATATAAATGTAAAATATACATCTGAACAGTGTCAGAACACATTTGAGAATTTTGTAAAAAATATGGAAAGTGAGAAGTTTTCCGATACAAGACTGTCCGATTCTACTGATACGGCATACTTATTGAAGTATATTGACGAAAAACCTGTTTATGGCGGATATTCATATAATTATGTAAGAGTAAATGAAGGTGTTGATTATACATATAACAACATTTCGGGAGATGTTGACGGCATTACCGGGAAAATATATTCGTATAATGTAAATTGGACAGACAATATAGAGTTTGAGTCTCCAAACGGTGCAATTAGTGCTAAAGAGGCATATAATGCATATTCTGAAAAAGATGGGTTTGAGCTTGTGTATGAAATAAATAATAAACATTATATTGAGAACAACCCGAAAGAAGATGAATATTATGATTATTCGGATTTATATGTGTTAGAAAAAGAAGTGAGATTGGTGTATAGAACAGATATATATCCTCAATATATTTCTCCTTTTACGGGTGAGCAGCTTGACTATTCCGGAACGGTATATGAAGAGGCCGGCGAGAAAAAATATACCGATATTTCGGGGTATTGGGGTGAGAGATATATTAAGTTAATAACTGATATGGAATACAGTTTTGACGGAGACGAGTTTTTACCTGAAAAAGCTATTACAAAAGATGAGTGGTTTAACTTATTAAGAACAGTTGGCAGCTATACAGACGAAGATGAGTATAAAGATGCCAAAAAAGTTACAAAGTTAGATGCAGTAAAAATGATAATTAACAGTTTATATTTAGAAAGAGTAGCAAAGATTCCTAATATTTACAAATCATCTTTTGATGATATAGGAGAAGTACAAAATTCAGATATTGGGTATGTTGCACTGGCGGAAGGGCTTGGCATACTTAGCGGAGACGGCAGCAACAATATTAATCCGAATAAAGAATTGAGCAGAATTGAAGCTGTTTGCATGGTATTAAAGCTGGCGAATATAAAGTAATATAGTAAGAAGGGGCTGTTGAAAAGTCCTTCGCAAATAAGAAAACAGTACAGTTGACATATAGTTTAAAAGGTGCGAATATTCACAGGAAACCATCCTACAATGTAGGATAAGAGGTTTCCGTTGTGAATCCTGAGCAACGTTAAACTATATGTCAACTGTACTGTTTTCTTATTTGCGAAGGATTTTTCAACAGCCCCTTCTTACTATATTACTTCTTACAGCATCTTTTACACCATGATATTAGGCTTACAATGTTCCGGCAAAAGTTCTTGCCTTTGCAATCTTTCTAATTTATCTTCAAGTTCAAATAAAATTACATCTAATTCCGGTTTATGAGGAATATGCTTTGCTTCGTCTAAATACACATTCGCTTTTTCGTATTCTTCTTTATACATACATATCTGCGCAAGCGAAAGATTTATAACTACCATATTATTAGCAGTCGTTATGCCGAAACGAAGTGCATTATAGAAGTCTCTTTCTGCTTCATCAAATTTATCTTCACTTATTTTTATAATTCCCATTCCCCAGTAATAATAAGTCTTTTCTCCACGAGTCAATAACTTTGGATTTGGGGTATCGAGTAAAAGATTATAGGCACTTTGCAATTTTTTTTGTCGGATTTTTTTAAATGCAAGCGAAACAGAAGCATATTTAAAGTATGCAAAAAACATATATAAAGCTACGATGCCGGCAATAGCAGATAGCCAATAAAATTTACATATAGAAGATATTATTCCGACAACTAATGCTATAAAAATAATTAAAATTCTTGTTTTTTTAGTCAACATTCTCTACCACCCATTTAAATACTACATCATTTGATAATATATCAAAGAATACACTTTTTTTCAAGGCAATAAAGAAAAATTATTAAAAACTATTGTATAAAATTTCTTTATGTGGTATCATACTAGAGTTAGTAAGTATATTGATTCGGAGGTTGAGTGTGTTATGTTGAAGAATATATTATTAGGTTTTCACATAGTTGTATGTGCATTTCTTGTAATTATTGTTATTTTGCAGTCCGGTAGAAGTGCCGGTATTTCAGGTGAGATTGCCGGAGGAGCTGAGACGTTTTTTGGGAAAAATAAAGCTAGAACTTTAAACGGTATGCTTGGAAGATGGACAACGTATTTAGCAGTTTTATTTATTATTACTTCTTTATGCTTAAAAATTTTGGGGTAAAAATATTAGACGAGGCCGAGAGTATCGGTCTTTTTTTGTGTAATAGGGATTTTTTTCGCATAAACAGAATACATTAGTGATTTAATGTGAAGTAATATGTATAGACATATAAAAAAGGAGGAAATATGAAGGTAATTGTAGAGGGGGTTTTTGAAGCTAATGAACGTGGCTTTGGGTTTGTAAGACTGGATGATGAGAACGAGTCAGATATTTTTATTCCACCGGCAGAGATAAAGGGTGCTTGGAATGGAGACAGAGTTGAAGTTCGCATAGTTTCAAAGGGTGATGCGAAGCATGGACCGGAAGGAATTATTACAAAAATAATTGAGCGAAATCATAAAAAAATTATTGGCAAATTTGAGAAGAGCAAAAACTTTGGATTTGTGGTCCCGGAGGACGGAAAGATTGCGGAAGATATATTTATACCTAAATCTGAGTTTAATGGTGCAAAAAATAATGAAATGGTTGCGGTAGAAATTATTAAATGGCCGGAGGGAAGAAGAGCTGCCGAGGGGCGAGTAGTTAAAAGATTTGGAAAGATTGGAAAACCCGGAGTAGATATTCTCTCTATTATGTATGAACATGATTTAAATGAGGATTTTCCAAATAATGTATTAGAAGAAGCAGAAAATATTTCAAATACGATCCCTAAAAAGGAATATAAAAACAGAAAAGATTTACGTGACGTAAAAATGGTTACGATAGACGGTGAAGATGCTAAGGATTTAGATGATGCGGTTTCTATTGAGAAAATGGAAAACGGCAATTATCTTTTAGGTGTCCATATTGCAGATGTTTCATATTATGTAAGAGAAGGTTCTGAATTAGATAAAGAAGCATATGAGCGAGGGACAAGTGTATACTTGGTTGATAGAGTAATTCCGATGCTACCGAGAAAATTGTCTAACGGGGTATGCAGTTTGAACATGGGTGAAGATAGACTTGCTTTTAGTGTAATGATGCAGATTGATTCTACCGGAAAAATAATAGACAGCGAGATTTTTAAGAGTGTTATAAATGTAAATGAAAGAATGAATTATTCTGATGTTACTAAAATATTGGTAAATAAGGATAAAAAATTGATAAGCAAGTATAAAGAATTAGTGCCTGATTTTAAGCTTATGGAGAAACTGTCCGGCATATTGAGGAAAAGAAGGGTTATGCGAGGAAGTATAGATTTTGAAATACCGGAGGCAAAGGTTATTTTAGACGAAAAAGGCAGACCTATAGAAGTAAAAAAATATGAAATTACGATTTCCAATAATATTATTGAAGATTTTATGTTGGCAGCTAATGAAACGGTCGCTGAGAAGTTTTTCTGGCTTGAAGTCCCGTTTATGTACAGAGTTCATGATTTACCGGATACTGAAAAATTAGAAAATTTTTCTTCGTTTATTTATAATTACGGGTACAAGGTAAAGGGAATTACAGCTCTCCAGCCTAAGGCTTTTCAAGATTTATTAAAGGAGATAAAGGGGAAGCCGGAGGAAAAAGTCATTTCTACACTTATGTTACGTTCTATGCAACAGGCAAGATACAGTCCGGATAATACAGGGCATTTTGGACTTGCAGCCCAGTATTATTGCCATTTTACTTCGCCAATCAGACGTTATCCGGATTTATTTATTCACAGGGTTATGAGCGAGTTAATTGAAAATAATTATAGTTTTAAATCAGATAAAAGGGCTAAGAAGTTAAAGAAAATCGCAACAGCAGGGGCAAAGCATTCTTCAGAAAAGGAACGTGAGGCTCAGTTAGCCGAAAGGGATTCGGTAGACTTAAAAAAAGCAGAATATATGCAGCAGTTTATAGGAGAAAAATTTACCGGTGTAATTTCTTCAGTTACTTCTTTTGGAATTTTTGTTGAACTTGATAATACTATCGAGGGATTAGTCAGAGTTGAAAATATTCCAAACGATTATTATATTTTTAACGAAAAGCAGTATTCTTTAGTCGGAGAAAGGACTCATAAAGTCTACAGACTAGGGGATACAGTAGAAGTTATTTTGGCAAGAGCAGATATTGAAACCAGAAAAATTGATTTTGTAATGGAATAAGAGTTACCTATATTATTTTGGCTTAATAATGGCTAGAACGAGTGAAATTTGACTAAAAGCGAAAAAACTAGTATAATAAAGAAAAAATATTTTTTGGTTTCTTATATAAAAGGAAGGTCGTTAGGAACGTCAAAGAAGTTGGAATGGCATTTAGTACCTGACACACAACAAGGAGGAGTATATGGATAAGGAAGCTTCGGAGCAGCTGAGGACACTGTGCGACAAAAACACTGCATGGGAGAAAATAGCTATAGCGGTAGAGCTGTGGCAGAGCTGTATCGATGAAAGTATGGTACGAGAGTACCAGTTAACTTCATTCAGAAAGTTCCTCATGGGACTGCTGATTGTCGAGCACGACGAAGGCAAGCCGATTAAGCTCTTCAAAGAGCTGTATAACGGGGATCGGCAGATCGAGTACACGCTTTTACGGCGAGCCATGGATTTCTCTGGGATAC
>CAZVVZ010000064.1:0-7383 GCA_964631135.1 uncultured Eubacteriales bacterium
ACGAAAGACTTTAAAAAATACGGGAAGTCTTTCGGCAAATATTCGTTCCTTTAAAAACATGTATACCATTTCATACGGTAGTAGTCTGAATAGTAACTATTTTTGCATTTTTAATTGCTAATATCTCATTAAAATGATAATCTTATGTTGTGAAGGAGAGGTATAGATATGTCTTTATATGAAGAAAATAAATTGATAATGCGAAAATATAATATTGTTCCTCAAAAAAAATATGGACAAAATTTTTTAATTGACGATTTAGTGCTTGATAAAATTATTTTAAATGCCGATATACAAAAAGGTGATTTGGTTATTGAAATTGGACCGGGACTGGGCAATCTTACAAAACGTCTTTGTGAGAGAGCCGGACATGTTGTTGCAATTGAAATAGACAAGAATATGGTGGACATTTTAACTAAAGAATATAATAAATTAGAGAATCTAACTATTCTTAATCAGGACATTATGCAAGCAAACTTAAACGAAATTATTTCTGAATTTTCTGATTTGCATAAAGTCAAGGTTGTTGCAAATTTGCCATATTATATAACGACACCTATTATTATGAAACTTTTGGAAGATAAAACTAATATTGAGCTAATTGAAGTAATGGTGCAAAAAGAAGTGGCAGAGAGGCTGTGCGCTAAGCCTACCGGTAGAGAATATGGTGCTATTACGGTTGCGATAAATTATTATTCAGAACCGGAATATATAGACACGGTTAAGGCTAGCTGCTTTTTACCACCGCCAAATGTCGATTCGGCAGTTATATTACTGAAAATATTAGATAAGCCAAAAGTTTTTGTTAACGAAAAGTTAATGTTTGAAATTGTTAAAGCATCTTTTTCCATGAAGAGAAAGACACTTTTAAACTCTTTAGGAAGTGCAAATATAAACGGTGTAAATAAAGAGAAATTGTCAAAGATATTAACAGAGTTAAATATTCCGCTAGATATAAGAGCAGAAAGAATTTCGTTGGAAGATTTTGCAAGAATTTCAAATAAATTTGAAGAATAATTTTTAAGGAAGGGACTTAATTATGAGGGATTTTGTTCTTGATAAGATACTTCAAAAATTGGGAGTACCTGAAGATGTGAAAAGAATTTTTAATTCGGGGCATAAATATGTTATTCCGAATAGCAGAGAAGAGCTTATAGAGCTTTCTATGGGGGGAGAAAAAGATGTTTATAATATAGAGTTTGATATCCCCGGAAAAGGTAGAGTTAAAGAAGCATGGGCTACTAAGATGAAAAATGGAGTTGTCGTAAACTATACGGATCCGTACATGCGTAAACGTGAGCCTAACTGCTTGTTTATAGCTGATGATAAGCCTACAGATAAGCCTAAATTTAAGGATAAGTTTGGGTATGACTTCAGCATATTAAAGAAAGAAACTTTTGATTGGCTGTCTGAACAGGATTTAATTATCATGCCGTTTATGTCGGGAGATAATAAATACGGTTACCAATTATTATATATAGGGCCACTTAATGCGGCATTTTTTGCATGGTGCTTAGCGGATATGCAGTCTTTTATTCCGGCAGATGAAATCCCGGATAATTATAATCCGAAAGCTATTGTATATTTAGCACCTACTTTTAGGCTTACTCATTTCGATGGGAAGCAAGTAGTTGTCCACAACAGATTAGATGACGTTCATGAAGTTTATTCATATAATATGTATCCCGGACCGAGTGCTAAGAAAGGTATTTATGGTGTTTTACTAAATCAGGGCGAAAAAGAAGGCTGGACTACTTTGCATACATCTGTTGTAAAGGTAATTGTGCCTATGAAAAGTATTGTTACGATTATGCATGAAGGTGCCAGCGGAAGCGGTAAAACTGAGATGTCAGAGCATGTTGGCGGTGATGTAAGCGGTAGAATTTTGTTTGGTGAAAACGTAGTGACAGGCGAAAAGTATAATATGAGGTTCCATAGTATTTGCAAAATTCGTCCGGTTACAGATGATATGGCAATAGCTCATCCAAACATGCAAAAAGGTGACGGAAAGCTTATTGTAAGAGATGCAGAGGATGCATGGTTTATTCGTACCGATAATATTTTACAGTGCGGTACAAACCCGGAGATTGAAAGGCTTTGCACACATCCGCCTGAGCCTATTTTGTATTTGAATTTAGAGGCAGTTCCTCATACGAGTGCTTTGATTTGGGAGCCCATACCGGAAGGTGATGGCAAGGTTTGTTCTAATCCTAGGGTTGTTATGCCGAAGAAAAACTTCCCAAGGGCTATAGATTCGACGGTTTCTGTAGACATAAGAAGTTTTGGTGTTAGGACACCACCTTGTACTAAAGAAAATCCTACTTATGGTATTATAGGGATGTTTCATATGCTACCGCCTGCCGTTGCATGGCTTTGGAGGTTAGTTGCTCCTCGTGGATATAGCAATCCTAGCATTGTTGATACTAAGGGAATGAGTAGCGAAGGAGTTGGCTCTTATTGGCCTTTTGCAACCGGAAAGATGGTTACCCAGGCTAATATATTATTAAACCAATTTAAAGAGTGCTATAACGTTAAATATATTTTAACTCCAAACCAGCATATAGGTGCATGGAAAGTTGGCTTTATGCCTCAGTGGCTTGCTCGTGAATTTTTAGTTTTGTATGGAAAAAAACCAATACTAAAGAATATGTTAAAGCCTTCTAAGTATCCACTTTTAGGATATGTTATGAAGAATATTGAACTTCCGGATGCCGTCGTACCTCAGGAGTTTGTTGAAGTTAATTTACAGCCTGAAGTTGGGGACGAAGCTTATAAAAAAGGTGCGAAGATGCTGGATGATTTCTTTAGAGAAGAACTAAAGAAGTATTTGACACCTGAATTAGACCCGCTAGGTAGGGAAATTATTGAAGCCTTTATGAGAGGTGCAAGTATTGAAGAATATGAAAAATTGTTGTAAAATATGGGGTGCACTAAGTGTGCCCTATTTGTAATGTTAAGGAGGAGATATTTTATGACATATACATATAAAACACATGGGACATGTTCTCGCGAAATTCATTTTGAAGTAAATGATGGAATAGTAAGTAAAGCTACTTTTGTAAGTGGCTGTAACGGGAATCTTCAGGGAATCGGAAAGCTTGTTGAAGGAATGAAAGTAGAAGATGTTATTAAAAAACTAAAGGGTATCAATTGCAATGGACGAGGTACTTCCTGTCCGGATCAATTAGCCAGAGCTTTAGAAGAAATTATTGCATAGTGACTTATAATTTAAAGGAGGTAACCCATGAAGAATATATTGATTGGCCAGTCAGGAGGACCTACGGCGGTTATAAATTCAAGTTTATGCGGAGTTATAACAGAGGCAAAGCAGCATAGTGAAATTGGCGAAATTTATGGTATGATTAACGGAATAGAGGGCTTTTTGAAAGACAAATATATTGATTTGAGAAAATTGACTGATGATGACTTGGGACTTTTGAAAGTCACTCCTGCAGCATATCTTGGCTCTTGCCGATTTAAACTCCCTAAAGACTTTAATGACGATACATATAAAACGTTATTTGAAAAATTTGAAAAATTAAATATAGGGTATGTATTATACAATGGAGGGAACGACTCCATGGATACGGCGGACAAACTTTCTAAATATGCGAGCATTGTAAAATCGGATATAAAGTTTGTTGGAATTCCTAAAACTATAGATAATGACTTGATGGGGACGGATCATACACCCGGCTTTCCGAGTGCGGCTAAATTTGTTGCTAATACAGTTAGAAACATTATGTTAGATGCTGAGGTTTATGACAAACCGTCTGTTACTATTGTCGAAATTATGGGGCGCCATGCTGGCTGGCTTACGGCTTCAAGTGTGCTTGCAAGAAGAAATAAAAATGATAACCCTACTTTAATATACCTTCCTGAATCAGATTTTTCTATGGATAAGTTTTTTGATGATGTGAAGTCTGCGCTAGAAGTGCATAAAAACCTTATTATTTGTGTCTCTGAAGGCATAAAAGATAGTACGGGTAAATTTATATGCGAATATGCAAGCGAGGCCGGAGTAGATACTTTCGGGCATAAAAATCTTACTGGTTGCGGTAAATTTTTAGAGAATGAAATTAAAGATAAGCTGGGAGTAAAAGTAAGGTCGGTTGAACTTAATGTTGTCCAAAGATGTGCATCCGATTTGCTCTCAAAAACAGATGTAGATGAAGCATTTGAAGTTGGAAGAGAAGGGGTTAAAACCGCATTAGCAGGTAAAACCGCCAAAATGGTTTGTATTATACGTGAAAGTCAATATAATGTCTCATATAGAGCAGTTGATGTTAGCGAAATTTCCAATAGAGAAAAGATTTTCCCTAAAGAATGGATTATCAATGGAAATGATATTTCAGATGAATTTTTTGCATATATTTTACCTCTTATTTCAGGAGAAGTTGATATAACTTATGAAAATGGTATGGCTAAATATTTGACAAGAAGTTAGTTACTAATTAGGTTTATTATATTTGCTTTTTGTGAAGGTGATAAAAATTAGAGGAGGTACTATCTAGTGGAACAGATACAGGTTATTGCAGAAAAAGAGATGACATCAAAACTGTTAAAACAGTTTACAATCCGCGCTTTCATATATTCTTTTTTGTACTTTGCAACAATAGTGATGCTTTTTATTTTTGTGCCGAGTGCTAAAAGCACAATCTGGCCTATTTTACTGGTTTTAGCTATCAATATTTTGTTCTTAATGATATTAAGTAAGCTTGCAACAACAGATGCTTTTGACGGAATAAGTACGACATCTGCTCCTAAAAAAAGTTTAGACCGTATTTCTAGTGTTGCGGCTGTTCCTATGTTTATATTTACTTGTATTTTTTCATTTATAGATGTGATTTTTTTCCATTCTGTTTTTGACATATCAAAAGGATACACATCAGCTAATTTAGCTATGTTTGGCAGTATAATTATAATAAACATTATTATTTGGAGCTTAGTAGTCAACATTTATGAAAAGAGAATTTTAAGAAAATATTTAACTTTAGAAGAAGAAAAAACTTCGGGAAATGAATAAATAGTTACAGCTCAGACTTAAGTAGAAGAATTTATCCATATAATGGGAGGTATAAAATGAACACAACACAAAAAAGGTATTCTTTTTCTATGTTCGATAGTAATATATTAAAAAACTTTATTAACACTTATACGGTTATAGATATTGAAACCACGGGAATCGGAGAGAAACATCGTATAGTTGAGCTGGCAGGAGTAAAATTTTCTAATAACAAGGTAGTAGATGTTTTTGATACATATGTTGATCCCGGTATGCCAATACCGCCATATGCAACAGCAGTACATGGTATTCGTGATGCAGATGTAGCAGATGCTCCTACGATTCGCGAAGTTATGCCGTATTTTTGCAAGTTTATTGGAAATTCCGATATAGTAGGTCATAATGTTAGGTTTGACTTAGACTTTTTAATTAGAAATGGTATGGAATTGAACTTACAAGAAAGGCATATTTTCGATACACTATCTTTATCCAGAAAGTACGTTATAGATGCGCCTAATCATAAATTAGAAACAATGATAAGGTGGTTTAATATAAACACGGATAAAAGACATAGAGCGAAAGATGACAGTATAGCAACAGGCGAACTATTTATGAAACTATATGCTATTGCAAAGGAGACAGACCAAGTTGAATAGTTTTGTATATATATTAAGATGTAAAGATGGTAGTTTATATACCGGATGGACAAACAACTTAGAAAATAGACTAAAAATGCATAATAAAGGCCTAGGGGCAAAATACACAAAGGGAAGAGGCCCTTGCACTCTTGCTTATTTTGAAAGCCTTTCTTCTAAAAATGAGGCATTAAAAAGAGAATATGCGATAAAACGACTTACAAAGGAAAAAAAAGAAAAATTAGTAGAAAATTTTTTGAAACCTATTGACAAGTAGTAGGAAGGGAAATATAATAATTAAGTCATGCACCATTAGCTCAGTTGGTAGAGCAACTGACTCTTAATCAGTGGGTCCCCGGTTCGAGCCCGTGATGGTGCACCAGATAAAAAGACTTCCGAATTTTCGGAAGTCTTTTTTGTCAATTATTTAATTTTTAAGATAATTTGAAATTTGGAGGTAAAATATATGAATGAAAAAGAAAAAATGCTATCCGGTGAACTATATGATGCTAATTACAATAAAGAACTTGCTAGTGAGAGGAGTGCGGCTAAGGTAATTTGCCAAAAATATAACAGTTTAAAACCATCGGACAGAAAAGGAAGAAACAAGTTGATAAAAAAACTTTTTGGAAAAGTAGGTGATAATTTTACTATAGAGCAGAATTTTTGGTGCGACTACGGATATAATATTTATGCCGGCAAGAATTTTTACATGAATCATAATTGTATAATTTTAGACTGCGCTAAAGTAGAATTTGGAGATAATGTGTTTATAGCACCTGGCTGTGGGTTTTATACCGCAGGTCATCCTTTAGATGTTGAAACAAGAAATAAGGGACTAGAATATGCCAAACCTATTAAAGTAGGAGATAATGTCTGGATTGGCGGAAATGTTGTGGTTTTGCCCGGAGTGACAATCGGAAATAATGTCACTATAGGTGCAGGAAGCATAGTTACAAAAGATATTCCGAGTAATGTGCTGGCTTATGGCAACCCATGTAGAGTTGTAAAGGAAATATAAATTTGAATATTTTTATAAAAAAACTCAAAGAATATACCTGAAGGAAGTGTGAAATATGATAGAAAAAGATACAATTGAATTATTGAAAGAGTGCAATGCAGGTATAAAAATGGGGGTAAGCTCGATAAGCGAAATTTTGCCGGATGTTCAAAATGCAGTTTTGCGGCAAAAATTAACAGTATGTAAAAATGAGCACGAGAAGCTTGGTAATGAAACACAAGAATTATTGAACAAGTACCAAGACTCAGGAAAAGAGCCTAATATGTTTGCTAAAGGAATGTCATGGATAAAAACTAATACTAAAATGATGATGTCTCCGACAGATAAAACTATAAGCGATCTTATTATAGATGGTTGTAATATGGGTGTTAAATCCTTGAACAGGTATTTGAACGAATATGGGGCTGCTGAGGAAAAAGCGAAAGATCTTACAAAGAAGCTTATTAACTTAGAAGAAAGTTTAGCGGTGGATATTAGAGAGTATTTATAAAAAGTTAAATGTTTGCTATTAGTCGGACTACAAAAAATAATATATATGTTTTAAAAGGAACGAATATTTGCAGAAAGACTTCCCGTATTTTTTAAAGTCTTTTGTTGCGAATCCTGAGTTCCGATAAAACATATATGTTATTTTTTTTGTAGTCCGACTAGTAGTATTTTAAGTTGGCTGTTCAGAAAATATAAACATTTGCTATTGATTTACTGTAAAGATTTGTATATAA
>CAZVVZ010000065.1:0-7320 GCA_964631135.1 uncultured Eubacteriales bacterium
GAACGAATATTTGCAGAAAGACTTCCCGTATTTTTTAAAGTCTTTCGTCGTAAATCCTGAGTTCCGATAAAACATATACTCTCTTTTCTTATAGTTGCAAGCCTTTCATCGCAAATCCTGAATTTCAATAAAACGTATATATTTTTTCAATATAAAGCTTACTGCTCAACGATCTCAACATGATGGTACTCTGTAGTACCGGAAAATTCCATAACCCTCTTTGGAGCCGTAGTACCTTCAAAAGCATTCTTAACTAAAGCTGTCTTTAATACCGTTTCCATAGTAGTAGCGGTAACAAATTTAATCTTCTCTCTAATATTTTCAGGGATTTCCTCTAAATCTTTTTCATTATCCTTAGGAATAATAATAGTCTTTATCCCTGCTCTATATGCTGCAAACACTTTTTCTTTAAGTCCGCCTATCGGCAAGACTCTACCCCTTAAAGTAATCTCACCTGTCATCGCAACATCGTGCTTTACCTCTATCCCCGTTAAAGCAGAAATAATAGCTGTAGTCATCGTTATTCCTGCAGATGGTCCGTCTTTAGGCGTCGCACCTTCCGGTATATGAACATGAATATCCATCGTCTTATAAAAATCTTGCGGTATATCAAGCTTATTCGCGATAGAGCGAATATAACTAAACCCGGCTCTTGCCGACTCTTTCATTACATCTCCCAGCTGACCGGTAAGCTCTAAATTTCCATTGCCCGGCATAGTGTTAACCTCAATATTTAATATCTCTCCTCCGACAGCAGTCCATGCAAGCCCTGTTACAATACCGATTTCATTCTTCTTGTTAGCTTTATCATGAGTAACTTTTACAGGTCCTAAATACTCTTCTAAATTCTTACTGGTAATAGTAATTTTTTTAACATTTTTTTCCAGAATTTCTCTTGCAACTCTTCTGCAGATAGTTGCAATCTCCCTTTCCAAAGTTCTAACCCCTGCTTCTCTTGTATAACCATCTATAATCTCTTTAACAACAGGTGTGCCAATAGAAATACTGCTCTTCTTTAAGCCGTGCTTTTCAACCTGTTTAGGAATTAAATACTGATTCGCAATATTAAACTTCTCTTCTCCGGTATAACTGGACAAATTTATTATTTCCATTCTGTCTAAAAGCGGTCTCGGAATAGTATCTAAGCTGTTTGAAGTCATAATAAACATTACATCAGATAAATCAAACGGTACCTCAAGAAAATGATCTCTAAATGCGAAATTCTGCTCCGCATCTAAAACTTCCAACATAGCAGAAGCCGGATCGCCCTTAAAATCTGAGCTCATCTTATCTATTTCATCTAATAAAATCAAAGGATTTTTACTTCCTGCTTGCTTCATAGCTGAAATAATTCTACCCGGCATAGCTCCTACATACGTTTTCCTATGTCCTCTAATTTCAGCTTCGTCTCTTACTCCTCCTAAAGAAAGTCTTACATAATTTCTATTAACAGCCCTCGCAATAGACTTTGCGATAGAAGTTTTTCCAACTCCCGGAGGTCCATTTAAACATAATATCGGCCCATTTAACGAATTGGTCATCTTTTTAACCGCAAGGTATTCAATTATTCTGTCTTTAACTTTCTCCAGCCCGTAATGATCCTCGTCTAAAACCTCCTTCGCCTTCTTTAAATCTATAAAATCATCCGTTTTCTTATTCCACGGTAAATCTGCAATCCAGTCAAGATAGTTCCTAATTACCGAGCCTTCCGCTGAGCCGGACTGCATCTTTTGCAATCTATCAAGCTCTTTTTCTGCTTTATTTGCGACTTCTTCAGGCAACTCAAGTTCCTTAAACTTCGCCCTATATTCAGCAACCTCTCCGGCAATACCATCTTTATCACCCAACTCATTCTGAATAGCTTTTATCTGTTCTTTTAAATAATACTCTTTCTGCATCTTATCTATCTGCTGCTTTACCTTCATACTTATATCTTTTTCAAGATTTAAAATCTCGATTTCTTTAGACAAGCAGCTTATCAATTTTTCTAGTCTAACCTTAGAATCAAATTCCGCAAGAATTATCTGTTTATCCTCGGCAGGGATCGTTAAGTTTGCTGCAATAACATCGCTTAACTGGCTGATTTCCTGAACTCCTAAAGCTTTATTAAACAGTTCGGGGCTTACTTTCTGGTTTAAATTTATATATTCCTCAAAAACAGATAATGTTTTCCTCATAAGTGCCTTATCTTCGGCTTTATTCTGCTTACTTGGCATAAAAACTTTTTCACAAACTTCGGCTTCAAAATACGGCTCAGTCTGTATAAAATCTGCGACTTCGGCTCTGCTTATTCCTTCCACCAAAACACGTATAGCATCTCCGGGAAGACGTAATATCTGCCTAATAATAGCTATAGTTCCAACCTTGTACATTCCATTCTCGTCCGGTTCTTCAATAGTCGCATCAATCTGAGTAACAAGAAAAATAAGCTGATGGTTTCTCATAGCCTCCCCTATAGCACGTACCGACTTACTTCTGCCCACGTCAAAATGAACTGTCATATGTGGAAATACAGTTATCCCCCTTAACGGTAGAACCGGTAATATCTGTCTTTTCATAATCTTTTTAGTATCATCCATGGTATTCTCCCCTTCATTCCCTGCATAATAATATTTTAAACCTTGAATTCCGCATATTCAAGCGGTTATTTATGGTGCTTTCATCACTTATTGGAATAGGAACTCAGAATTTGCAACGAAAAACTTTTTTCTAGGAACTTTCATTTTGTATACATACCTTATCGTAAAAAAAATTAAAATATATTAGTGGTAAGTTAATGAAATAAAGGAAACATTTCGACAAAAAAATCCGTGAAAAAAGCCTATATGACAATATTTAAGCACAAAAATAAGATATATGTTTCAGCAGATTTTAGAATTTGCAACGAAAAACTCTTAAAAATACTAGAACGAGTCCTTCTACAAATATTCATTCCCTTCAAAACATATATCCTATTTTTGTGAAAATTCTTTCTTAACTACTATATTTCTCTTCTGCCTTCCAGTGCCATAGATAATGTAACCTCATCGGTATACTCCAAATCTCCGCCCACAGGAATTCCATGTGCAATCCTTGTAACCTTAATACCTAAAGGCTTTATAAGCCTAGAAATATACATGGCAGTGGCCTCACCCTCAACATTCAAATTAGTCGCAAGTATAACCTCCGAAACGTCCCCATTCAATCTACTTATAAGCTCTTTTATCCGTATGTCCTCCGGGCCTACTCCGTTTACCGGAGAAATTGCTCCCTGTAACACATGATATACTCCACTAAATTCGTGTGTCTTTTCCATCGCAATTATATCCTTGACATCGGAAACAACACATATAACCGATGTATCTCTTTTCGCATTACTGCATATAGGGCATAAATCCGTGTCTGTTAAATTACCGCATACATTGCAGAACTTTATTTTATCCTTAGCATTAGTTATTGCATCTGCAAACTGCTTAGCCTCTTCTTTAGATGAATTTAAAATATAAAAAGCCAACCGGCAAGCAGTCTTATGACCGATTCCCGGCAGTTTTTCAAACTCCTCAATTAAATTAGCAATTGGTGCTGAATATGATTCCATATTTACCTCCGGTTAAAATGGCATATTAGGTAAATTATACTTCTTCATCTCATTTGCAGTTATTTCGTCTACTTTATTTAAAGCATCATTTACCGCAGTTAAAACCAAATCTTGAAGCATCTCTACATCATCTAATACTTCAGGATCAATTTTAATATTAGTAATTTGTTTTTTCCCGGTAGCCGTAACTACAACAGCTCCGCCACCTGAAGAGCCTTCTAAAACCTTTGTTTCAAGTTCTTCTTGTGTTTTTTGCATATCCGCCTGTAACTTTTGTGCTTGTTTCAATAAGCTACTCATATTTCCGCCGGGGAAACCATTAAATCCACCTTTCATAAATAATCCTCCTTTTGCTTTCTCACAATATATTAACATCTATTCCTGATTTTAGCAAGCTATTTTCTACATCATCAGAAGCAGTCTCCTTTTTTTCCACAAGACATTTTATAGGTATATCCGCTCCGCAAATTGCCAAAACAGAACTTTTTAATGCTGCCATATTTTCCGTTCTCTCAATTACATTCTTTCCAAACTCCTGCTCAAAGCATATCGTAATTTTGTCTTTTTCAATATTAGCCTTGGCAGAAACCAAAGTTGCATATAAAGACATTTTTCCCGTATTTTTCAAATGATTTATTATATCCCTCCAATTTCCTGAATTTAAACTACTTTCAGCCTTACTTTGAGCCACTTTCTCCGATCCTTCTCTTGCTTTTACCTTGCTCTGATTAACAGTCTCCGATACAGCCTCTGCTTTATTAACCGCTTGCGGTATCGGTTTATTTATTATTATAGGAGCTGTCTCGTTTTTCTCCTGAACTTTTTTCGTTGCTCCCGACATAAGCTGAATCAATGAAGCTTCAAGCAATATATTAGGAAATGTGGTGCCTTTAATATCGGCCTCAAGTTCAGATAAATACGTAATAATCTCACTCAACTTTTCATTAGCGGTAACCTCAGCTAACTCCTTAATATCAGGCAATAATGTGAAATTTTTCAAAAGATTTTCATCGTTTGAATTCTTATAAACTAAAACGTCCCTAGCTAGCGAAACTATTTCCCATACAAAATATTTTATATCCTTCCCGGAAGTAACAACATTATTTATTATAGATAACATACTAGCCATATCTTTACTCAAAATAGCCTTTAACGTTCCTAAAGTAACAGAATTTTCCGTAATCCCCAAAAGCTCTCTAACATTAGCCTCTGTTATCTCTGTAGCCCCTGATGAAATAATCTGATCTAATAAGCTAAGTCCATCTCTTAAAGCCCCCTCAGCAGCCTGTGCAATTATCATCAAAGCCGACTTTTCCGCTTTTACACCATTTTTTTCACATACAAATTCCAGCCTTTTCGCAATATCTTCTTTTTGGATACGTCTAAATTCAAATCTCTGGCACCTAGACAAAATCGTAACAGGGATTTTATGAGGCTCTGTAGTAGCCAAAATAAATATAACGTTTTCGGGCGGTTCTTCTAATGTCTTTAATAATGCATTAAATGCACTCGTGGATAGCATATGAACTTCGTCTATTATATAGACTTTATATTTTGCCATAGTCGGCGCATATATTACATTATCACGAATTGCCCTAATATCGTCTACACTGTTATTAGATGCAGCATCTATTTCCATTACATCAGGTATTGATGCATCCAATATACCTTTACATACCATACATTCATTACAAGGCTCGCCATTATTGGGCGACGTGCAATTTATCGCTCTTGAAAAGATTTTAGCCGTAGTAGTTTTTCCTGTACCTCTACTTCCGCAAAAAAGATAAGCATGTCCAATTTGGTTGTTTGCAATCTGATGTTGCAAAACCTTAATTATATGCTCCTGCCCGACAACATCAGAAAAAGTTACAGGTCTAAATTTCCTATAAAGTGCCATATATTGTGCCATATTTCCCCCTCCTATTTTACCTTTATACCGTTTATAATCAGACTAATAAATTAAATGAGCTATACGTTTCTGCGGAACTTAAAATCTGCGACAAAAGACTTCAACCATAGAATAGAGAACGTCTTTTGGCAAATATTCGTTCCTTTTAAAACATATAACTCATTTAATTCATAATCTCAGGTGCAGCCACCTGTGCTGTCTCATATAAAGGTGTTGAAAAGCCTTCTTTCTCAATTATTTTAACCAATTCAGAATTAAACTGTGTATTTGCACATTTTTTTATCTCATCAATCGCCTCTTCATGAGACATCGCTTTTCTATATGGTCGATCTGAAGTCATAGCATCATATGCATCAGATAAAGCAATTATCTGAGATTCTAAAGATAACTCCTTACCCTTAAGTCCCAAAGGATATCCCTTACCGTCATACCTTTCGTGATGATAATTTATCGCATTCATTGTAGTATCGGATAAATCTAACGTATTTAATATCCAGCTCCCTATAGCAGGGTGCTTTTTTATTTCTTCGTATTCATCTTTAGTAAGCTTAGCCGGTTTATGAAGTATATCATCTGCCACACCTATTTTACCGACATCATGTAGCATACCTGCGATTTTAATTTCATTAACTTTCTCATCAGGCAATCCAAGCTTTTTCGCTAACTGTGAAGCATATTCGGAAACTCTCTGTGAATGTCCTAAGGTATATTTATCTTTAGCTTCTATGGCAGATACTAACGACGTTATTAAATCTCTGTTAGCATTTCCAAGTTCTTCATTCTTAGCATTCAGCTCTTGTACTTTATTTTCGTTTACAACAACCAATTCCTGCATTATATCAGCCATAGTATTAAAAGCTTCTGCTATATAATACAAGTCACTTTTTTTGGAGAATGTTAATCTTGTAGTCAAATCTCCCTTTTTAATCTTCTGTGTCCAATCGCTGATTTTTATATAAGACTGTGCCAACCTATCTTGAATCCTTGCAAAAAGTGAATACGTAATTATTATATCTAAAAATCCTAATAACAAAATACCTCCAAAAAGTATCATCTCTGTAGTTGTGGATAACGTAGACGTTGTATTTATAAGGATTGCACTTAATGCAACAATTATTATAGTCGGAACAGATAAAGAAAATAGCAACCAGAACTTGAGTTTTGTGTTCAATCGTCGAATTTCTATTGTAATCAGCCCCTCATAAGTAAATAAAAATGCGGTTATGCAGCCCATTCTCGACAATCTCTTTCAGGCAAAATAGAAACAGCTTCACTCGATCCAAGCACCCTTATATCACATAAAAAATGACACTTACCGCTGCTTCCTTCCGGACCTAACGGGGTTCATGGTTTCCTATCGAATAAGAACTTAAATTGTCAACATGAAAGCTATAGCAAATTGTTCTAAAAAAGAAGCCTCAAACAGGCATTTGGCCCTGCTATAGCGGATTTCAAGTACAGAGGACCGCTAATCCCCCACCTAGCATAACACACATCTAGTATAATATTTAAAAAAAATATATGCAATAGTTTTTGCAAATTTTAAGTATAACAGTTACTAATCAGAGTATATGAAATAAGATATATGTTTTATCGGCATTAGCCAAATTCACTATGAAGGAGGTGAGCCATATGCTACTTATAGCTAAAATAATAGCCTGCATACTGATATTTCTTATTCTACTTACTTCCACCTCTTGCTAATATATCAGGTGCAAGGAAAAACGAGGCCCCAAATGCCTCGTTTTTCTTTGTAACTAATATGCTATTTATAGCTATAAGCTTTCGCTCTATATTTAGATTACACTACATCAGCGCCTTTGTCAATTAA
>CAZVVZ010000066.1:0-7305 GCA_964631135.1 uncultured Eubacteriales bacterium
GGTCAAAGTATATGTCGCTGGTCAGAGTGCATGAAATAAGATATATGTTTTAAAAGGAACGAATATTTGCAGAAAGACTTCCCGTATTTTTTTAAAGTCTTTCGTCGCAAATCCTGAGTTCCGACAAAACATATATCTTATTTCATGCACTCTGACCAACAGCAGGTAATCTGACTAATAACCAGTAATATGGTTACTAGTCAACCTACTATATTAAAAACATTTACACACTCAAAGCAAAACAAAAACGGGATAATTTTTCCCGTTTTTGTTTAAATTTCTCTACTAGTCAAAACATCTCAGTAACTCTACATCATACCGGCAACGTCACTCATTACTCTACTCGCTTTTTTTATTGCTTTTCGACTCGGTTTCCAAAAATTTTTCTGTACCCAATCCGAATTCTTCATACCGGTAAGTCCAAGTGCTGCTCCAATAAACCCACCTATTATAAAGCCTCGTGTAAAATTATTCATTGCACTCACCTCTACAAATTATTATTTTCAAAATGTAAATAATAATTCATAGAAAAATTTATGCTAAGCTCCCAAACAATTCATCAAACTTTGCCTCTAGTTGCTTTTGAATATCAACATCGTCAAGATTGCTCTCTATTTCAGGTTCATTTTCAGCCATAGGAACTTTTTGATCATTATTTGCCGGACCGGTCTTTAAACCATAAGGATAAACAATTCTATATTCGCCTCTATGATTTAATGTAGGGTCATTATGACTTATCTTAAATTTATCAATCTCACTAGCCTTTGGATGCATACTAATATCATACTTTTTAGCCTTAATAGGACGCATACCCTTAACCATAACAATACTGGTATCAAGTGGAAGCCGTTTAAGCTCATCAATAGTCATAAGGGCACGAGCCATAGACTGATCAGAAATACTCTGAGAGTCCGGTGTGGAAGCTAAAATTGTTCCATTCATCTTGCCACTTAAAGAAAGCTGTTTCTTATTGATAGTAGCTTCGCCCAAAGTTTTAGAAATATATTCGCAAGTAGCTGTAGCCTGGCTGCCTAAGAATAAATGTGTGTCGCAGTTAGCCATAATGTTTTCATAAATATCTTTATATAAATCTTTTAGCTGATCAATACTCTGTAAAACAATACTGATATTGATATTCCTACTTCTACTCGTACTAAGTTTCTGGTTAAAATCAGGAATCTGTCCAACGTTAGCAAATTCGTCCATAAGGAAAAATACCGGAATATCTAACGTACACTTTCCATCCGGTCTTATAGCGGAATTCTCATCTGCTTTATAATACAGTCTTTGTAAAACTTGTCCAAAAAATATTGTAGAAATAAAGTTAAATGCACTATGGCTATCCGGTGTTATAACGAAAGTAGCCATTTTCTTAGAACCCATCGCATCAATATCTATGGAACTTGTACCGGTAATCGATGAAATTTCAGGAGTATCGAAAACATTAAGACGTGTTGCAAGTCCTACTAAAACTCCCGCTCTCGTCTTATCTACCGCTAGTCTAAACGTTTCATAGCTTTTTCTTGCCATGTGTTCAAACGGAAGACGCATAAAAACATCGTCCATCCAGTCGAAATTTTCACCTGCTCTTACTAGTGCCAAACAACTCGCAAACGACTGTTCCTCTTTTGGACACTCACTAAGTAAATAATAAATACAAGAATTAAGCAATGCACGTTCAGCTTGAGGCCAGAAAGGATCCTCGTTAGTCGAGCCTTTACTTGTACCCTTTATTAGTGCATCACTTATAATATCAACATCTAATGTCCCGCCAATATGCCAAAGCGGATTATATGAATCACTACATTCCGGATTAACAAGGTTTATACATCTTACCTCATATCCGTTTTCCTGTAAAAATCCGGCTGCAGTGTCAAAGTTCTCACCTTTAGGGTCTGTTACAACATATGACCCTATCATTTGCATCATATTCGGCATAATATAACCTCTGGATTTTCTAGATCCAGCACCACCGATGATTAAAACGTTTTTATTGATAAATTTATTATCCGTAGTTAAATAATGATCCTTCGCTAAAATTATACCTTCATTTTTATTTAATATTTCATACTGCTCTCCGTCAGCCCATCCGCTGGAACCATGTTCTATACCCTCATACTCGTCTTTTATTATATAATTTTTGACCTCAAAACATATAGAAACTATGAAACCAACAGCCAATAAAAACAAGAATGTTTTTCCATAAGCTCCAATAAATTCAGAAAATAGTTGCTTGTCATAAGTAAAAAAGTTAAAACTTACTCCACCCTTAAGTAAATATTTCGTTTGAGATAAAATTGCAGCCAACGGCCAAGCAAATACCAATGCAAATATTAAACTAGCCGTTCCGTAAAGAATAAATCTGTTCTTTCTTTTTTTCAAAATGCCTTTTATCATTAGTTATCGCCCCTCTTTTGTAACTATTCACCAATTCCGCGACCTTCATTACCTCTGGTACTGTTTCCATACTTCTCTTCAAACTCTAGTCTTAATCTTCTCTTTTCTTCCTCATCTAAGCTATTTGTCAATTCATTATTTTTATCTTCACTATAATTACCGTAAGTACTGCTCTCAAGTATATCTCTAGTAGCTTCCTTTCTGTTACTTGCAGTATCCATATATGCTCCGGCTTCCGGATTTTCGTGTTCAATGTCAATCTTTCCTACCGCATAATCAGATCTGCCAACGGAACTGCTAATAGAGCAGTCGATTTCCTTAGCTTTAAGTGCAGATTCTATTTCATTCATAATATCCGGTCTGTCAACTGCCGCTGACTCAATTTCCTCTCTTATACTATCCGGAAGATTTTCAGTAGTTGAAATGGTTCCGTAATTAGTCATAATAACCACACCGGATCTGCCTACATCTCTTATTTTTACAGGGGCTCCATCATTCTGAAGCGGTATACCTTCAGCTCTCATCAATTCATAATATTCAAAAAGGTTACTTGCCTGTAAAAGCGCTTTCTCTTCCGCTTTATTAAACTCTTCTTCATATGTATGATCCATATTAAGTCCGTTCATAGATAATTCATCATGAGAATAATCTTTATTAAGCCCATTCTCATTGAAATCAATTACACAGCCTCTACATGATATTTGTGCCATACAAATTCCTCCTTATAACATTACATTCGCTAAATCCTCTATACTCATATCATTTGTATTTTTTTCAGATAATATAATTTTTACATTCATCTCAAGTGCAATATATTTTTTATAAGGTATCAATTTATATGTACCTTTCAAATTTCCAAACACATCCGGTGAAGAAATATTAGGTATAAGTTGTTCTCCGCTTTCTGCATCTAATAAAACAATCTGCCTTTTAGGATTGTATGTAAAGGAATAATTTCTCGCCAAAACATCAGACTCACCGTAATTAGTATACTCAAGTTGAAGCGTTTCTTCTTCTGAAATAAACTTATTGTCCTCAACATGACCATATCCAATAACACAGCGGTTTTTAGCAAACGAAGCCACAAGGACGTTAGTATCTTTTACACTTCCATCATAAGGAATAGAAAAAGTTCTCTGAATCCTTCCGCTAACAGCAGTTTCAGTATATTCAAGTTTTTCCAAAGTGCATAACGGTAAGTTCTTCCACTGCTCAAACTTCGTCATTTTTATCGCAAAAGCTACAACATTAACTCCTATCGGCTGCATAACATTAAATTCTATTCCTTCCAAAAAGCCCATTGGATTTCCTCCTTAGTAACATAATTTGTTTATATTTTAACACATTTTGATAAAAAATGCAACTTCTAACGATTCCTAAGCTCTTTAGCATGTAATAATGCTGCTTTAGAAATATTTCCACCGCTAATAATTCTTGCAATTTCGTAAATTGTCTCTTCTTCGTTCAACTGCTTAACATTTGTAATAGTTTTATTATCAGCATTTTCCTTACTAATATAATAATTTTGATCACCTTTTGCAGCGATAGACGGCAAATGTGTCACACATATAACCTGCTTGCTTTTCGCTATTTCTGCCATTTTTTCGCCAACAGCAAAACCGGCCTTGCCGCTAATTCCCGTATCAATCTCATCAAAAATCATTACTGGAATTATATCGGCATTACTAAGAACATTCTTTAGTGCAAGCATGATTCTAGAAATTTCTCCGCCTGATGCTACTTTGGATAATGGCTTTACGTCCTCGCCTAAGTTTGATGAAAACAATATTTCGACCTCATCCATCCCATTAGTAAAAAATTTATCTCCTTGAATGACATTTATTTTAAATTTAGATTTAGGCATTTCCAACTCTTTAAGAATATTAGCAAGCTTAACCTCTAGCTCATCTGCAACGTTCTGACGTCTACTCGATATTTGTCCCGCAATATTTTTCAATAACTCATCCGTACTATCTAAATCACTATGCAATTTATTAACTAATTCTTCAGAATTGCAAAGCTCACTATACTCATTTTTCATATTGTCATACGAATTTAGTATCTCTTCAATAGTTCCGCCATATTTCTTCTTTAATTTAGACAATAAATCCAAGCGTTCATCCACCCTATTTAATTCTTCCTCGTCAACAAACACGTTCTCTATCTCACCGGATAGTGAACCTCCAACATCTTCAATCTGATAGTATGCTTCATTTATTATTCCTACAAAGTCTTCATACTTCTTATCTAAGGCCGAAATTTCACTAAGCTTATTCCTTACTTTCTCTAGGCAATTTATAATTCCATTCTCAGATGATATAGCCTCATAACTGTATGACAAATTACTGATAAGCCTTTCAGCATTAGCTAAAATCTTCCTTTTCTCGCTTAGTTCTTTATCTTCGTTAATAATCAATTTTGCATTTTCAATTTCATCTATTTGAAACTTTAAAAATTCAATAGTTCTGAGTCTGTGCTCCGGATCACCGCCAAGCCTTTTAATAGAATCTAAAATTTCTTTTCTTTTATTATATAGATCTAAATACTCATTTTTTAATTTAAAAAGCTCTTTCCCGGCAAAATTATCTATCACATCGATATGCTTTTTAGGATTCAAAAGGGACTGGTTATCATGCTGGCCATGTAAATCAACTAAGTTTTCGCCCAACTCTTTTAATTCACTAATCGTAACTAGTCTTCCATTTACCTTAGCTACAGATCTACCGGAATTGGACAGTTCCCTTGAAATAACTATCTCTTCATCATCATATCCCATATTCTTTAATACTTCTTTTAATCTGTTATCTTCTATATAAAATAAAGCCTCCGCAAAGGCTTTATCCATACCATTTCTTATAATATCTTTACTTACCTTGCTCCCACAGAGCATCTGTATTGCACCAATAATAAGTGTCTTACCTGCTCCGGTCTCTCCTGTAATAATATTTAGCCCTTTGCCAAAATCTATCTCTAAATCCTCTATTATTCCAAGATTACTAATATGAATATGCGATAACATATACTTTCCTCCCGCTATTTTATGTGGAATTTATTCCTAACAGTATCAAAAAAGCAATTCCCTGATGTTTTTATTACTTTTACATTTCTATCCGAACGTTTAATAATAACATTCGAAATACTTTCATTTTCTGAAAATTCCTGCCCATCAGCCATTACTGAAAAAGTGTTGGCTGTAGTAATAATCTTTATTATAACATCTGAGCTGGTAACTATCGGCCTTTGATGAAGTGAATGAGCACATATAGGTGTTATCACCAAAACATCAAGCTTAGGCTCTATTATAGGTCCACCTGCAGATAAAGAATATGCAGTAGATCCGGTAGGCGTCGACACTATAATCCCGTCTGCTCTGTAGCTATCCACAAACTTATCATCAAAATAAACTTCTAAAGTTAATATTTTATTAAAAGTTCCTCGGCTTACAACCATATCATTTAATGCATATAGCCTCTTACCGGCAGTATCACATTCCAGCAAAAATCTTTCTTCGATTTTGAAATCGCCAATAAGCAACTTATTTAATTCAGTTTCCATATTATCTTTATCAATTTCAGACAGAAAGCCTAGATTCCCCAAATTTATTCCAACTATAGGGATATCATTAAACTTCCTTGCAGTAGATAAAAACGTGCCGTCTCCTCCAAGTGAAATTATAAAATCATATTGCTTTCCTGCGGTCGCAATCTCGCACTTTGAACCTAAGCTTTCCATCATATAAATAATACTTTTTGTAACGGACAAACCCACATCTTTTTTTGAATTAACACAGATTCCAATATTTTTCATCGTCTACCCTCTTAATAGAACATCTCTCCCATAGAATGTCCTTCATGTATTCTTTTAATTGCTTCAGCAAAAATAGGTGCAACAGTAAGCACTTTTATTTTATCTATTTGCTTTTCTGGAGGTAAAGGAATAGTATTAGTAATTACGAACTCTTTTATAGATGAATTCTTAATCCTCTCAATAGCAGGTCCGGACAAAACTCCATGAGTACAAGCCGCATAAATTTCTTTAACTCCATACTCTTCCAAAACATGCACCGCATTCATAATAGAACTGCCTCTGTCTACCTCGTCGTCAAAAATAACACACCTTTTTCCATCAACATCACCAACAATGTTTTCAATCAAAGTTTCCTGGCTGTTTCCCAATCTTCTTTTATCCAGCATAGCAATAGGTGCATTAAGTCTTTTCGCATATTTATAAGCCTTCTTAGAACTACCCGCATCTGTTGCAACTACAACTAGGTCATCAAAATTCTTTTCCTTAAAATAATTTGAAAGTAAATCCGCAAAAACAAGTTGATCTGCCGGAATATTAAAGAAGCCTAAAATCTGAGTAGCATGCAAGTCAGAAGTTAAAACTCTATTCGCACCAGCTGCATATATAAGATCTGCAACCAGCTTAGAAGTAATTGCAATTCTCGGCTGGTCTTTTTTATCGGAGCGAGCATACGGATAATAAGGTAAAACTGCTGTAATTCGCTTAGCTGAAGCCCTTTTTAGTGCATCAATCGTAATAAGAAGTTCCATAAAATTTTCATCTACAGGCGGCATAGAAGTCTGAATAACGAAAACGTCATCACCTCTTACCGTTTCTAAAATTTTTACAAATCGGTTATCGTTGTCAAACTTAAAAGATTCGCTTTCCCCCAACGGCATTCCCAAGCAATCACAAATCTCTTTAGCAAACCCCTTACTTGCATTGCAACCAAAGATTTTTAACTGATCCATAAAGTCTCCTCCTAAATATTTAATTTTACACTGCATTCCGATTATTATAATACTACTATTTCCAATATTTTTCAATCTCTTTTCACAAGTTACCGGTTAAACGTGTTACTAGTCAAGCTACCTACTGTTGGTCAGAGTACATGAAATAAGA
>CAZVVZ010000067.1:0-7302 GCA_964631135.1 uncultured Eubacteriales bacterium
AAACAAGAATGATAGAGAATGGAAGTGATAAATAATGGATATGTATCAAAAAAGAGAAATGAGAAAAAATAAAAAAATGGATGAAAACACAAAAAGTTTACCATCAACGAGTATTAACTGGTTCCCAGGACATATGGTAAAAGCGAAGAGAGAAATAAAAGAAAACTTAAAGCTTGTGGATGTGGTTATTGAAATAGTAGATGCGAGAATCCCTCGAAGTAGTAGAAATCCTGATTTTGATGAGCTGGTTGGAGTTAAGCCCAGAATAATAGCATTAAATAAATTTGACCTTGCAGATCCTACTATAAATAAAGAATGGATAAAATACTATAATGAAAACGGAATAGAAGCTGTTTTAATCAATTCAATAACCGGTGTGGGGATAAAAGAACTGCTAACAAGATCGTCTAATTTGGTTAAGGACAAGCTAGAGAAGAGTACCGAAAAGGGAAGAGTCGGAAGAAGTGTAAAAGTTGCTGTTATAGGAATTCCTAATGCCGGTAAGTCGTCTTTCATAAATAAAGTGGCTAAAAAAAGTGTGGCAACTGTTGGCAATAAGCCGGGTGTTACAAGAACGAAACAGTGGATTAGAACTAATGTAGGAGTGGAACTTATGGATACTCCGGGAATTTTGTGGCCTAAGTTTGAAAATGAAGAAATAGGCTTGAATTTAGCATTTACGGGAGCTATAAAGTATGAAATTTTAGATAATGCAGAGCTTGCATTAAAATTAGTTGAAAGATTGCGAAAAGACTATAAAAAGGAGCTTTGTACAAGATATAAATTAGAAAGTATAGAGTGCAACAGCGATTTAGAAGTTTTAGAGATGATAGGGAATAAGAGAGGGTGCAAGATCTCAGGAGGTGAGGTTGATTATGTTAAAGCTGCTAACATAATTATTGATGAATTTAGGAAAGCTATTATTGGAAACATTTCTTTAGAAAGGCCGGAGGAGTAATGGAGTTTATTGAAATCAATAAAAAAAAATTGACGGAAGCTAGGTTGAAGAAAATTGAAAGCGAAAAAGAAAGATTGGTGAAAATGCAACGGTTTGAAATACCTTTATACAGAAACGGTATACGTTATATCGCAGGTATTGATGAGGTGGGCAGAGGTCCGCTTGCAGGCCCGGTTGTTACATGTGCGATGGTTTTAAAGCCGGACATTTTAATAGAGGGAGTAAATGATTCAAAAAAGGTTTCGGAGAAAAATAGAGAAAAACTCTTTGATGTTATTATTGATAATTGCATTTCTTATGGGATAGGTATGTCGAATGAAAAGGTTATTGATGAAATCAACATATTAAATGCTACAAAGGAGGCAATGAAAGAGGCTGTTGCTAATTTAAAGGTTGTGCCTGAGCACCTTCTTATTGATGCGGTAGATTTAGGTGCCGATATACCTACGACGTCACTTATTAAGGGGGACGCTTTTAGTATTTCTATTGCGGCTGCTTCTATTGTGGCTAAAGTTACAAGGGATAGGCTAATGGTTGCTTATGATGAAATTTATCCTGAGTATGGATTTAGTAGAAATAAAGGATACGGAACTGCTGAACATGTTGCTGCATTAAAAAAATACGGTCCTTGTCCTATACATAGAATGAGCTTTATTCAAGGGATTTTAAATAAACAGTAGGGGAGCGATGGAGAATGAATATAAATGAAGTTGATGGTCTTAATTATATCAGAGCTGTTAATCCGGACCAAGAAAAGGATCGATTTAGGAAGGGAAAAAAGTTTCATTCTCGTATCAAAAATATTTCTCGTGATGGTAAGGTTGAGTTAGAACTTGATGACGGACTTATTTTAGAAGCAAGATTAGAAGAGCGAATAAGCGCCGGAATCGGTGATGTTGTTTTGTTTGAAATTACGGAAAGGACGGATGATTTCATTAAGTTAAAGTATATTAAAGAAAAAGGTCAAGGAGATAAGAAGTTTGATGTAAGGGTATAGAGGAAGATGGAGAAATATAATAAAGTTATTGGGGGATTTGGCGAAAAGTGTGCGGCTGATTTTCTGACGAATAACGGATATAAAATTTTAAGCATGAATTATAGTTGCCGCTTTGGTGAGATTGATATAGTTGCACTGGACGAGGACTGTTTAGTTTTTGCTGAGGTAAAAACTAGAACTACTGTTAAGTACGGAGCCCCGGAGAATGCAGTTAATTATTGGAAAATAAAACATTTACAGCTTAGTGCCAGATGCTATATTGAACAGTATCGTATGAAGGAGTATTTTGCAAGATTTGACGTGGTTGAAGTTTTTGCAAAATGTGCCGATAATAATTTTAGTGTTGAAAAAATCAATGTGATTAAGAATGCATTTGTTTTTTGAATGTATTTATAATTTTTCACCGCTAAAAGTTTTATTATAGAATTTTTAAATTTGGAGATGAGGATTATGCGGATATTTGATGTTATTGCTAATAAAAGGGACAAAAAAGAGCTAACTAAAGAAGAAATTGAGTTTTTTATAAGCGGTGTTACTGACGGAAGCATAGAGGATTACCAGATAACTGCATTGATGATGGCAATATATTTGAATGGGATGACTAAAAAAGAGACTTCATATTTAACTATGGCTATGGCTAATTCTGGCGATGTGGCGGATTTATCCGGAATAAAAGGTATTAAGGTTGATAAACATAGTACTGGCGGAGTTGGTGATAAAACTACATTGGTTGTTGCACCTCTTGTTGCAAGCTTTGGTGTGCCTGTTGCAAAGATGTCCGGTCGCGGACTTGGACATACAGGTGGGACTGTTGACAAGTTAGAATCTATTCCCGGATTTAATATTTCTATGCCAATAGATAAATTTATTGATAATGTTAACAATATAAATATTGCTGTTGTCGGCCAGACAGGCGATTTGGCGCCTGCAGATAAAAAGCTTTATGCGCTTCGGGATGTTACCGCGACCGTCAGTTCGATTCCGCTTATAGCAAGTAGTATTATGAGCAAAAAAATTGCTGGCGGTGCTGATGCTATTGTTCTTGACGTTAAATACGGTAGCGGTGCATTTATGAAAACGTTGGAAGATGCTACAGAACTTGCTAAGGCTATGGTTGATATTGGCGGAGAAGTTGGGAAAAAGACAGTTGCAATTATTTCTAATATGAATGAGCCTTTGGGATTTGCTATTGGCAATTCTCTTGAGGTTAAAGAGGCCATAGAGACTTTGTGCGGTAGGGGGCCGGATGATTTTGAGGAGGTTTGCTTAGAACTCGCATCGTATATGCTTTTTTTAGCCGGGAAAGGCGAAATAAGTGAATTGAAGGCAGAATTGCATAAAAGGTTACATAACGGCATTGCTTTTAATAAATTTAAACAGTTTGTTGAAGCTCAGGGTGGAGATATTTCTGCAATAGAGAATACAAATTTGCTTCCAGGAGCTAGTAAGAAGGTAGAATTTGTGTCTGAAAGCAAGGGGTACATTTCCGGAATTGATGCTGAAAAGCTTGGAATTTCTGCCATGATGCTTGGTGGTGGCAGAGCCAAAAAAACCGATACTATTGATTATGGTGTTGGGATTATTCTTAATAAAAAAGTTGGGGATTTTGTGGAAAAAGGTACGGTTTTAGCAACTTTATTTGTTAATGATGAAGGTAAATTGAATGAGGTTATTGAATTATTAAGAAGTGCATTTTCATTTTCAGAAAAGGCACACAATAAAGAGCCACTTATTGCAAGGGTGGTAAAATAATTTTTTGGAGGTTTTTTATGAAATGTCCGTATTGTTATGTGCCTGAAAGTAAAGTTATAGATTCAAGGGCATCAGATAATGGAGCAAGTATAAGAAGGAGAAGAGAATGTGTTAGCTGCGGTAGAAAGTTTACCACATATGAGCGTGTTGAAAACATTGTTATGATGGTAATAAAGAAGGATGGCAGTAGGCAGTTCTTTGATAGGAATAAGGTTGCAAATGGTATTAGACGTGCTTGCGAAAAAAGACCGGTTACAGCCAGTCAGATAGATGAAGCTGTAAGCTCTATTGAAATGCAAGTATATAATAAGTTTAATAAGGAGATTTCTTCCATTGATATTGGCGAATTGGTTATGAATAAGTTAAAGGAAATGGACGATGTCGCATATGTTAGGTTTGCATCTGTTTACAGACAGTTTAAGGATTTAAACACGTTTGTTGATGAATTACAGAAGATATTAAGTAAAGAAAAATAGTCTTGCTTAAAAATTGAGGGGAGGAATTTTATAATGCAAATATCCTTTTTAGGAGCAGCAAGAACAGTTACCGGATCGTGTTTCATGGTAACAACTAATAAGTATAAGTTTTTGGTTGATTGTGGTATGTTTCAAGGTCAAAATAAGGAAGTTATGTTAAATGTGGATGATTTTACATTTGCACCTAATACTATAGACTTTATGTTTTTGACTCATGCACATATTGATCATTCCGGTCGTATTCCTAAGTTGTTTAATGACGGATTCTCAGGAAAGGTTTATACTACTAAGGCAACTGCTGATTTATGTAGTATAATGTTACCGGATAGCGGCCACATTCAGGAGATGGAAATCGAATGGATTAACAGAAAAAGGATTCGTGCCGGGAAGCATCCTGTTCCTCCTTTGTATACTGCTGAAATTGCCGCGGATTCACTGAAATTGTTTGAGCCTTGTGATTATGATGAAGTTATAGAGATAAATGATGAGATAAAAGTTAGGTTCAGAGATGCAGGACATATGTTGGGCTCTGCTATAATTGAAATTTGGGTTAGAGAGAACGGTAAGGAAACAAAGGCTGTATTTACCGGAGATTTGGGCAATAATGATACACCTATTCTTAGAAATCCAGAGCTTGTAAGTTCGGCGGATATTTTAGTTATGGAGTCTACATACGGCGATAGGAATCACAAGGAACGAGAAGATAGATTTGAGAGATTTATTGATATTGTTAACGAGACTATAGACAAGGGCGGAAGTGTAGTTATTCCTTCTTTCGCTGTTGGCAGAACACAGGAGATTGTTTATGGCCTAAATCAAAATAAGGATAAGTTTAAGGAAAAGTATGACAGAATACTTAAAACACCCGTTTATATTGACAGCCCTTTGGCTATTTCTGCAACTGAAATTTATAAAAACAATTCTCAATGCTACGATGAAGAGGCAAGAAGATATATTATGGAGAATAAAAATCCTGTTGATTTTCCAACACTAAAATTATCTAGAACAGTGGATGAATCTAAGGAAATAAATGAGAGCAATGAGCCTGCCATTATCATTTCTGCTAGTGGAATGTGCGAAGCAGGTAGGATACGGCACCACTTAAAACATCACCTATGGCAGGAAAACAGTACGGTACTGTTTGTTGGCTATCAGGCAGTTGGCACTCTTGGAAGAAGGCTTGTTGACGGTGAGAAGCAGGTTAGAATTTTTGGAGAAGATATTACTGTTAAAGCAAGAGTTGAGTATATTGAAGGGTTTTCCGGACATGCAGATCAGAAAGCTCTTATAAATTGGTTAAGTTGTTTTGAGAAGAAGCCTTCTACAGTTTTTATAGTTCATGGAGAGCCGGAGGCACAAGATGCATTTTCGTCTGTTATCAATGATACTTTTGGTATAAGGACTATAATTCCTAACCGCGGAGATGTGTTCGAAATTAAAGATCTTTATGCTACACAAGTTGGTGAAGAGGCTGCTGATAGGAAATATAGATTTATGTGTCTTGAAATTCTTGAAAAACTTAACTTACTTAAAGATGAAGTGGATGAAATGTGCCTGATGGTTAAGGAAGATTTGAGAGAGGGCATGGGAGAAGAGCAGTTTGAAGATATGAAGGGAAGACTTAGAAAAGTAGAGAAGTCAATAATTGCAGTTCTAGAGTAAAAAGAGATTTTCCTGTAAATATTTATTCCTTTTAAAACATATATCGTATTTCATATAGCCTGCTTAGTAACAATATTCGAACTTTTTAAAAATAATAGTCTGATTGACAGCCTAAATTTTAATAAAAAGTATTAAAAAGTGTTAAGTTTTTTGAAATTGCAAACGATAATAGGGTTGTGAGAGATGTTTAAAGGAGGAAAAAAGATGTCTAAAATTACAGCTAATATTTTTTCAGAATTTGAAAAAAGTTTATTAAAAAACATGCAGGAGTTAGAAATTGTGAAATCGCAGAAGGAATATGTGTTAAAAAATATAAATATTCCTTTTAGAAAATGGTTATATTCAGGAAAAACAGAGGTTAATAAAAATAAAAACCCGTTTGCTATATTAAATGAAGATTTGACGGCTTCAGCTTTGGTTGTTCCTAAGTTACATGTTAATTTAAACAAGATGCAAAATACTTTTACATCTAAATATAATTTATATGAAATTTCTAAGAACAATCATCCGCTAGTTGATGATTGCACTAAGTTATTAAAAACATTATCTAAAAGGATTCCTTGCTCTAAGACTAATACACTTTTAGGCCAGACTAAATCTACGTTAATAGAGGATATGTTTTTTGAAGACGCTGAGTATTTAGACTATATTACTAATCTTTGCAATTCAATAGGATTAACAGAAAGACATACAAAGAAAACTAGCAGATATGATTCTATAAAAATTTCGGAAGCCGGTAAGGATTTCTTAAAATTAGGCAAGGCTGATAAATTTGCAATTTTGCAATCTGCTGCAATTTCTATGGCATCTAATAATTTGAAAGCTGCTTTGGCATCTAAAGCCGAAATGTTGGCTACGTTGCTAGACAGAAACGGCGAGCCAATAAAAGGTAAGGTAAAGCTTGATTTCTTCTCAGAGGCTAGACTTGGAGCTTTGCTTTCAACAAAAACTACTAATTTAGAAGATTATTATGAAGAAATGTTTGAAGCTTTAGGAGTTAACAGAAAGAAATATGTTGATTATTTTAATTCTAAGGCTAGTGAAGTTGGAACTTATGAGAATGCATTAGAAGATGAAAAGTTGTTCTTATCCATATATATAATGGATATCCAGAATATGTTTGACACATATTTTGTTGTTCCGTTTAGTTATTACTTTATGAGTTTTGTTCCGACATATTCTACAACGTTTAATTGCCAGTCAACAATTATGGAAATGCTACTTGCAAAAGAAAATAAGAGAATGTGCGAGCACTTAAGCTATTCTGTACCGGTTAGTTTAACTGCTACTTCGATTGCTAATTTGAATTAGATAATTTTTAATATAATAGGAAATTCTTTAAAAAAGTAAAATGAGTTGAACCCAAATTATTAGACAAAACAGTTTAATAAGGAGGGCTCATTTATTTTTCTTGCCAAAAATATATACTTGATTTTTTATTTTTATTTTATTATAAT
>CAZVVZ010000068.1:0-7072 GCA_964631135.1 uncultured Eubacteriales bacterium
TCAAGAGAAAAAAGGCTTTTTAGGGATTCATAAAAGTACATATAAAGAGAGCATATCTTTGCTAAAAAGACTTTTGGATATGATGTATGCGAGTAGACCTATGACCGAGCAAGAAAAAACGGAGGATAATTTATTCTGTCTGTTTTATTCTGTTGCATCGATTTCAGGAAAAGTAAATGAAGAGCAACAAAAGATTTTGGATTTTTATAAGGACACTTTTGAATATACTAAGGAAAGGTTAGATAGCTTATTTAAGCCACAAGCTACTAAAGAAGAAACTAAAAAAATAGATATAGATGATACCTTTAATAGAATAATGGGTAAAGTTATAAATAATTTTTTAGGGCAAACAGAATTTTTAACGAGTTTATTAGTCGCATTTAAAAGGCCGTTTGTTATTCAAAGTGAGCCTAAATTTTTAAAGAATACAATTTGCATATTTACTAATGAAAGTATATTTGTAAGTTCTATGATATCTGATATTACAAATTTAATGTTTGAAGAAACACTAATACAAGGAAAAGAAGAGTTTTTTGACCTTAGTTTATATAACGAAGATAATAATTTTGGACAGTTTGTGGCGGATTTATATGCAAAGCTTAATAGTTCTACTGAAGTTATTGTGTTTAAGAATTTTAAGGCAGGAAGTAGTAGTGTACGAAAGGTTATATCTGAGCTTATAAAAAAGGGTAGTTTTGTAGTACCGACTAATAATGAGAATATTGTAATTAATTCAAATAATAAATACTTTGTTTTAATATCTTCCGGTAGTGCAGAGGATTTTATTCCGTTTATCGGAGAAGATACTTTTGAAAAAATAATAGATGTTCTTAAAATTGAGGAGCTAAGTGAAGAAGATATAAAAAAGATGATTCAAAACTTAGTAAATACTATGGTGTTAAAAGCAAGAACAGAATTATCTATACCGCTTAAGTATGATGCTTCGATTTTAGAATTTTTAAAAAATGTTTATACAAAGAGAACAGGACTTAACGGTCTTAATTTATGGATAGATAGGAATATTTATAAGCCTCTTACGGAGTTTAAGCTAAAGAGGACAGCACCAATAACGACAGATGTTGTTTTGGGTGTTGCTGAAAATGAGATTATGATTTTAGTTGAAAATAACTTAATTGCACTTCAAAAATTTAATCATAGAGAAAAGAATGCAAATGTTGAAGAGGTTAAGAAGAAATTAAATAAAATTATAGGACTTGATTCGGTAAAAGAATATGTGCTGAAACTTGAAGATACTATGACTACAAGAAAGCTTAGAGAAGAGGCCGGACTAAAGACAGCATCAATTTCTATGAATATGATTTTTGCCGGCAATCCTGGTACGGGTAAAACTACAATAGCAAGATTGGTTTCTGAATTTTTGGCGGCTTTGGGGATTTTATCTAAAGGGCAATTTGTTGAGGTTAGTAGAGGAGATTTAGTCGGAGAACATGTTGGAGAAACGGCTAAAAAGACGACTGAGAAAGTAAATTCTGCATTGGGCGGAGTACTTTTTATAGATGAAGCATATGCATTAAATAGAGATAAGAATGATACTTTTGGGCTTGAAGCTATCGATACTTTGGTTAAAATGATGGAAGATAATAAAGACAATTTAGTAGTTATTTTAGCCGGATATACAAATGAAATGCACGAATTTTTAAAGAGTAATCCGGGATTAAAATCCAGATTCCCCAATGTTATTGAATTTCCTGATTATACACCTGAGGAGATGTATAGGATTGCTAATGAGATTGCGGTTTCTAATCAATATGTAATTGATAATAGCTGTATAGAGCCTCTTATAACATATTTTGAAGGGAAAAATATAAAAGGAAGAAATGATACCGGTAATGGAAGACTAGCTAGAAATATGGTGGAAAAAGCAATTCTTAATCAGTCTAAGAGAATAAGTGAAGAAAAAGAAACTGATTATGAATTACTTAAATTATCTGATTTTGAGCTTGAAGAGAAAGAGGAGTTTGATTTAGAGGCTGAATTAAATAAGGTAATAGGTCTTGAAAATGTAAAAGACTTTTTAAGGAAACAATACAATGTTTTAAAGGCTCAGCAAAAGCGAAAAGAAGCGGGAGTTTTAACTGATACATCTCAAGTTTTAAATATGATATATACCGGTAATCCGGGAACAGGTAAAACTACTGTTGCTAGAATAACGGCGAATATGCTAAAAGAAATGGGAATACTAAAAAGCGGACAGTTAATTGAGGCAGATAGATCAAAGTTGGTAGCAGAATATGTCGGACAAACAGCAATAAAAACAACAGAAGTATTTAAAGATGCACTAGGTGGAGTACTTTTTATAGATGAGGCATATGCACTTTCAACAGCGGGAGATAACTTTGGTAAAGAAGCGATAGACACTTTAGTAAAACTAGTAGAAGATTATAAAGGTGAAATAGTTGTAATTTTAGCAGGATACAAAAAGGAAATGAAAGAGTTTTTAACTGCGAATTCAGGGCTTGAGTCGAGATTTCCTATTTCAATAGATTTTCCAGATTATTCAGCTGAGGAATTGTTTGATATATTTAAACTAATGGTGGCATCTAAAGGATTTGTAATGGATAATGAGACAGAAATTGCTGCATTTGAAAAAGTAAAAAGTATGCATAAAAATGCAACAGCATCATCAGGTAACGGAAGAATGATACGTAATTTTGTTGATGAGATTTTAAGAAATCAAAGCGATAGAATTGTGAAAGATGATGTGCCAACAGAAGAAATAAATAAGATAATTAATTCTGATATGGGAATTAGCAAGGAAGATGAACCAAAAGAGTTTAATTATGAAGAAGAATTTGACAAAATTGTTGGGTTAGAAAGGGTAAAAGATTATATTCGTGCCTTGGCTTCAAGAATAAAGATAATGCAGGAAAGAAAAAAAGTGGGACTTATGACGAATAATACTCAGACACTTCACATGGTATTTACAGGTAACCCTGGGACCGGTAAAACTATGATGGCAAGAACTGTTGCAAGTTTATTGTACGGTCTTGGAATGATTTCTGAAAATAAAGTGATTGAAACAGATAGAGCCGGCATGGTTGCCGGGTATGTTGGACAAACGGCAATTAAAACTACGGAGAAAGTGAAAGAGGCTTTTGGCGGTGTGTTATTTATTGATGAGGCATATACATTATCGCAAGGCGGAGAAAACGATTTCGGTAAAGAGGCAATAGACACATTATTAAAGCTGATGGATGATAATAGAGATAAGCTAGTTGTAATTCTTGCAGGGTACACCAAGGAAATGGAGGAATTTTTAAATGTAAATCCGGGACTTAGTTCAAGATTTCCTAATGTTATTGAATTTGAGGATTATAACTTAGATGAGCTTGTTGAAATTGGAATTAAGATGTTTGAGGGCAGCGGATATAAAATTTCGGATGGTGCGAGAGATAAGTTAATTGAGGTGCTTAATAATGCACGTGGAAATTATAAATTCGGAAATGGTAGGTATGTAAGAAACGTATTTGAGAGGGCAATTAACAATCAGGCTGTTAGGATTGCTAATTGTAGCATATTTACAAAAGATATTTTGGTTAATATCGAAGCAGAGGACATAGAGCAAGTATAAGAAAGGCCATTATGGTGCTTCCTTGGTAATAGAAATCTTTTGTAATGCTTATTTTACTTGTTTTTTAGAGAAATTTTTTGCTACAAAAAAGGTGGACAAAGTCCACCTTTTTATTTTTGGCGGAGAGAACAGGATTTGAACCTGCGGAGGCTCGTCACCTCGCACGCTTTCCAAGCGTGTGCCTTAAACCGCTCGACCATCTCTCCAGCTTGCTTTAATATGTTATCACATGCAAGCATATTTTTCAATAATTTTGTGCAAAAAATCAGAAATTCATTTACCGCTCAGCTTGTTACTACATGAAAATAGTATATATGTTTTATCGGAACTCAGAATTTGCGATGAAAGACTTTGAAAAATACGGGAAGTCTTTCTGCAAATATTCGTTCTTTTTAAAACATATATACTATTTTCATGTAGTAACAAAGGAACGAATCTTTGCATCTAAATGTATTGCAAACAATTGTTCTGTGTGGTATTATTTGCTTGTATCTTAAAGATTGGAGAGAAAATATGGAATTCAAACTACATTCAGAGTTTTAAAAAGAATAGATTAAATGCACTGGAAGAAAGAAGCTTAATATTAAAATCATAAGTTACAAAAGGAAGGGGAAAATATAAAGTGGATAAGAAAATTATAACAGTTATGAATGTTAATGAAAATGATGTTAGAGTAATGCGAATAGGCGATGAAGATTACATTTCTTTGACAGATTTAGCTAAATATAAAAATTCTAAAGAACCATCTGATGTTATAAAAAAATGGTTAAGTAACTATGACACAATAGAATTTTTAGGATTATGGGAAGAACTAAGCAATGAAAATTTTAATTCGGCGGAATTCAGCCGAATTAAAATTGAGGCACCTAAGAAATCCTTTACAATGACTCCTAGTCAATGGTGCATAAGAGTAAATGCAAAAGGGATTACTTTTAGTAAAGGAAAATATAGCGTAGGGACTTTTGCACATTCGGATATTGCATTAGAATTTGCTTCATGGATTGATAATTTATTTAAAATATATTTAATTAAAGAATTTAAAAGACTAAAGTATAAAGAAAGTTATCAAGAAAAAATTGAATGGTCTGTTAGAAGAAGCTTGTCTAAAACAAATTATAGAATACACACAGATAGCATAAAAGAAAATATTGTACCACATTTGACTGATAAACAAAAACAATTTGTTTATGCAAATGAAGCAGATGTAATAAATGTAGCATTATTTGGAATGACGGCAAAAGAATGGAGAGAAAAAAATCCCAATTTAGAAGGCAATATTAGAGATTATGCAGATATTTTACATCTTATCGTTTTAAGTAATTTAGAAGTATTAAATGCTAGTATGATTGAAGAAAGTATCAGTCAGAGTCATAGAATGGAAAAACTTAATGAAACTGCTAGAAAAGAATTATCAATATTAGCAAACGATAAAGATATTATAGGCATTCAGAATTTAGACAATCAAGTAAGTCCGAAATTGGTTGATGAAAAATAAGTACATAATAAATGAGTGAAGGAGAGAAAATATGGAATTCAAACTACATTCAGAATACAAGCCAACTGGCGACCAGCCACAGGCAATTGAAAAACTTGCAAATGGTATAATTGAAGGTAAAAAGTGCCAAACACTGCTTGGGGTAACAGGGAGCGGTAAAACATTTACAATGGCAAATGTAATTGAGAAGGTGCAAAAGCCGACTTTGATTTTGGCGCATAATAAAACATTAGCAGGACAACTTTATTCAGAATTCAAAGAGTTCTTCCCAGAGAACGCAGTGGAGTATTTTGTATCTTATTATGATTATTATCAGCCGGAGGCATATATCGCACAAACAGATACTTATATAGAAAAAGATTCGGCAATAAATGATGAAATAGATAAACTTCGTCACTCGGCAACAGCCGCACTTTTTGAAAGAAAAGACGTAATTATAGTTGCCAGTGTTTCTTGCATTTACGGTTTAGGAGATCCTGACGACTATAGCAATATGACGATATCTTTGCGACCTGGTATGGTAAAAGATAGAGATGAATTGCTGAAAAAATTAGTGGAAAACCAGTATGAAAGAAATGAGATTGAGTTCACAAGAAGCAAATTTAGGGTTAAAGGTGATGTTGTAGAGGTTTTTCCATCCGGATATGATAATAAGGCTATTAGAATTGAATTCTGGGGTGATGAAATTGAAAAAATTTCGGAAATAGATCCTCTTACAGGAAAAGTAATTGCAACATTAACTCACACATTGATCCATCCGGCATCTCACTATGTTACAAGCGGAGAAAAAATGCAAAAGGCAATAAAAGGAATTGAAGAAGAGCTAGAATTGAGTATTAAAGATTTCAAGTCGAAAGAAAAACTTATCGAGGCTCAAAGGATTGAACAAAGAACGAACTTTGATATAGAGATGCTTCAAGAAATAGGATTTTGCAATGGAATTGAGAATTATTCAAGACATATTAGCGGAAGAAAACCTGGAGAAGCGCCGTACACATTATTAGATTATTTCCCTAAAGATTTTTTGCTTTTTGTAGATGAATCTCATGTTACATTACCGCAGGTAAGAGGAATGTACAATGGGGATCGTGCAAGAAAAGACATGTTGGTAAGCTACGGTTTTAGGCTTCCGTCTGCATATGATAACAGACCACTCAACTTTAATGAATTTGAGAAAAAGATAAATCAGGTTGTTTTTGTAAGTGCAACTCCTGCTGAATACGAATTAGAACATTCAAACGGAGAAGTAGCAGAGCAAATAATAAGGCCAACCGGATTATTAGACCCTATAATAGAAGTCAGACCGGTTAATAATCAAATAGATGATTTGATTGGGGAAATAAATAAGAGAGCTGAGAAAAAAGAGAGAATTTTGGTTACAACTCTTACTAAAAAAATGGCAGAGGATTTATCAAAATATTTAGAGGAAGTTGGAATTAAGGTTAAATATCTCCATTCAGATATTGATACATTAGAGAGAATGGAAATAATACGAGATTTAAGATTAGGCGTTTTTGATGTATTAGTGGGCATAAACTTACTTAGGGAAGGATTAGATATTCCGGAAGTTTCATTGGTTGCAATTTTAGATGCGGATAAACCCGGATTTTTACGTTCAGAACGTTCGCTGATTCAGACAATAGGTCGTGCCGCAAGAAATGTTAACGGAAAAGTTATTATGTATGGCGATGAAGTAACAGATGCAATGGAATATGCGATTCATGAAACTAACAGAAGGAGAAAAATACAGGCAGATTATAATGAGAAAAATAATATAATACCGAAATCAATAGTAAAAGGCATTAGAGATAATATAGAAGTAACGAAAGTTGCCGAAGATACGGAAAAATATGAGATAGAAGAAGTATCGATAGAAAAGCTTGAGAAAGAAATGAGAAAAGCTGCGAAAGAGTTAGACTTTGAAAGAGCAGCTATGATTCGTGACGAAATAATCAAGAGAGGCGGTTGCTAACTGTTATATTATT
>CAZVVZ010000069.1:0-7031 GCA_964631135.1 uncultured Eubacteriales bacterium
TTATTTTTCTTGCCAAAAATATATACTTGATTTTTTATTTTTATTTTATTATAATTTGAATGTATATTGTGGAGGTGTGCTGAAATTGATAGAATTAACAAAATTAAACAACAAAAAATTTGTTATAAATTCAGATTTAATAGAGACAGTTGAAGCAATGCCTGACACAACGATATCGCTTACTACCGGGAACAAATTTGTAGTTAGGGAAAGCGTCCCGGAAATTATAAATAAAGTTATAGAGTTTAAACAGACGTTTAATTTGTTTTTGCAAAAGAAAAGGGAGGACGAATAGATGGGAAAGAAAGCAATTTTATTTATTGTTATTGGGGTCGTGCTTGGTGTGGCTTTAGCTGGAGGCGGTATATATTTTATGATACAGAATGCTGCTGAAAAGCCAGAGACAGAAGAACCGGAAATAGAAAAATATGATTTAACTCAGGGGAAAAGACTTACTTTAGAGAAAGTTCAGATTCCTCTTGCATCATCCGGCTCGAAAACTTCTTATTTACAGGCAGATTTCACTATAGTTTTTAAAACAGAAGATGCTTTAAATAAAGCTAATGAGATGATCCCGGATATTAAAGCTGCAATTTATAGTGTGTTTGAGACTAAAACGGCCGATCAGCTAAAGGTAAAGCCTACTACGGAGACAGAAGACGGTGAAGCAAAATCGGTTATTAGTCCGAGAGAGGCGATGAGAGAGCCTGTGCTTGATTCGATTAGAAATATATATACAACAGAAGAAGACAAGGAAGATATTGTTTCAGTAGTAATTTCATCATTTATGGTGGTTTAATACTTTTAATTTTTACGAAGGAGAAATTGAAAAATGGCAATTACAAGATATGATTTTTCTAAGCCGAGTAAGTTCGCAAAGAACCATATTGCCGGATTTAGAAATATTTATGAATATTTTTGTAAAACTTCTTCAATTATATTAGAAACTCTTTTAAGAAGCGAAGTTATTGTAGAGATTTCTGATATAAAAGAGATGCCTTACGAAGGATATATAAAGACATTAAAAGACCCTGTCGCTATTGGAGTTATTAGAGCCCAAGAGCTGCAAGGTGATATTTTGATGGAATTTCCTCCTAATATTGCTTTTGAAATTATCGATAAGACTTTGGGAGGAAATGTTGAGGCTAAACCTACTGAACGAAATCTTACTGAAATAGAGGCTGCTATTATATATAATCTTATAAAAAATCTAATGACACCTCTAAAAGAAGCGTGGGGGCAGGCATATAACATTACACCCGTTGTAGAAAAGTTTTTTACAACTACTAAACTTATAAACATGACTAGACTTAATGATACGATTATAATGATTGAGATAAAGCTCTCTGTCGGAAAAGAAAGCGGTGTTATGAAATTCTGTATTCCGTATGAAACTATAAAGGCTATTATAAACAAGATTGATATTAAATCATGGCTGTTTACTGAAGTTGAACCGAATTCACCGGAAAAAATAAAAAATATTGAAGAAAAATTAGAGCTATCTAAGGTTGAATTACATGTTGCATTGGGCGAAACCAAATTAAAGCTGTCTGATATTAAGGATTTGCAGGTTGGGGATGTGATAACACTTAATACTAACATAAAATCAGAGTTGCCGGTTTTTATAGACGGAGTAAAGCGATATAAGGCCAGACCGGGAACCAGTAATAAGAAATTGGCGATTAAAATTACAGAAACTGTACGTAAAGAAGATGAATAGAGGAGGATGAACAAATGATAGAAAGTGAAGAGTTAAAGCAACTTTTGCAAAATGGGACTGAGTTTAGTCAAGAGCTTGAACTTCTTTCAGATAATGACAAAACTGCGGTTTTGGATATTTTTAATGAGCCATTAAAAGCTATGGCTAAGGCTATAGGGAAAATATTAAATAAGCCGTGTTCTTTGGGAGAAATTTCTGTTGATATTGCAAAAGCTTCTTTAGTAAAAGAAACTTTAGGAGAAGAGTATAAACTGCTGGATGCAAAATACAAAAGCGGTCTTTCTACTTTTGCATTCGATACTTCTTCTATGAAAAATATGGCAGGTATTTTATTAGAAACTGTGGTTGAAGAAGGCGAAGTAAGTGAAACTGAATTAAATGCTTTCGGAGAAGTGTTTTCTCAAATGACAGTGGCTTTGGCAAATTCTTTAGCTAAAGTTACAAGTGCTAATATTTCTATTGAGGAGTCGATGGGGGAATCTGAATTAAGCTCATTAGAGGAAAATGTTATACAGTTAGCGATTGCTTTGAATATAAATGATGAAATAAATACTACTGTTTATTACTATATTACATACTCAGTTTTTAACACTTTGTTAAGTGTTTTGAAATCTAAGCTGTTGCCGAAGGAAGAGGCAAAGGAAGCTGAGAAAAGTGCTCCGCAAAAGCCGGAAACTACGGCTAATGAAGAACTGGAAGAAAGCTCTGCGACAGTTCGACCTATATACTTTGAGGAGCTTACGGAAGATTTGGTTGCTAATCAAAAAGAAAATATGAATTTACTGATGGACTTACAGCTTCAGGTTAGTGTAGAACTTGGTAAGGTAAAAAGGCCTATTAAGGATATTTTGCAGTTTACACAAGGCACAATTGTTGAATTAGATAGGCTTGCAGGAGATAACGTCGATGTTTTGGTTAGCGGTAAGATTATTGCTAAGGGTGAAGTCGTTGTTGTTGACCAGAACTTTGGTGTTCGTATTACTAAAATTGTTTTGCCTGAAAAGAGGGTTTAATCGGAGGTTTGTATGGGAGCTCAGTTTATTAGCTTACTGACTATTTTAATAGCTGTTGGCAGTGTAATGTTTTTAGCATATGTTATGACGAAATTTGTCGGGAAAAAGTCGTCAGGCATGATAAAAAGTAAATATATGAAAATAGTGGATACGTTGTCGCTTGGATTTGATAAAAATATTTACTTGGTGCAGGTTGGCGAGCAGTTTGTACTTATGCATATGTCTGTCAAAGGCTTGGAATTTATATGCAATATTGAACCTGAACTTATAAAACCTACTATTGCTAATACTCCAAATGAAAGTACAAAAAGCTTTGGAAAATATTTTGACTTTTTTAAAACTGAAAATAAACTTAATTCTTCTAAGAATGGGAATGAGGTTAATGAGAACATTAAACGTTTGAGAGATCTGTTTAATAACAAGAAATAATACGAAAGAGGTTAAGTTAATGTCAAAAAAATTAAAAATGACTTTACTTATTTTTTTAATATCAACACTTTTTATTTCTGTTTCGCTTGCAGAACCTGTAACCATTCCTAAGGTTACGTTGGGAATAGAAGAGGCTACGGAGCCTCAAGATACTGTTACTACGATTCAAGTTATATTATTACTTACTATATTGACTTTGGCACCTTCAATTCTTATATTGATGACGTCGTTTACCAGGATAGTTATTGTTTTATCTTTTTTGAGGAGTGCTATGGGTACTAATCAAATGCCACCGAATCAGGTTATGGTTGGGTTAGCTTTGTTCTTGACATTTTTTATAATGTCTCCGACGTTTACTAAAATAAACGATAATGCATTACAGCCGTATTTGGCTAATGAAATAAGTCAGGAACAGGCTTATGATAATGCAATAAAGCCGATTAAGGACTTCATGTTGGGACAGTTAAGAGGAGAAGATGAGTTGGCACTGTTTGTTGAGATCGCAGAACTAGAAGAAGTGCCGGAAGATTTATCAGAGTTGCCTTTAACCATTATTGTTCCGGCATTTGCGATTAGTGAATTAAAGATCGCTTTCCAAATGGGATTTATTATATACATACCGTTTTTAATTATAGATATGATTGTATCAAGTACATTGATGTCTATGGGTATGATGATGTTACCGCCAAGTTTGATTTCTATGCCATTTAAGTTACTGTTGTTTATTTTGGTTGATGGCTGGAGTTTAGTTGTTAAAACGATTGTTACCGGATTTGTGCGGTGAAAGAGGAGTGGATTAGATGGATGCAAGTGTAGTTATGGATGTGGCGAGTAATGCGATGGTTACAGCTATTATGGTGTCTGCCCCGGTTTTGCTGGTTAGTATAGTTGTGGGGTTAGCAGTCAGCATATTTCAGGCGACAACTCATATTCAAGAACAGACACTTACTTTTGTGCCTAAGGTTTTAGCTATTGTTGGTGTCTTAATTCTGTTTGGTCCGTGGATGATTAGTGTGCTTACATCTTTTATAACGGAATTATATTCGAATATGAATACTTTATTTTTATAGTGATTCTTTTCTACGTTCATAAAATATAATGCTTTATGGAGTGAATTTATGGTTGATTTTGGAGTGGCAGTTGAGAATTTTGATGCAATTTTATTGGTTTTAGTTAGAATGAGCGGGTTGTTTATATTGTCACCGGTTTTCGGTAGGCAAAATATGCCTGCTCTTTTTAAAGTGGGTTTTGCATTTTTTTTAACTTTAATATATGTCAGTGCATCAAATGATTTAGCCGTGGACTATAATGGGAGTATGGTTTTATATACAGTATATGTTATGAAAGAACTTGCAATTGGAATTATAATGGGATATGTTACTTATATAATTATGTCAGGTATATATTTAGCAGGCCAAATTATAGATAATCAGGTTGGATTTGGTTATGCTAATGTTCTTGATCCTATTACAAATATTCAAGTGCCGCTTACTTCAAATTTTTACTATACTTATATTATTTTGATTTTTCTGCTTATAAATGGTCATCATATGATAATTCGTGCACTATTTTACAGTTATGAAGTTATTCCTTTAGGACAGCTTACTTTCAGCTCAAATGTTATTTCAGAGTTAGGAAGCATTATGGGGGAGATGTTTGGTATAGCACTTAAGATTTCGGCACCTATTATTGCGGCAGTATTTATTGCTGATGTGGTTTTGGGGGTCCTATCCAAGACTGTTCCTGAAATGAATGTTTTTATGTTAGGTATGCCTATAAAAGTTATGCTAGGTTTTGCTATAATTACAATTACAATAGCAAATGCTGAAACTGTTGCAGAAGGGTTAACTTCGCTTATGGAAGAAAATATTATTAAGTTTTTTACAGCTATGGGGACTAATGGAACATAATAAAAGAGGGAGGTATAGATCATGTTTTTTACAAATGAATATGAAGTGAATGATTTATATCTTCGTATTCCGCTGCAGTTTTTCGCTGAGGGTGAGGAAAAGACTGAAGAGCCTACCGCAAAACGTAAAAGAGAGGCTAGGGAAAAAGGTCAAGTCCCTAAAAGTACTGAGCTAAATTCGGCGGTTGTTATATTATTTGGGTTTGTGTGCTTGAAAAATTTTGGTGTAAAACTTTATACAAGTATGCTTGAGATTATCACACTTACTTTTGAGGTGTATATGTATAAAGAAGACTTGTTTACAACAGGCGGAGTAATTTCACTTGCTACTGATTTGGCTTTAATGTTTTTTACAGCTATGTTGCCTATTTTTGGTGTCGTTATGCTTGCAGGTCTGATTTCTAATTTGATGCAATCAGGTTTATTGTTTACTGCTGAGAATATTAAGCCTAAATTTAGTAACATAAGTCCTCTAAAGGGAATAAAGCAGATGTTTTCATTGAAACAGGTTGCTGAATTCTTTTTTAAGACTATAATAAAAGTAGCTATTGTAGGGTGTATTGCATACAGAACGATTAGCGAAAATACGGTTGCATTATTAAACACTATGAATTTAACTCCGGCAGCTACCGGTGAATATATAATGACAGTAATTGTTGACCTAGGAATTCAGATGGGCATGTTTCTTTTAATATTTGCTTTTGTCGATTGGGTTGTTCAATTAAGAAAGCATAAAAAAGACTTAAAAATGACAAAGCAGGAAATAAAAGAAGAATATAAACAGACTGAAGGTAATCCGCAAATTAAAGGTAAAATTAAGCAAAAGCAAAGACAAATGGCTATGAGTCGAATGATTAAAGAAGTCCCTAAGGCGGATGTTGTCATAACTAATCCGACTCATTTTGCGGTTGCTATAAAGTATGATCCTAAGGAAAATGAAGCTCCTATAGTTGTGGCAAAGGGGCAAGATTATGTTGCACTTAGAATTAAAGAGATTGCGAAAGAAAATAAGGTTGAAATTGTGGAAAACAAGGCTTTAGCCAGAACTCTATATGCTTCTGTTGACATAGGAGAGGCTATTCCTGAAGAGCTATATCAGGCTGTTGCTGAAGTACTGGCATACGTATTTTCTATGCGGGCATCGTAGAGCTAGCAGCCTACGTTACTATTCAGACTATATGAAAAAATAATGTATATGTTTTATCGGAACTCAGGATTTGCGACGAAAGACTTTAAAAAAATGCGGGAAGTCTTTCTGCAAATATTCGTTCCTTTTAAAACATATACATTATTTTTTTATAGTACTCTGACTAGTAACTGAATTTCTGATTTTCCGCGAAAAGCTATTGACGAATACTAAAGTCCTGTGGTATTATAGTAAGGAATTTTATTGATTTGGATACTGAATTTTATAGTTGTGTGGTAGCCTATAGTCGTATGTGATTGCAACGGCTATTTTGTTTATTTTAAGAGAAGGAAAAGAAAGGATGAACGAGTATGATTGAGGTCTAGCTTTATCACATGCCAGCTGTAGAAGAACACTCAAGGACGAATGAAAGGATGAATTTCATGAAGGCACAGGTCAGAAGGATTGTTCTCGAAAAGGTTCGTGTTTCCCAGGAGCAGAGTGACTGCTTTAAAGCAGTGGTGAGTGGTCAAACGTTGGATTTTAGGAAGACTTCTGAACACAACTTCGAGGTGTATGAGGGCGATGAAAAATGCGCATATTTCAGTTGCCTCGGCGATTATCTTACAGTTTCAAGGCCTTCCGGTGAGAGTATAATGGTCGTTAACGAAAAGTCCCTGAAAGAAATGGACGACGAAGGCTATTGTGGCCTTGTTGCAGATGTGATTGCTCGTATGAATGCAAAGTGAAGTGAATAAGAAATAAAAAGTCGGGGATATCCCGACTTTTTGTGTTAATTGAATTATTGTTTGATTTTGAGAACAAACCAGAAGT
>CAZVVZ010000070.1:0-6953 GCA_964631135.1 uncultured Eubacteriales bacterium
TATAGGTTTAATATGGATAAAGCTATGAGGAATTTGGGGTATTTAGTAACTTTTGGAGCTATGATAACCGGATATAGTTACATGTTCGTACAGATGATAGGTCAGTTGTGCAAATAGCGGAAGGAGCGAGATAAATGAACAAGTTAGAGAAAAGACTAGAAGAAGCATACGACGACTTAGAAACAGTAGACAGGCTTTATGATAATTTAACTCAGTATGACAGAAAAGAAATCGACTACTGCATTAAAAAAAGGCTGCTGGTATGCGACAGAATTAAAGCTATTAAGCAAGAAATTGAGTTAGAGAGTTCAAGAAAAAGAGATGCAGAGTATTGGAATAATTTTATTCTTAGTTGTATGGGGATAAAAAAAGATACCGCTGTCTGCAAACAAACCGGTATCTAGAAGTTAAGAAAGAACTTCTACGACAAATATACAACTAATTGAAAAGAAAGTCAATGTTTGAGAGTGGTCAATCGAACCTTGAAAATTGAATAGTTTATCAGACGAAAAGCAGTCAAAAAGTACATATTTTTTGGTGAATTGCATATAGATATATTGACGTACGTTAAAGAGGACGTTATAATATTTATATGGAGGCGAATAAAATGACTAATACAAATGTTACAAATTTTAGGAAATCTATATATACTATGTTGGAAAATACAATAAAATATAATGAACCTATTAATATATCTACTAAAAGTGGTAATGCTGTTGTATTATCGGAGGAAGATTATAATAGTTTAATGGAAACATTATATATATATTCTATTCCGGGTTTGAAAGAGCAAATTATATCTGGTTTAAATGCAGATGATGATGAATTTGTATCAGAGGATGAGGTGAGTTTGGACTAATGTATTCAATATTGTATAGAAAACAAGTTTTAAAAGATATTCCGAAGCTTAAAGAAGCAAGGTTGAATAATAAACTGAGCCAGCTAATTGATGTTATTAGATCTAATCCTTATCAAGCCCCACCGCCTTATGAAAAATTATTAGGGGATTTGAACGGTGCATATTCAAGGCGAATAAACAGCAAGCATAGGCTTGTATATCAAGTAGTGGAAGAAGAAAAGAAGATTAGAATATTAAGTGTATGGTCTCATTATGAAAATATATAAAAATTCGCTGATAAACACGTGTAAAAGCGTGTTTTTCTTATGCAAAAAATATTTTTGAAAAAGTTGAAGAAATGTATTGACAACTCGGTACGAGTTTTGATATATTACTATTGTCAGGAGGTGATGAACCTATGCGAAGGCTAATAAAAAAGCTAACTGCCGCCTACCAAGCCAAACAGTTAGCAAAGAGAAGGAACCTTGAGTTCCAAAACATAATTAAAATCGCAAAAGATTTTAATTAAAGCCTGAAAACCCCTCCCTCGGCAACAGTATATAAAAAACTCGTACCGTTGTCAAGGGAGGGAGGCTCTTTATAAATGGAGGAGAAAAAAGTGAAAGTTATACTTTATAAAAGTGGAGATGGATATGTAACTCCAAGGGCTCCAATTCCGATGAAATGGTTTAAGAAAATGGGATTATCGGAAGAAGAATTAGAAGTAAAAATAAGATTTAACGAAGAAACAAATGAGTTAATTATTAGAAAAGATAGATAAATAAAAAACTACTTAATACTGCATCGTCTGGTAAACATTCAGTATTAAGTAGCCTCAAACCTACTTGAATGAGTAAGTCTATTTGTAATTGTATCAAATATGGACCTACTTTTCAAGTACTTTTGAGGTACAGAGAAAGGTAGGTTATTTTTATGGGAAATTTAAGTGAAAACATAGACAAATTGGAATTGATGAAAGAAATAGAGACGTTAAGAAAAGAGAACGAAGAGTTAAGGTATATTCTAAATTCAAAAATAAGTAGGAACAGTTTATCAGCATATGAGATTGTAGCGAAAATGGTTGCAAACAAGGTTTATGATGAGGTTAGAGAAGATGTAGGTTGCAATGTAAGGACAAGCTTAAAACGGAAACTAATGGACGATTTGAAGTGGGATTTAAGAGTAAGAAAGGCAACAAACTTTACACAGGAACATATACCACAGGTTGAAGATTACTTAAAGAAATACACTTTTGATAGGCAATATGTGAAGAGTACTGCAATCCCTATTTTAGGGGAGATTTCATAAGAATGGGAGGAATGTCAAATGGGAAAATGGATACCAGTAGGGAAAAAATTACCTGAGGAATTTGAAGAAACAGAAGATGATTTAAACTTTTTAGATCATGAAGATGAAGAGGAAGAAGAGGAATATATGGACGAAGCTGAAAGAGTTGGCTTTCATTTAACACCTCTAGGGTGGATGTGATGATGATATTTATATGTGTTGAGATTTTAGAACTAGCTATATTTCTAGTTGGGGCTAGTTTGATAAAGAAAAATTTTGAAAAGGAGTTGAGAAAGAATGGCTAGTTTTCAAGAGGTTTATTCAATAAATGTGAACGATAAAGTAGAGGAAAAGGACGGACTTAGCTATTTAAGTTGGGCTTACGCTTGGGCAGAATTCAAGAAGATATATCCTGAAGCGATATATGAGATTAAAAGGTTTGATGGCAAGCCTTATATATATGATGAGAATTTAGGATATATGGTGTTCACATCAGTAACTGCAGAAAGTTTGACATATGAAATGTGGTTGCCTGTAATGGACGGCAAAAACAAAGCAATGAAATCAGAGAGTTATACATATACAACAAAGTACGGAGAAAAGACTGTAGAGGCAGCAACTATGTTTGATGTTAACAAAACAATAATGAGATGTTTGGTAAAGAATTTAGCAATGTTTGGCTTAGGCTTATACATATATGCTGGAGAGGACTTGCCAGAAGAAGCGAAAAAACCATTTACTATGACAGACGAAAAAGTACTTACTTTAAGAGCATTGCTACAAGAAAAGGTAGAGAAATGTAATCTAGTATTTGAAGATATGCTAAATGAATTACTAAAGGAATATAAAGTAGACGGACTTGAAAAGCTTGATGAAGCAAGATATGTACATTTATTAAATCGCCTCAAAAAAAACATTGTAATAGGGAGGTAGCCTATGAGTGAACTAAAGAGAACGAGTGAAATAGTGTTGAAAGTATTAAGAGAGGATAGACTAGCGAGAAAAGATGATAATTACTTAATAAAGAGAGTGCATGAGACTGTACTTCCTGGTGCAAGTGAAATGACATTAAATGAGGTTTTAGGGCTTATAACGACGAAAAGGCTACCTTGTTTTGAGAGTATAAGACGTTCACGTCAGAAAATACAAGTAAAGTATCCTGAGCTTAGCGACATAAGAACAATGATACGTAGAAGCAAGAAAGAGGAAGAATACAGAGAGTTTGCGAGGTGGTAGATATGGAGTTGTGGCAAGATATAGAGCAGAAAATAAAAGAGCTAGAAGTATCAGTAAAGTCACTTCGTAAAACTGGAACAGAGTTTGCAACAGCAGAGAAAGAGTACAAGCAAAAACTAAGAGAAGAAGCATTAAAATTAAAATCAGAAGGAATGGCAGTAACGTTAATAGACAAAGTTATATATGGTGTTCCTGATGTTGCAAATTTACGTTTTAAGAGGGACGTTTGCGAGGCAGTATACAATGCTAATCAAGAAAGTATAAACGTTCTAAAACTAAATATACGAATTATTGAAAGTCAATTACAAAGGGAATACTCGATGACTAAGTATATGTAAGGAGGAAATATGATAGAAACATGGAGACCTATTGTGGGTTATGAGGATAGGTATGAAGTATCAAACCTAGGAAGAGTACGCCATATATTGTTTGTAAATAACAAAATTGTAAAACTGCAAAATAAGATTTTGAGAATAGCAATAAGCAAAAGAAATCGTGCTTACATTTGCTTAAAAAAGGACAGGCAACGCAAAAATAAAATAGTACATCGGCTTGTTGCAGAAGCATTTATACCTAAAGTTGAGGGTAAAAATGAGATAAATCATATTGACGGTAATTCGCTTAATAATTGTGTAGAAAATTTAGAATGGTGTACGAGAAAAGAAAATATGGTACATGCATATGCAAATAATCTTAGTAAGTTGCCAAAATACAATAAAGCTAATTCAAAAAGAATTAAGAGAAATGACGGCAAAACTTATCAAAATGCATATGATGCAGCAAAAGAATTGAATGTTAGTGTTTGCTCAATTAGAGATGTATTGAAAGGTAGAATAAAAACTTGTAAAGGTTACAAATTTGAATATGACAGAGAATGGGGGCAAGCGAAGTATGACGGCATCAGGAATTGATTATGAGACGTTTGCTTTTCCAAAAAGAGCAAGAGTAAAAGATAAGAAAGCAATGAAGAACAAGAAAGGCAGATGTGAGTTCTGTCGTAAAGTAGGTCAAACTGATATGCACCATATAAAGACACGTGGAAGTGGCGGAGATGATACAGAGGAAAATCTTATAGAACTTTGTAGGCTATGTCACACAATGGTGCATAACGGACATATAAAAAGACAATGGCTAGAGGCCATAAAGAATGGGGGAGAGTTTAATGAATAAGGTAATGTTACTGGGACGTCTTACAAGAGACCCTGAGGTTAGGTATACACAAGCTAATAATACTCTGGTATGTCAATTTACATTAGCAGTTAACAGAAGGTTTAAATCTGAGGGACAACCTGATGCAGATTTTATAAATATTGTTGCTTGGGGAAAGACCGGAGAGTTTTGTAGCAAGTATTTTACAAAAGGGCAACAAGTTGCAGTTTGTGGACGTATTCAAACTAGAAACTATGATGACAAAGACGGAAAGAAAGTGTATGTAACTGAAGTTATTGCAGAGGAAGTTGATTTCGCAGATAGCAAGAAAGCAGATACACAGGCATCGTCGGCAGGATTTATGGAAGTGGAAGGAGATAGCAATTTACCTTTTTAAGGAATAAGAAATAGCACCTTGAAAACTGAATAGTATCAGGCGAAATGCTATTTAAATCAATGATGTTTAATAGTCAAAGATTAAAAGAAGCAGTTGATAAAGGATATGAGGTAAGAAGAATGCAAGAGCAAAATTAGGAGGATATATAAATGAATTATATAGAACAGCTTAATAGTTTTTTTGATTTGTTATACACGAAACCTTTAAGTACAAGCGCTATATGTTTATACGTGATTTTATTTCATTTGAACAATAAGTGTGGTTGGCTAGAAGAGTTTACCGTAGCAAACATGACTATTCAAGGTCTATCTGGAATGAGTAGAAATCAACTTCATAAAGCGAGATTAGAACTCATACAGAACGGATATGTTAATTATAAAAAAGGCAATGGCAATCAAAGTGGAAGATATTTGTTGGTTAGATTTGATACACAAAAGAGTACACAAATGAATACACAAATAGATACACAAATAGATACACAAATAGATACACAAAAGCAACACAATGTAGGAACATTAAATAAACTAAACAAAACTAAACCAAACAATTTAAAAGAAAATGTAAAAGAAAATGTAAAAGAAGTTGAAAAGATACACTTTGCAGAGTTTGTAACTATGACTAGTGATGAATACGAGAAGTTAGTAGTTGCTCATGGTAAGGAAATTGCAGACCAATGTATCGAAAAGTTGGATAACTATAAAGGCTCGAATGGGAAGAAGTATAAGAGTGATTATAAAGCAATATTGAATTGGGTGTTAGATGAGGTGAAGAAGAAAAAGCAAACACCATTACAATACACAAATCCTTTTCAAATGACCGAAGAACAGAAAATGGCAGATAGAGAGCGACAAAAGAAAATGTTGCAAGAAGCTATAGATAGGGGGGATTTTGATGTTAAGCATGGACGCAATGTATAAGGGTATAGACGATTTGGAGAACACGTACATAAGCAAAAGATTTTCGCTAAATGATAAACAGTTAAACCAATGGTACAAGCTATTAAAATGCTTGACAGATGCTGCTTATTTAGAGGCTGTTGACGAATGGTGTTCGACACGTAATAGTTTGCCTGCCCCTGCGGATATTTTAGAGATTGCTGGACGGCTAAGACCTATTGACAATACTGTAAATATCGCTAAAAATAGAGAACACTGTAAACATTGTGGGGACACAGGTTTTATTAAATTTTCATCGCCTAATAGTTATTTGCAACACAGGTATGATTATGTGGCATGCTGTGTTTGTGAGATGGGCGAACAAGCTAAAGAACTGTACCCGTTTAGGCAAGCGGATAAGGGGAAATTGGAAGCTTTGTTTAAGGCGAAAGAATCAATTTTTAACCCACTTGCGTGTAGAGAAAGCGTAGAAACGCTAGTAGACAAGTTTAGCATGAACTAAGACAGGAGGAACGAAAGATGAAATTTATAGACAAATCAGAGTTTGAGTGCCCATACTGTCATCAGCAGTTGCAAGATGAAGTTATAGATGGAGTAGATAAAAAAGTATGCAGAAGTGAAATTTGTGTAACTGTATGCGGAGAAAAAGGCAGAGTATGGGAGTGTGCTGACTATGGTTATATTGGGGATTGACAGTAGCACTACTTCTACTGGTTGGGCGATAATTGACACTAAGTTTGACAACGAATTGAGGCTTATTGATTACGGTGTAATTAAGCCAAAGCAAGATGAAACCATAGACAGAATAATAAAAATATCAAACGAACTAAAAGAGGTCTTGAGGAGTTTTAGACCTGAGTTTGTAGTAATCGAGGAAATGAATGTAACACGAAATATGAAAACAATTAGAGCATTATCTGGACTCATAACGACCATAGAAGTAATGCTAAGAAATAGACAAGCTTTGTATGTTAAACTAACACCTTCTCAGTGGAGAAAAAGTGTTGGAATACAATGCAAAAATGACAGAAATACACTTAAAAAAGCAAGTGTTGAGTATGTGAGAGAACATTATAACGAGAATGTAAATGATGATGAAGCAGATGCAATTTGTATTGCTGAAGCAGGAAGTGAGGTAGAGATAGAATGA
>CAZVVZ010000071.1:0-6873 GCA_964631135.1 uncultured Eubacteriales bacterium
GAATACGGCATTAACATACTTATCTTGTTATAGCAATCAGTTAACGACATTAGACTTAAGCAAGAATACGGCATTAACATACTTATCTTGTTCTAAAAATGATTTAATGACATTAGACTTAAGCAAGAATACGGCATTAGAGGAACTATATTGTTATAGCAACAACTTAACGACATTAGACTTAAGCAAGAATACGGCATTAACTAAATTATATTGTTATAGCAACAATTTAACAGCATTAGACGTAAGCAAAAACACAGCATTAACTGAATTATATTGCTATAGTAACAACTTAACAGAGCTATCATTAGTTGCAAATACATCAATCAGTAAAGTATGTTGTGTACAAGAAAGCCTCACAAACCTATACTTAACTGAAGCACAGAAAAACAACATGACTATAACAGACGAAGCGAATGGCTGTTACTCCATTTCAACAGAAAATACAATACACAAACATGCAAACACAAAAATTTACCAAGGCACATCAACCAAAAAAACAGAAAATAAAGAAACCGAATCACACAGCAGTTCGTCAGTAAGCGGCGGCTCAAAAGGCAGCGGAATAACATTGCCGCTGGGAATAATTACTTCAAAATGGAAAAATAAATTCAACGATGTAAACGATGGAGATTGGTATTATAACGTTATAAAATATGTAAGTGAGAAAAAATATTTCTCCGGTACATCTTCAACAACATTCGCACCGGACGATACTATGACAAGAGAAATGTTTATGGCTGCTTTATATAACATGGAAAGAAATCCTATAACATATGGGGCAAATAAATATTTCGATGTAGAACCGGGACGTTGGTCAGAAGCGGCAATTGTTTGGGGTAGTACGAAAGGACTTATACAAGGTTTCCCTGATGGAGGATTTAAGCCTGAAGAACCGGTAACTCGTGAACAAGTTGCAACAATCTTGAAAAAGTATGCTGAGTATAAATACAAATATTCAACAGCCAGAGAAGAACTTACGTCATTTAATGACAGCAACGAAATTTCATCTTGGTCATATGACAGCATCAGCTGGGCAGTTGCAAAAGGTATTATGAAGGGAGATAACTACCACTGCATATTACCGCAAAAATCAGCAACAAGAGCAGAAGTTGCAGCAATGTTTATGAATTATGACAAAATGGATTAAAGGATTAAAGACGGGAAGGAGCTAAATATGAATAATACTTTAAAGAGGATGGCAATTTTCGGGTTAATAGCAGCAATATGTATCCCTTCGGTTGGGTGCGGTACTAATAAGGAGAGCACTAAATTAACCGAATACACAATTGGCGAATTAAAGGCAGAATTTGCCTCATCGAGCAATAAATACATGTTCAAACCGTTTTATAACGTAGAGCAAACTACCGAATTTACTTTCCATTTTAATAGCAGTGTTGATCCGGTAAAAGCTATTACTGTTCATACAGATTCAAAGTGTGAGGAAAACAGCACAGTTTACCAGATCAATGACGGTTATAGAACTGCAAATGGTGTGGATGTTGTTGTAAAGCCGTATAAACCTGTTTTAAAAGCAGAAGCTCGCAACGATGTATCAGAATCATCTTATTGGGGATATGCACCTACTTATTATTTATGTGTAAGATATGATTTAGATTCTACGGAAGTCAAAAAATTAGATGAGCCGATTATCATACCATTCACGGTGCGAAATGAAATAAGCACACCAAATGCTTATGCAAGCATCGATTCTAAAGGTGTATTTTCGGTAAAATGGCTTCCTGTAGAAAATGCAGTATCATATAAAATTTATCAAAGCTCAAAGGCCGATAAAAAATATACAAAAGCAGAATTAGGATATGTTTCGGATACTTTAAAATTAATTGATACGGTGGATTCTTCTAAAACACAGTATAATATGAAATATCAATTAGATAAGACAAGTACTCCAAATGAGGAAAATTTATATGTAGATTCGTCCGGCTGCATAAGATGGCAGAATGCTAAGAATGGCTATACACTTTATATTACAGCGGTTGATGAAAAAGGAAATGAAAGTTTCTTTAGTAATCCGATAAGCGACTGGGAATATTCTGATATTTTACCATACAGGCTTAAAAGCCTTCATATGGGAACGGTTAAAGAGCTCCTACAAACAGTATCCGTTTTATCTATAGACCAAGAGACGATCGTTAATTATCCGATCAATTACTATAAAAACGGAGAGCCTTCTTTATACGGACATAGCTGTGAATACAGATATGAGGTTGAGGGAACGAGACTGACGGGGAAGGTAAATTATTATAATGAAAAAGATGAGTTCCCGGAAAAAGTTGTAAGTACATATCAGAAGAAAAGCGGTATCAATGAAGAAGTCTTGACACCAAGTATCCCGGATAACAAGTTAGTAGGTATTGTTGATGAGGATTATAATAATTCAGTAATAGATTTAAAAACAAAGATTGATTATCCTGAAGAAGCAAAAATAAAGTTAGATCCGGCAAGCTTATTTAGAAGGGCAGATATGGAAGTCGGAAGAGTGATAAATGATGGTATATATCTTTCTTCGCTAGATACGATAGATACATATGTATTAGATGATAATCCTGAATATATATTCAAATATGAAAACGGAGTAATGTCTGTGACAAAATCCGAAAATTATATTGAAGAAGATACGGCATTATTAGCGAAAAAATCGTCATCAATAGAGCCATCGGCTAAAATAGACAATGCTAATTACGTTGAAGAACAGAGAAAATCTACTGAAAAGCAGGTATCCGAAGCCGATAAAGAAACTGTTTTATGTACTGAATATCCAATATTTGCAGATACTGCGGGCCAAAAATATATAGCTTTATGTTTGATTGAACAGAAAGAAGAGATTTCATTAAAAGCATTTCCGGAATATCAAGATTTTGGAACGTTTACTGATGATTTATATTATGTATGGTACCAAAATCCATATATTATGGGTATAAATTCAGGCAAGATTAAATACACACCTAGGTTGCAGAAAGTAACCGTAGAGTACAATGTAGATAATGAAACAGCGAAAAAACAGCAGGCGGAGCTGTACAAAAAGGCGAATGAAGTAATAAAGTCTATTATAAAAGACGGTATGACTGAGCAGGAAAAAATTGTTGCAATATGGGATTATTTAGAGGATAATGCTACATATAATTATAATGCAGCAAATTATGTGGCCCAAGGAAATACGGATTATTATAAAAAATATCCTAATGCATGGAACAGCTATGGTGTGCTGTGCGAAAATACAGGAGTTTGTCAGTCATATGCTTCCTCTTTTAACTTACTTGCACGTCTTTGCGGCTTAAAAAGTATTATGGTTAGCGGAACACTTAATAACGGCGGACATGCTTGGAATGCTGTAAAGTTGAATGATACATGGTATATGATAGACGTAACTAATAACATGAATTCTTTAGGAATTCCGTATTGGGTTTGTAATTCTTCTACACAGTTTATAGCATCAAACGGGTTTGCTTTGAACGATAAGTTTGTACACGGAAAAGATACATCAGAGTTTGAAACTAATAATTACAGTGCTGATTGGTATTATAAAAATAATTTACTGGCAAGAACACCGAAAGAGCTGGCAGAAATATGGAAAAATAATAAAGACATAAAGTTAAACACAATTATAAAATATGAATCTGATATGGATGTAAATGAATTTATCAATCAGTTTAAGAATGAGGCTATCGGTATGGGGTATGATGCAGAAGAGGTAAATAGCTGGAAATATGTTTATGTTGATGGTATGATTGTTGTAAAAAGATAGAATTTAGTTACTGCTCGAACTTAAATGATATATTACTGTTCAGACTGTTACTATATGGAAATAAGACATATGTTTTAAAAGGAACGAATATTTGCAGAAAGACTTCCTGCAATATTTAATTAAGCGACATATTTTTTTCAAAAAAACTAAATTAAATTAGATAATATGCCGATTATAAAATATGTATAAGGAAATATGTATGTGGCCCGAATAGAGTTTACATAAAACCGAATTGCGGTTTTTAGTTAACAAACGAGTAAACATGCATATAGGATAAAAGGAGGAATTCTTATGAAAAAAATTAAGAATATGTTGAAAAAAGGCGGAGTAGCCGATATCGTTACACTTATGATAATTGTCGGGTTAGTTATCGCACTAATAATTGCAGTAGTTCTCCCTATGGTTAGACAGGCTAAAGGAGCTGGAGGAAATAACTCAGGAATGATTTCTGGTACGAATCAATTCACTAGTGATTTGGCAAGTACAGGCGGCGGATATGGAGTGTAAACTAGCACAAATACAGAGGGTTAGTATATAATACTCAAAGAGGAAAGCAACAGAACGGTCTATAATTAATTTTGCTAGTAACGTCAAAGCGGTTGAAATGAAAGTTGTTTGACCGCTTTGATTGTATAGTCTTAAGGAGTGTAGAGTTTTATGAAGAAGAAATTAAAGGGTGGAATAGAGTCTATAATTGCACTGATTATAATAGTAGGAATTGTTGTTGCTCTTATTATAGCTACAGTTATCCCTATGGCACGGCAAGGCAAAGAGCTGGGTGACGGAGGGAAAACTAGAATTAGTACACTGAAAAGCACGATAATTGGAGGATAGGAGTGATAGTATGAGAAAGAAAATAAGAGGTGGCATGGAAACTATAATTGCAACGGTTATTATTGTAGGAATAGTAGTTGCTCTTATTCTCAGTACTGTTATACCGATATCTAATGAGGGAGACGAGTTAATCGGAGCTACTACAAATCAGCTGGTAAAACAGCAACAAACTATTGGCCCTCAGTAAATAAGGAGTGTGTGCGAAGATGGCGGTATATACATCAAAGCTAAAAAAAGGCGGATTAGATACTATAATAGCATATATCGTGGTAATGTTACCTCTTTTATATGTTCTTATTTATATGGTTGCAACTATATATCACTTTTCTGTTCAGCAGTATATGAATCAGGTTGTTAAAGAAGCTGCGGTTATGGCTAGTACATACGGCGAAGTAACAGCGGCACAAGAAAATTACATATTAGACAAGCTAGAAGGGGCTTTAGGAGTAGATGAAAACGGGCGTACTAAATGTAACATAAAATATTATATAAGAGAATTTGATGACGATAAAGGAGTAGTTAAGGACATAAGATTCTGCACAGAAGGTCGACCTGTTGTAAATAAAGCGGATATAATAGGTATATACGTTGAGTCGGTAGATGAGTCATTACTCGGAAAAGTTACATCTTTTAATATTTTTCAGGCAGATACCGGTGCAAACACAGGCTTAAAGTATAGTTCTTATAGGGAGGAGATTATAAGGAATGAACGCCAATATGATAGCAACCCTTAATAAGAAAATAAAAAATAATAGGGGCAGTGGTCTGGGAGTTATTCTTTATGGTGTAACTTTGCTTATTGTGTTGCTTTTTGTGGCTATAAATATTGTTAATGCAAAAGTTATTGAAAATGGATATAATTCTTTAAGAGATGCAGTCCAGACGGCAGCTTCCGGATCGGTTATTCATTTGCTTGCTACAAATAGAGAGACCACAACGGCTCAGCAAAATGTTATAAGTGGTAACAATGGAGGACAACCCATATATGATATTTATTTACAGTTAGCATTAGGCTATTTAATAAATAGGACTGAAGTTCAAGATGACGATGATGATACAGTTATACAAACCGGTGAAATAAATAACTTTATAAAATTAGATCATCAGAAAGTGGTAAATACCACTATTGCAGTATTAGAAGATGCAGTGGTAAGGAAAAAATACATAGGTAAAGATAACCCGAATCCGATAACCAATACAGAAGATTATAAAATAATGATGTTTTTCATAGAACCGTATCGAAATAGTGATGGTAGGAAGTTTTTTAATATAATTGCATATGGGAATGGTAATATAGGTTATAGGACAGAGGCTGATGGTACGAGAGTAGAAGTGCCGGAGGCAATCGCAACTAGCTTTGTGGATGCTGAAAAATGTAATGGCAAAAGTATGAAAGATATTTATGGAGCGGTAGAAGGGGAAATTAGTCGTATAGTTAATTGCGAAATCGGTAATCTGGAGGATTATGTTACAAAGAATGGAACTTCTTTTAAGATTAGTTTAAATGCTCGTGGAACAAGTAATTATGAGGAACTAGTAAGAGAGATGGAAACATATCCGCATTATGTTATTGTAGTAAAAGATTTTGCACTCCCTACGATATTTGACGGGAAATATACAAATGACAGCGGAAGTGGGATAAAGAGCTTATTTAGCTCACTTTCAGGAGACGGAAGTCTTTCTGTTCCTATGTGTGCATTAAATACAGGTAAAATTCAAAGACAAGTTGAAGAAGCCGGATGGAGTCAAAAAAGGTAAAATGAAAAAGGATATAATTTTAACATTTATTTTTTCTTTAATACAGATATTTATAATACTGGCAGTAAAGGGTTTTAGTTACCCTTTATTGCTGGTATTCTTTATATTAGGAATATTAACGTATATATCGATAGAGGATTGGAAGACGGGTTTGATTTCTATAAGTCTTAACTTTTCTATTTTTGTTTTAGCCGGAATTTATGCATTTTTAAGTAATATGGAACTGAAGGAAATAGGTATAAATTTTCTGTGCTTTGTTTTGCCGTTTATTATTATTGAAGCGGTATATCAGCTATTTATAAATAGAGGAAAGGATCCGGAACGTTTTTTAGTTGGTGGCGGAGATATTATATTGTTTGCTACGATGTCGCTTATTTTGAGCACGTTTAATATGGCAGTTATGCTATTTATAGCATGCCTGATGAGTATTATTGCATCTAAAATTATAAAAAAATCTTTGGTGCATTTTGCACCTTTCATTCAGGCAGGTTTTCTTGTATCGTTTTTATTTATAG
>CAZVVZ010000072.1:0-6680 GCA_964631135.1 uncultured Eubacteriales bacterium
CATCTGTGACATTTTTTATTTACAAAAACTTTTTCAGTATTATGTGTCCTTGAATAGTAATCACGTAAAATTCGGGCTTCTTACTTGCTATGGACAAAAAGTGCAATTTTTGATATATTTATTTCGTAAACTGAGGTGAGATAGATATGTCTTTTGTACATTTACATGTTCACAGTGAATATAGTTTGCTTGACGGAGCAATACGAATAAAGGATTTAATAAAAAGGACTAAAGAATTTGGCATGCCGGCAGTAGCACTTACCGATCATGGGGTAATGTATGGTGTTATGGATTTCTACAAAGAGGCTAAGAAAGCAGGAATCAAGCCTATTATTGGCTGCGAAGTGTATGTTGCCGCTCGCAGTAGATTTGATAAAGATAGCAGTTTTGGGGATGCTGAAAGAGGTCATCTTGTTTTACTGTGCAAAAATAATGTAGGGTACAAAAATCTAACTAAGCTGGTTTCCAAGGGATTTTTGGAAGGATTTTATTATAAACCTAGGGTAGATAAAGAGATTTTAAGAGAATATTCAGACGGGTTAATTGCGCTTAGTGCATGCTTAGCGGGAGAAATTCCACGGGCTATTATTGAAAATAATTATGATAAAGCAAGGGAGCTGGCTTTAGAGTATAAAAATATTTTTGGCGATGGTAACTTTTTTTTGGAGTTGCAGTCTAATGGTATTGATGAACAGGTTTTAGTTAATCAGGGGCTTGTAAGATTATCAAGAGAATTAAATATTCCTTTAGTTGCTACTAATGATGCACATTACTTGAATAAAGACGATTATTACAGTCACGAAGTGCTGTTATGTATTCAGACAGCTAAAAAAATGTCGGATAATGATAGAATGAGTTTTTCACATAATGAATTTTACCTAAAATCTTCAGATGAAATGCAAGAGAGATTTAAAAATTTCCCTGAGGCTATAGAAAACACATTAAAAATTGCGGATATGTGTAACGTGGAATTTGAGTTTGGTAAGTTAAAATTACCGGAATTTAAAATCGATACGGATATGACTCATGAGGAGTACTTTGTTGAACGTTGTAAAAATGGACTTGAAAAGAGATATTTTGGCAATGTTACTCAAGATAAAATTGATAGATTAAATTATGAAATAGATGTCATTAAAAAGATGGGGTATGTGGACTATTTCCTTATTGTTGAGGATTTTATAAGATATGCTAAAAGCAATGGTATTCCGGTAGGCCCCGGAAGGGGTTCTGCTGCGGGAAGTATAGTCGCATATGCTCTTGAGATTACAGATATTGATCCAATAAAGTTTAATTTGATTTTTGAAAGGTTTTTAAATCCGGAGAGGGTCAGCATGCCGGATATTGATATAGATTTTTGCTATCAGAGACGATCTGAGGTAATTGATTATGTTATTAGGAAATATGGTGCTGATCATGTTGCACAGATTATTACTTTTGGAACACTTGCCGCAAGAGCTGTTATTAGAGATGTGGGAAGAGCTTTAGATGTTTCTTATGCGAAAACAGATATGGTAGCAAAAAGTATTCCAAACGAACTTGGAATTACTATAAATAAAGCTTTGGAAATGAATAAAGAGCTGAAGATACTTTATGAAACTGATGCGGAGGTAAAGACACTAATTGATGTTTCGGCTTCACTTGAGGGGCTGCCTCGACATGCTTCTACCCATGCAGCAGGGGTTGTTATTACTAAAGAGCCGGTTATGAATTATGTTGCATTATATAAAAACGATGAAAGTATAACTACTCAATTTACAATGACGACATTAGAGGAACTTGGCCTTCTAAAAATGGATTTTTTAGGGCTTAGAACTCTTACGGTTATTAAGGATGCTATTGAGTTTATTAAGAAAAATCATGGTATTGATATAGAATTTTCAGATGATATGTCAGATCCATTGGTTTTTAAACTTTTAAGTGAGGGAAAAACTGAAGGTGTTTTCCAACTTGAAAGTGCGGGTATGAAGGAATTTTTAAGGGAACTTAAGCCTAATTCTTTAGAGGATATTATAGCAGGCATTTCTCTTTATCGTCCGGGTCCTATGGATCAGATACCAAGGTACATAAAGAATAAAAACAATCCGGATAATGTTCAATATTTACACCCTGCATTGGAGCCGATTTTGAATGTTACATATGGTTGTATGGTGTATCAAGAACAAGTTATGCAGATTGTAAGAGAACTTGCAGGATATAGTTTGGGACATGCAGATTTAGTTAGACGTGCTATGGCTAAGAAAAAGGCTGATGTTATGGCACGGGAACGTGAAGTCTTTATTTCAGGCTGTGTTGAAAGAGGTATTGATGAAGAATCTGCTAATAAGATTTTTGATGAGATGACAGACTTTGCAAAATATGCTTTTAATAAATCTCATGCGGCTGCTTATGCGGTTGTTGCATATAGGACAGCTTTTCTAAAGGCACATTATCCTGCAGAGTTTATGGCTGCGATGTTGAACAGTTTTATCGGCAGTTTGGACAAAGTGCCTCAATATGTTTCTGAGTGCAAAAAACTTGGAATTAAGATACTAAAACCTAGTATAAATGAAAGCTTTACTTTATTTACGGTTAAAGATAATACAATAAGATTTGGGCTGGCTGCGGTTAAAAATATAGGAGAAGAAGTTGTCGATGTTATAGTTCGTGAAAGAGAAGAGAACGGAAAGTTTATTGATTTTGATGATTTTTGCAAGAGGATTTCAGGCAAGAAGGTAAATAAAAAATGTATTGAATCGCTTATTAAATGCGGAGCTTTTGACGATATGAAATATCGTTCTGTTTTGCTTGATTCATATGAAAAAATAATTGACGGAATTTCTCAAGTTGAGAAGAACAACGTTATCGGCCAATTTAATCTTTTTGATATGGGGAAGGAAGATGAGCTTTCTACTAAGTTTAATTATCCTATAAAGCCTGAATTCTCTCAAAAAGAATTGCTTATGATGGAAAAAGAGATGCTCGGATTATATATTAGTGGCCATCCTCTAGACAATTTTAGAGATATTATTGAAAAACGTACGAATTTAAATTTGTTAGATGTTTTAGAATACGTTGAGAATAAAAATAACGATAGCTTTGAAAGCAAGGTATCGGATAATATGGAGGTTACTGTTGGAGGCATTATTTCCAACAAGAAGGTTAAAATAACTAAAAATAATGAAACTATGGGACTTTTCAAGCTGGAAGACCTTTACGGCACAATAGATGCTATTGTTTTTCCTAAAGCATATATAAGATTGCAAAACAGTATTAAAGAAGACATACCGGTTATTATAAAAGGACGACTTAGTTTAAGAGAAGACGAGGAGCCAAAGATAATTTGTAATTATATTGAAGAAGTTAAGCTAAAAGTTTCTAAGATTTATTTGAAAATTGAAGTTGAAAAAGAGGGAATAGTGGATAGCAATATTCTACCGCTTTTAAAAAGACATTCCGGTGATACGAAGGTTTTACTGTATTATGCTAAAGATAAACTTACTAAAGTAGCTCCGCCGGAGTTTAATGTTGAGGTTTCAGATAGGCTTTTGGAGGAGCTGGGGGAAATTTTGGGTGCGGAATGTGTTAAGTGTGTGTAAAAGATGCCTTAATATTTTGTCGCGAAACGACATGACGTGGACGAAGTCCACCTTTTGTATGTAAACTGAAAGGGAGTAATTTTTGTGGAATATATAAAGATAAAAGGTGCAAAAGAAAATAATTTGAAAAATATTGATGTTAATATCCCAAGGAATAAATTTGTTGTAATAACGGGACTTAGTGGCTCGGGCAAGTCATCACTTGCTTTTGATACTATTTATGCTGAGGGACAAAGAAGATATGTTGAATCGTTATCTGCATATGCAAGGCAGTTTTTAGGCCTTATGGAGAAACCTAATGTTGAGTATATCGAAGGCCTTTCCCCTGCTATATCTATAGATCAGAAAACTACCAGTAAAAATCCACGTTCTACGGTTGGTACTGTTACGGAAATATATGACTATTTAAGATTATTATATGCAAGAATAGGGCATCCGCATTGCCCTAATTGCGGTAAGCCAATAACTCAGCAATCTGTTGACCAGATTACAGATAATATTATGACATTGCCTCATGGTTCTAAAATTCAGATTTTAGCACCTGTTATTCGCGGAAAAAAAGGTGAACATGTAAAGATTTTTGAAGATGCGAGAAAGAATGGATTTGTCCGTGCCAGAGTTGATGGAGATTTAAGAGATTTGGCTGAAGATATTATTTTAGATAAACAGAAAAAACATAATATTGAAATTGTTGTAGATAGGCTGGTTATTAAAGAGGATATTGAAAAACGTATAGCAGAGTCGGTCGAAACAGCATGTGGCATCGCTGAAAATCTTGTTATGGTGGACGTTAATGGGCAAGAAGATTTGCTATTTTCTCAAAATTATGCTTGCCCGGATTGCGGAATTAGTATTGATGAAATTGAGCCTAGACAGTTTTCTTTTAATAGCCCGTTTGGTGCTTGCCAAAGATGTGCCGGTATTGGCACATTGCTCGAAATAGATCCTAAGCTTGTTATACCCGATACAAAGAAGAGCTTAAATGAAGGAGCAATAAGAGTCGGTGGTTGGAACTCGGCTAATGAAGACAATTATTCTACTATATATTTGAATGCTCTTTCAGAACATTTTGGATTTAGCATGGATACTCCGTTTGAAAAGCTTCCTGAGAAAATCAAAAATATAATTTTATATGGTACTAAGGAGAGATTTAAGGTTAAGTATGAGAAAGCCTATGGAAGTGCAGATTATTTGTCTACGTTTGAAGGGCTTATCAATTCACTTATGAGAAGGTATAGGGAAACTACTTCGCAAAACATGAAAGAATATTATGAGTCTCTTATGTCTAATACGGTTTGTCCGGTTTGCAACGGAAAAAGGCTTAAAAGCGAATCGCTGGCTGTTACTGTTGGAGGTAAAAATATATACGAACTTACTAATATGTCTGTATTACAGATGAGAGAGTTTTTTAATAACTTTAAAATGACTAAAAAGGAAGAAACAATTTCCTATCAGATATTAAAAGAGATTAGAGCAAGATTAGAATTTTTAATCAATGTGGGACTTGAATATTTAACGTTATCTAGAGCTTCTGCAACATTATCCGGCGGTGAAGCACAAAGAATAAGGTTGGCTACTCAGATTGGTTCTGGCCTTACAGGGGTTTTATATATTTTAGATGAGCCAAGTATCGGACTTCATCAGAGAGATAATGAGAAGCTAATTGATGCACTTAAAAATTTAAGAGATTTGGGTAATACACTTATTGTTGTTGAACACGATGAGGATACTATGTATGCTGCTGATGAGATTATAGACATCGGCCCGGGTGCAGGAGTTCATGGGGGAGAGGTTGTTGCTCAAGGAAATGTTGAAGAGATTAAGGCTAATGAAAGGTCTATTACAGGTGCATATCTTAGCGGAAGGCTAAAAATAGAAATACCTAAAGTTAGGCGTAAAGGTAATGGAAAGAAACTAAAGGTAGTAGGAGCCTGTGAAAATAATTTAAAAAATGTTAACGTTGAATTTAAACAGGGTGTTATAAACTGTGTTACGGGTGTTTCTGGCTCCGGAAAAAGTTCGCTTGTTAATGAAATTTTATATAAAGCTCTTGCTAATAAGTTAAACAGAGCAAATTTAGATGTCGGGAAGTATAAAGAAATAAAGGGGGCGGAGTATTTAGACAAGGTAATAAATATTGATCAGTCACCAATAGGCAGAACTCCTAGATCTAATCCTGCCACATATACAGGTGTTTTTGACTTAATTAGGAAATTATTTGCTGAAACTAATGAAGCTAAGATGAGAGGATATGGGCCTGGAAGGTTTAGTTTTAATATTCGTGGAGGCAGATGCGAGTCTTGTAGCGGTGATGGTATTATAAAAATTGAAATGCACTTTTTACCTGATGTTTATGTTCCGTGTGAGGTTTGCAAAGGAAAGAGATATAATAGGGAAACGTTAGAAGTTAAATATAAAGGAAAGAGTATTTCAGATGTGCTTAATATGACTGTTGAAGAGGCTTTGGAATTTTTTAAGAATATTCCGTCTATTAGCAGTAAGATGCAGACGTTATATGATGTTGGACTTGGATATATAAAACTTGGTCAGGCCTCTACTACATTGTCCGGCGGTGAGGCTCAAAGAATTAAGCTTGCAACTGAGCTTAGTCGACGTAGTACGGGAAAAACGTTATATATTTTGGATGAGCCTACTACCGGTCTTCATATGGCTGACGTTTCAAAACTTATTAGCATATTGCAGAAACTTGCGGATGCAGGAAATACTGTTGTCGTAATTGAACATAATTTAGATGTTATTAAGTGTGCGGATTATATTGTTGATTTAGGACCGGATGGTGGAGAAAAAGGTGGCAACATTATTGCTACCGGTACACCAGAGGATATATGCGAAGTTAAGGAGTCAGCAACTGGTGAGTTTTTAAAGAAAATGTTGAAGTGATGCATTAAGTAAAAATGGATAATGACCGATACCATAAGCAGTAGGAAATATTATTTTGTATTAAAAATAATTTTTGAATGGGGGAATTTTTATGGCAAATGTGAATGATATTCCATGCGGAGAAATGAGAAAAGAGTCATGGAATAACTTGTCTCAAGGCAAGTGGGGGAAAGCAGCAGTAACGACGTTGGTGTTTTTTTTAAT
>CAZVVZ010000073.1:0-6549 GCA_964631135.1 uncultured Eubacteriales bacterium
GCATGTAATTAAAAAAAGGAGTTGGTAAACTTTGAAAAAAGTAAACAATTTTAGGAAAATGGGAATGATTATTGCATTTATAATGATGTGTGCAATGATCCTAAATCCTATTGCAACGGCACAAGAATTTTCGGATTTAAGACCGGATTATTGGTGCTATAACAAAATAGTTGATTTTGAAGAAAGAGGATATGTAACAGGTTATGATGATGGAGAATTTAAACCGGACAGAACTATTACGAGAGCAGAATATGTTACTATTGTAAATAATTTCTTCGGATATGCTACCAGTGCTGAAAATACAACTAAGTTTTTAGATGTAAGTGAAGATGATTGGTTTGCACCATATGTATCAGAAGCAGTAGAGAGAGGATATATTTCAGGTTATCCAGACGGAACTTTTAGACCGTATGAACCAATTAGAAGACAAGAAGCAACAGTTATTTTGTCTAAGATTTTAAATATTGCAGACGAGGACTATCCGGTAGACCATGAAGACGGATTGGCACAATATGATGATGGCGGCGAAGTTGAAGACTGGGCATATAAGGCAGTTCATAGTTATTCTGTATATAACTTTATCAATGGATACGAAGATAACACAATAAGACTTTTTAGAGACGTAACAAGAGCTGAAACAGTTCAATTATTAAACACTGTCGAAGAAAAAGTTGTTATTGACAGAGATAACAAGACGAATGAAATAAAAAGCAGACCAAGTGGACACACAAAAAGGACAGCAACACCGGTTATTACGGTAGTTGAAACTAATGATAATAACTCGTGGTATAATGAAATGGAATCTGAAGATGGAGGGGTAAATGTAAAAGTTACAACAACTACAACTAATGCAACTATTACAGTTAAAGTCAATGGAGAAGTTATTTCTACAACCTCATTTGAAACAGAAGGAACAGGCGTAATATTTAACTTGCCTGAAGGCGAGTATGAAATTGTTGCCACTGCAACAAGAAGTAAATATAAAACAAGTTACGAAGCAAAAAGTAACGTTGGTGTAGATGTTACAGTGCCTAAGGTTAGTGGCAAGGTTGGAGATATGGGTGTATTTCTATCTGCAACAGATAACCTAAGTGGCATTGACACAATTCAATATGCATGGTTTGTAAAAGACACAGAAGACTATAAGAGAGTAAGCAACTGGGCTGAATTAGAAGACTATGTTGAACTACCAAAAGAAGCACAGAATTACTATATTGGTGTTAAAGGTAGCGATATAGCCGGAAATATAATTGATGGCGGACTTAGAGATAGTACTATCGACGATAATGTTACTGACGGAAAAACAGATGAACCTTATGAAATTGTAAATGAAGCTAGAGTGATAGAGGGAACAGATGAAGACCAAAGCCCTGAAGATGAACCATCAATTACTGAATTTGCAATAACTTATTACAAAAATGACGGAACAGATGTAGATTATGTTCAAAAGTTAACAGCAGATGCAACAGTATTAAAGGGAGCAATTTTTAGTAGAGACCAATATAAACTTATTGGTTGGGCAGAAATTGCGACTGGAAATAAGACCTATGATTTAGGCGAAGCAGTTAATTTTACAGAAAACAAGGATTTATATGCAGTATGGCAATTAAATGAACCGGGTGATGAGCCAGTTGTTGTAGAAGTTAAAGGGACATTAACGATACATTATATATATGAAGAAAATGAAGCAAAGGCAGCAGAAGATTATACAAGTTCATTAAAATACGGCGAAGAGTATAATGTACCTTCTCCTGAGATAGTAGGATATGCTGCAGACATGGCTACAGTATCCGGAGTAATCGAAAAAGATAAGACTGAAATAAGTGTAAAATATAAGGCAAATACGTACACAGTAAGCTACAATGCAAATGGCGGTGAAAATGCACCTTCAAATCAAGAAAAGATACACGGAAAGGATTTAATATTAACAAGTGACATTCCATCATATACAGGTTACACGTTTGCCGGCTGGACTACAAACCAAGACGGAACAGGAGATAATTATGCAGCGGAAGCGATATATGCAGTAAATGCAAGTGTAACTTTATACGCAAAGTGGGTACCGGGAACTGGAACGAAGTACACAGTATATCACTACTTTGAAAATGTGAATGACACGAACTATACTTTATATAAAACAGAATCTGATAAAGTAGGGACAACAGATGCAGAAATAACATTAGCAAACGAAAAGATTGCAATAGTTGGCGGAACTTACAAGCAAGGTTCATTAACTGAAGGTGGAGATGTAGCAACAACTACAACAATATCTTCTGACGGTACAACAAAAATATATTTGTATTATTCAAGGAACACATACACATTAACGTTAGACAAGAATCCAAATGTAAGTAGTGTAAGTGGAGAAGGCATATATAAATATGGAGCAAGTGTAAGTATAGATGCGACAATCGGAAGCGCTAATGGCTACACATATAGCTTTACAGACTGGACATCAAGCGATTCAAGTTTAGTACAAAACCAAACAACAAAGAGTGCGACAATGAAAATGCCTGCGGGCGATGTAACATTAACAGCCAATGCATCAAAAACAGCAATACCATACAAAATAAGCTATGAGCTAGATGAGGGAGCAGTAAGTGAAACAAACCCTATAGTCTATACTGTGGAAAGTGAAACCATAACATTAAAAAATCCAACAAAAGAAGGATACACATTTGTTGGTTGGACCGGAACAGGACTAAATTCAGCGACAACTACAGTTACAATTCCAACAGGTAGTTGGGGAGATAGAAAGTACATTGCAAGTTGGAAAGTAGTCATAGCCACATTAACAGTAGATCCAAATGGTGGTGTATGGGAAACTTATACAACATCTCAAAATTATACACAAAACTACAATACAACCAAGACTATTTCAGATCCAACAGAACCAACTGGATATACAATAGAATTTGATACAAATGGTGGAAATGAAATTGCTCCAATAACTCAAGAAATTGATTTTAAAAAGTGGATATTAACAGGTAAAGGGAAACTAGAGGGAAAAACCTATACTTTTGGAAGCGGAAATGCAACACTTAAGGCAGAATATGATGAAAAGTCAGTTATATTGCCGACTCCTAAAAAGGCGGGGTATGATTTCGAAGGTTGGTATGAAGACGTAAAATTAACTGGCAATGGGTTATCAGCTGGTGAATATATACCAACAGCTTCAATAATGCTATATGCAAAATGGACAGAAAAAGCTCCGGATTTTGTAGTATCCAAAGAAAGCAATTATCCAATAGAAGGAGTTAATGCTGAAGCCGGAGATACAATAACTTATACAATAAAAGTAACCAATAAAGGCGAAAAATCGGAAAATATAGTAATAACAGACAACTTAAACGGTAAAACTTTAACTAATGTTAAGAATATTTCAGACGGTGGAGTGCTTGAAAACAATATAATAACTTGGAAATTAACAGTTGACGCGGGCAAGACAATCAAAGTAACATTTAAAGCAAGCATACCAGATGAAGCTAAGACTGGTTCAGTAATAGAAAATACGGCAGTAATTTCAGCAAGAGACTCAAAGGTATTTAACACTAACAGTCTTGAAAATTCAATTGAGCAAACAGTTTCGACTAATGGAGTTCAAGTAGCCGAGGAATTACCTAATATGAATGTTGTTTTGGTTATGGACCTATCCGGAAGTATGTTAATGAAGTTGAAAAATGATAATTATGCAGAAGATGGAGAAATATCGAGGATTGCAGTAGCAAAAACAGCAGCGGCTAATTTCGTAGAGAACTTATATCAAAAGGCAAACAGCAATGAAAGAATTACATTTACATTGGTAGGATTTAACAGTGAAGAAGTGGATGAAGAATGGTCTTGTGGTATGGCGGAACATACTCACAGTATATTGGAGTGTGGGATAAAAAATTGGCGTTGCCCTTATGGGTATGCACATACTCATAAAAATAATTGCAAATTGCTACCAGTTAAATACACAGGTGCAAACGTAATAACATTTGATTCTAACGGAAAAGAAGTAAGAACAGCAACAAGAGAAAATTATGATGATTTAATCGAAGAAATAGTAAATAACGTTCAAGCTAAATATGACCATGGAACTTATATGGATACAGCTATGAAAGTAGTAGATAAAGAGTTTGATGAATTAGATGACGAATATCCTAATGCAAAAAACATCGTTATTTTACTAGCTGATGGAGACTATGAAGGAACAAGACCATTTAACACGGTGGATTCAATTAAATCAAAGAAAAACCATAATGCTAAATTCTATACAATAGGTTTTGGACCGGATGCAAGTAAGCCAAAAAAAGATGCTTATAAAACTTTGAAAAAAATCTCATCAAATGATACGGTCTATATTTCAAATGACTTAGAATCGTTAATAGGAAACTTTAATAAGATTTTAGATAATATTTTAACAACAGATAATGCGCAAAGTTCAAAAGGTAAGATTGAATTTATAATGACAACTTCAAATTATTATCCAATAGTAGTTGAATATAAGGATCCAAAAGGTGTGAAGCAAGAAATTACGATTACAGATGATAGTGAACTTGCTACAAATCATATTACTATTGTGGATAACAAGTTAAGTTGGGATATTTCTGGAGATAACTATGCAGGCTGCACAGAGTTAAAAATATCATATAATAAAATTGATGACGGAGGGATTGTGACAACTTCTTTAATACAGGAATTATATAATACAGCAATTAAAAGTATTGAATTAAATATACAACCTGTTGTAGATGTAGAGCCAGAAGTTGAAGAAGAATTAAAAGAAGATAAACCAGTAGATGATTCATCATCAGATACACTTACCTCAGTTCAAGAATCTGAGGATAAAACGAAAAATGAGGAAGACGAGAATATATCAAATGAATCAACAGATGACTCAATTCAAGTAACTGAAATAGAAGAAGCGGAGGACGAAATAAAAGTAGAAGAACTAGAAGATGTAGTACCGGAACAAGTAGTTGAAGACCTAGCTGGGGCAGAAGAAGGAATAGACGAAACAAAGAAAGCTGAACCGGAGCAAAAAGGCGATGACGAAGGAAGTACTGAAGAAAAAACAGATGCTGAACCTGAAGAAGAACCGGTAGAAACTACTAATTCAACTCAGCCTACTGAAAACGGCGAAGAACAACCAAATGAAGAACAGCAGAATGAAGAACAGCAGAATGAAGAACAACCAAATGAAGAACAAACTGTAACCGAACAATCTATTGTTTCAGAAAACTAAAACACAAAAAATAGAGTGATTTCTCACTCTATTTTTTATGCCCTAAAATAAACTTGAAATGTAATTAGCTCTTGCCGGGAAGTTCTTTGTAAAAGAATCTGTATTTGCTAAGTAGAGAGCTACACTATCTGCAAAATCTTCACTAAGTGAATTCTTGCTATAATCTGTAACTGTATTACCGTCTGCCTCAACAGCATTGCCAAAGTTTGTATAAGAGTAGTCGATAATTTTTGCTCTTCTAAGTTCATGTGCCCAAGTATGAGCAACTTCGTGTGTAACAATTCTTTGAATTTCTTTGGCTGTATAAGTAGATAGATTATATAATGTTACTTTGTTGTAGTCTGTGATACCGGCAGCTTTTGATGCATGTTCGGCAGGTAATAGAGTGATTTCTTTTAAGTTAATTTTTGCTACTGTCGGCATTTTTTCAATTAGTTCTACAACATAGTCAATTTTCTTAGCATCTTTGGTTGTATAAACTATTTTTGTATTTTCTACTGTCCTTACATAAGCTTGTTCACTTTCTAGCATATAGCCTTTAATCAATCCATTTTCATCAGCAATATAATATGTAAAAGTTGTTTCCTCGTTTTGATCATTTGTAAATTTTAATTCTTGTTTCCCGGTTAAACCATTTAAGTTAATTTCAAATCTTCCATCAACTGTATTAACTTCTTGAGAATTAAAATAGATAGTGCCCTGAGCTCTGAATAACTTAAAACTTAATTTCTTTTGAATTTTCGAATCAATGATGGAATTGTTTTTCGAATCATCATCCGGAATGATATTATACATTAAAGCTATTCTATCGTCAGCAAATGAAACTGTTGTATATAAAAATATTGAAAATAAAATCGAAAATAATTTTTTCATAATAAAAACCTCCCAGTGCCAATTACCTTGGCCCTAAGAGGGTAACGGTAATTTGGCAACCCGACCAACATAGCTTTTAGCCTTAGTCTCGTGGCTTTGCGTCCTTGACTTTCATCAAGTTTGCCTTTTTTCAAATTCGATATTCTTCTCTTACATTACTTTTATCGGCAAAGCTTAAAAAAACTTAACACTTTTTTAAAATAAAATCCGTATTGACTTATTAAATTTGAAATTGTAGAATGGATTTGTTAGACAAATGCAAAACAAGAAAGAAGGTTTTATTTTATGAAATTAAAAAAAATAAGTTGTGGAGTTTTAAGTGCAATGATAGTCTTATCTTGCAATTCTGCTTTTGCAGCTAATGATAGTGTTACTGTGAAGCTAAATGACCAAACACTAAATTTTGATGTTAATCCGGTAATAGAGGATGGAAGAACTTTAGTCCC
>CAZVVZ010000074.1:0-6412 GCA_964631135.1 uncultured Eubacteriales bacterium
TTTTTTAAGTCTTTCGTCGCAAATCCTGAGTTCCGATAAAACATATATCTTATTTTTTATTAGTCTTCAAACTAAATTTTCGCTAATTTGTACTACGATTTCCTTTTCTTCATTATCTCTAAAAATCTTAACTCTAATCTTATCTCCTATATTTTTTGAAAATAAAATTGTTCTCAACTCACATAAAGTGTTTATTTGTAAATCATCAACAGCTAAAATAACATCTCCCTCTTTTATGCCAGAATTTGATGCCGGACTTCCGAATTCCACATTATACACATATATTCCTGTATTTATATTTATTTCAGAGGAAATATAAGAAGTCATAGCTCTATCATACCCTAAAACACCTAAATATGGCTCTTTAAACTCACCTGTTTCAATAATTTTCTCAATAATAGGCTTAATTTGGTTTATAGGAATAGCAAACCCTATTCCTTCTGCACTTTCTACTTTAACTGTATTTATTCCAACAACTTCTCCTTTTCCGTTTAGCAGCGGACCTCCGCTATTTCCCGTATTTATACTGGCATCTGTCTGAATTAAGTCCTCCATATATACTCCTGCAACCTCTACTGTCCTGTTTAATCCACTTATAACTCCCACCGTTAATGTCCCCTGAAAATCAAAACCCAAAGGATTCCCTATAGCAATAGCCTTTTCTCCTATTCTTAATGTATTTGAATCTCCCATAGTAATTGCCGAAAGTCCTGCAACCGGTATTTTTACTACCGCTAAATCTAACTTAGAATTAGCCCAAATTACATTTCCTTTAACAACATCTCCTCCATATAAAGTCACATATATTTCATCTTTTTCATCTCCAACCACATGATGGTTTGTAACTATATAACCTTTGGAATCTAGGATACATCCGCTTCCTACACTCCAAGTATTATCTAATATCTGTGCAATTTTATTGCCACTGTTTTTCTTTGCGGCAATACCTACAACTCCGGAAATACTAACTATAGAATTTCCTTCTTCTGAAATATATTGCACTGAATTATTTTCTTTTACTTCATATGAAATTTTCTTTGTTTCATCATTTACATTATTTTCCGCTTTTTGTGTTACAAAATTATCTAGCCCTATCAACACACATATAATTACCACTATTGTTGTAATTGCAGAAACAATAATATTTTTAAACATATTTTTCTTTTTTATTACTATTCCAAAAGCTGTATGAGATACCAAACATGTTTTATCGGAACTCAGGATTTGCGACGAAAGACTTTAAAAAATACGGGAAGTCTTTCGGCAAATATTCGTTCCTTTTAAAACATGTTTGGTATTTCATATAGTATTTGGAATAATAAACTCCCTTCCAAAAATCTCTTTTTTTAGTATGGCTTTTAATAAGCAAATAATGTATAATATTTATAGTATTTTGAAAGGTGTTGATAATATGAATTTAAATACAATAAAAAAAGTTTTACTCTATCTTGCATATTTTGCGTTAATATACTTTGCTGTAAAATTATTATTATCATTATTTTTTTAATGGGTTGAAAAAACTCCCTTTAAATAGCAAATACCTTATATATTTAACGATGCTCAGGATTCACGACGGAAAGCTTTTATCCTACACTGTAGGATGCTTTCCTGTGAATATTCGCATCTTTTTAAATATATAAGGTATTTGCTATTTAGAGGGAATTTTTTCAACTCACTTTTTGTACAATAGGAAATCCTTTTTATTGCTCAATAATTAACATCTGAATCTATCATATCTGTCAACCCAATTGCATCGACAGTTTCTAGTCATATCCCTTATAACCCAAAACATAATAGGCCATATAAAATCATCACATCTATTGTCCCGACATCGACATCGATTACATCTTTCACAGCACTTTCCCCTATTACAGCACTCCTTACACATCTTTTCACCCCTTATACATTATATAAATAATTGGGAATTAAGGTTCTTTTTTATTGCTCGTTTCCTTCGCTTTTTTAGAAAAAATTACAATTATATTGCAAAAAATCCTTTTTAACAGTAGCATTTCGCCACTATTAAAAAGGATTTTCTTAATGTTGTTTTTTACTTAATTAGCAGAACTTTTTATCTGGCTTGATAATGAGTATGCAACAAATGATGTGCAACTTCACTACCTGGATTTTTTAAGAACTCTTCATAAACCTTTTTAACGTATGGATTTTGATGTGATTTTCTGAAAGGAAGCCTTTTATCTTCCGCATATAAAGCGTTTCTTCTTGCTCCTTTTACATCTATTCCTGCTCTCTCTTTTAATACTTTTCTTGGTTGTCCTCCGCCCATTACACAGCCTCCCGGACACGCCATAACCTCTATAAATTGATAATCAACTTCTTTAGCTCTTACTTTTTCCATCAATTTCCTTGCATTACCTAAACCGCTCACAACAGCAATTTTTATTTTCCTACCGGCAATCTCAAGTTCTGCTTCTTTTATAGTTTCATTACCTCTAACTTCTTCATATTCTATTTTATCAAGTTCCTTACCTTCTAAAATTTCAGCAACTGTACGTATAGCCGCCTCCATAACTCCTCCCGTAGTACCAAAAATCGTAGCTGCACCGGTAGCTTCTCCAAACGGCTCATCAAATGACTCATCAGGAAGTTTATCAAACATAATACCTGCCTTTTTTATCATTTTAGCAAGTTCAACAGTTGTAATAACTGCATCTACATCTTTATGGCCTTCTTCTCCTAATTCAGGTCTTTCACATTCAAATTTCTTTGCTGTACATGGCATAACAGAAACAACAAAAATCTTTTCAGGATCAATTCCATGTTCTTTAGCATAATAACTTTTTATTAAAGCTCCATACATAGACATAGGAGATTTTGCAGAAGATAAATTCGGAATTAAATCAGAGAAGTTATGCTCTAAAAACTTGACCCACCCTGGGCTACAAGATGTTATAAGAGGCAAATTTTTATTTTCTTTTAATCTTTCAATAAACTCTGTACCTTCTTCCATAATTGTAAAATCCGCACCGGTATTGGTATCTAAAACTCTATCAAAACCTAATCTTCTAAGAGCAGCTACCATTTTACCTGTAACAGCTTCCCCTATCGGTAGTCCAAACTCTTCACCAAGAGCAGCACGAACTGCTGGAGCAGTCTGAACAACAACGTGAATATCCGGATTTTGTAAAGCTTCCCAAACTCTATCCATATCATATTTTATGGTAAGTGCACCAACAGGACAAACTGCAACACACTGTCCACAATTTACACAATTGCTGTCCTTAAGTGACTTGTCAAATGCAGGTGTAACCTTTGATTTCATTCCTCGATAAGCAACATCAATAGCTCCAACCGTTTGAACATTTTTGCAAACAGCAACACAACGTCTACATAAAATACACTTTGAATTATCTCTTACAATAGATGTAGATAAGTCGTCAATTTCATTTTCACAATCCGGTCCTTCATAAATTACATCTCCAACCTGCATTTTTTCAGCTAAAGCTTGTAATTCACAATCCGTATTTCTAGAACAACTTAAACAATTTTTCTTATGGTTGGAAAGTATTAACTCTAAAGTAGCTTTTCTGGCCTCCAAAACTTCTTTAGTATTTGTTCTTACAACTAAACCTTCGCTGACAGGATAAGAACAAGAAGCCTGTAATCCGCGTGCACCCTGAATTTCAACCAAACAAATTCTACAAGCACCTATTTTATTTATATCCTTTAAAAAACATAATGTAGGAATTTCAATACCTGCTATTCTTGCAGCTTCTAAAACAGTTATATTATCCGGAATCTCTACTTTAACACCATCAATTGTTATATTAACATTACCCATTATATTCACCTCTTTCTACTTCTTGTCAATAGCCTTAAAATTACACTTACTCATACATAGTCCACACTTTATACATTTATCCTTATCAATCTTAAATGGACTCTTTAATTCTCCAGAAATCGCTCCAACAGGACAATTTCTAGCACATAAGCTACATCCTTTACACTTATCGGGATTTATAACATAACTTGTAAGACTCTTACAAGCCCCTGCCGGACATCTTTTCTCTTTAATATGTGCTTCATATTCATCTCTAAAATACTTTAACGTACTTAAAACCGGATTAGGAGCTGTCTGACCAAGCCCACAAAGAGCAGATCTTTTTATATTATTAGCAAGTTCTTCTAATTTTTCAATATCTCCCTCTTTTCCTTGACCCTTTGTAATTCTATCCAAAATCTCATACATTCTTCTAGTACCAATTCTGCAAGGAGGACATTTTCCACAAGATTCACTAATAGTAAACTCTAAAAAGAACTTAGCAATATCTACCATACAGTTATCTTCATCCATAACAATAAGACCACCGGACCCCATCATAGAGCCTATTGCCATCAAAGAATCATAATCAATTGGTGTATCTAAATGGCTTGCAGGAATGCACCCGCCACTCGGACCACCTGTTTGAGCAGCCTTAAACTTCTTTCCGCCAGGAATACCTCCACCAATATCGTAAACTATCTCTCTTAACGTAATTCCCATAGGAACTTCAACTAGACCTGTGTTATTTATCTTACCGCCAACTGCAAAAACTTTAGTACCCGTACTCTTTTCTGTACCAATAGAACTAAACCATTCTGCACCATTTAATATAATCTCAGGAATATTTGCTAACGTTTCAACATTATTAAGAATTGTAGGTTTTCCAAATAATCCCTTAACAGCTGGGAAAGGAGGTCTTGTTCTTGGTTCACCACGTTTACCTTCTATAGATGTCATAAGAGCTGTTTCTTCTCCGCAAACAAATGCACCGGCTCCTAACCTTAGCCCTATATCAAAACTGAAATCCGTACCAAAAATATTATTACCTAAAATTCCATATTCCTTTGCCTGTTCTATAGCTATTCTTAATCTATTTACCGCAATAGGATATTCTGCTCTAACATAGATGTATCCTTGATTTGAACCAATGGCATATCCTGCTATTGCCATAGCTTCCAATACTGAATGCGGATCTCCTTCTAATACACTTCTATCCATAAATGCACCTGGATCTCCCTCATCAGCATTACAACAAACATATTTTTGACCTGCAGGTTGTGCTGCGGCAAACGACCACTTTCTTCCTGTCGGGAAACCTGCACCGCCACGACCTCTAAGTCCGGACTTTAATACCGTATCGATAACTTCTTCCGGTTTCATATGAAGTAAAACTTTTTCTAAAGCTTTATAACCGTCAAAAGCTAAATATTCATCAATATTTTCCGGATTTATTCTTCCGCAATTTCTTAAAGCAAGTCTATTTTGCTTCTTGTAGAAACCTAGTTCATGCAAAGTATGCGCTAATTCTTCTGTTTCTGTATCTTTAACCAAAAGTCTTTCAACAATATTTCCATTAACTATATGCTGTTCAATAATTTCAGGCACATCTTCCGGCTTAACCATAGTATAAAATGTTTCTCCGGGATAAATAATCATAATAGGGCCTTTTGCACAAAGACCAAAACAGCCTGTTTTTATCACACTAACTTCATTTTCAAGATGTCTTTCTTTTATTTCTTTTTCTAATTCTTCTATAATCTTGGGAGATTTGGAAGAAGTACAGCCTGTTCCGCCACAAACCAATATATTTTTTCTGTTTGTATCAATATTTTCGCCAATTCGCATTTTTATTTCATTAAAAGTATCTTTGCGAATTTGATCTAATTCACTAATTGATTTCATCTTTTTTCTCCTTTCTGGTTTTAACTATTAACTTTATTCATATTTACTTAAAATTTCCTCTACTTTATCCGGTGTCATCTTTCCATATACTTCTTCATTTATTACCATAACAGGTGCTAAGCCACATGCGCCAACACATCTTGTATCCTGAATCGAAAACTTCCCATCAGGTGTTGTTTCTCCTGCTTTTATTCCCAAAACTCTTTCAAGTTTCTCTAAAACCTTGTCTGCTCCCTTTACATAACATGCTGTACCTAAGCAAATTTGGATATTATACTTTCCTTTTGGTGTCAACGTAAACCTTGAATAAAAGGTAGCAACTCCATAAACTTCCGCTAAACTAACCCCTAACCCATCTGCTATCATTTGTTGAACTTTCTCCGGCAAATAGCCAAAAAGCTCCTGAGCTTCATGAAGAACAGGAATTAAAGCTCCATCCATATCTTTATGCTCAGCTATAATTGTTTCTAACTTTTTCACTTTTTCTGCATCTAACTCACAGCAACAACACTTCTGTTCAGCCATTTTTTTGCCCTCCTTATTTTTAATACTTAAAACAAAAATCTGTTTCACCAAAAATTATTCTATCATATGTTTTTACAACATTCAACAAAAAACTATTGGTGTTTTTTGGTTACTGGTCAGAGTATATGTCGCTAGTCAGAGTACATAAAATAAGATATATGTTTTAAAAGGAACGAATATTTGCAGAAAGACTTCCCGTAT
>CAZVVZ010000075.1:0-6364 GCA_964631135.1 uncultured Eubacteriales bacterium
ATCTTTTAAACTATATGGCATCTGTGCTATTTTTTTATTTCGAAGACTTTTTCAGAAGCCTCACATCGTCCACCTTTTTTACAAACTACTTATTATTAACAGTTTCCTTTAAGCCTTTACCAGCTTTGAAAACAGGTGCTTTCTTTGCAGGAATTTTAATAGCTTTTTTAGTTTGTGGATTAACTCCTTCTCTTGCAGCTCTTTTCTTAACTTCAAAAGTACCGAATCCAACTAATCCAACCTTTTCACCTTTTTTTAATGATTCAGTAACTGTAGCAATAAATGCATTTAATGCACATTCTGAATCCTTTTTTGTCATTTCTGATTTTTCTGCCATTGCTGCGATCAATTCCGCTTTATTCATTAAAAATACCCCCTTAAAATTTTAAATACTACTTACTTCACTATTATCGGCATTTTGCAAAAAACTTTATAGTTTTTAGCAAAAAAACTAAAAAAATCATCAATTTATTTAGCTTACCATATCTAATTGTTCCCTATAGGCATAGTTTTATTCAATATTTCCTTAACATTTTCCAAATTTTGTGCTTGATTGATGGCCTCCTTAATCCTTGATGAACCGGGAATACCTTTTAAATACCATGAAATGTGCTTCCTCATTTCTCTTACGGCAACATATTCACCTTTATATTTCACTGCCAAATCTAAGTGATTTAATATTAAGTTTATTTTTTCGTCAACGGTAGGTTTATTCGGAATTTTCCCTTCTTTTAAGTATGAAATTATCTCATTAAAAATCCATGGATTCCCCTGTGCACCTCTCGCAATCATTATCCCGTCGCACCCTGTTTCTTCAAACATCCTTTTCGCACTTATAGCATCAAATATATCGCCATTCCCTACAACAGGAATCTTTACAGCCGATTTTACACTTTTTATTATATCCAAATCAGCAACTCCCGAATACATCTGCTCTCTTGTCCTGCCGTGAACTGTTACTAATTTAGCCCCTGAAGCTTCTGAAATTTTTGCCAATTCAACAGCATTTATGCTGGAATCGTCCCAACCCTTTCTGAATTTAACCGTAACAGGCACTTTAGAAGCTTTAACGACACTGCATATAATGTTTTCAGCAAGTTTTAAATCTTTCATAAGTGCCGATCCCTCACCGTTTTTTACAATTTTAGGTGCAGGGCAGCCCATATTTATATCTATAATATCGGCAACTTCAGATAATCTGGCGGCTGTTTCTGCCATAATATCCGGCTCGTGGCCGAAAATCTGAATCCCAATAGGCCTTTCTTCTTCTAATATTTCATAAATGTTCTCAGTCTTTTCACTGCCGTAATGAACGGCTTTAGAACTTGCCATCTCAGTATATAGCATCCCAACTCCAAAGCTTTTGCAAATGCTTCTAAATGCTATATCTGTAACACCTGCCATCGGAGCCAAAAAAATGTTGTTTTTAATTTCTGTATTCCCTATTTTTAATGGTTTTATATACATACACTTATCTCCCCTGCCGAAACTTCCTTTATCCCCTCGTTCGTTTCTACTACTAATCCTCCGTCATCAGCCACATCAATCACTTTTACGTCTTTTTTTAATACTGATACAAAGCATCTCTCTCCTCGATACATCATACTTTCTCTAAATCTTTCTACTACTCCGTCAAGCTCTGACTTTAAAACTTCCTTACACCTATCAATTATACGTTTCATTAGCATATAATTGTCAACTGTCTTACCTGTTTTGCAAAAAAACGTAGTTGCTTTATTCTCATCAATCTTGTCCGCATTAGTGTTTATACCTATTCCGACAATGACTTTATCAGCAAGTTTTTCGCAAATTATTCCTCCAACTTTTTTATCATCAAGAAACAAATCATTAGGCCATTTCAACTTTATATTGCAATCATAAAATTCTTCTAAAACTTCTTTTATTGCAACACCTACTGCCATAGTAAATAAACTGCCGGCATTAAAAAAATCAATATCAAACGAAAACCATAGTCCCCCTCCGGGAGATTGCCATGAATGGCCGTTTCTTCCTCTGCCTAAATACTGCTTATCTGCAAAAACGACAAAATCATGCTCTTGCCTTAAATATAATTCTTTTGCATAATCTTGAGTTGAAGCTATTTCTTCAAAACGATACTCTTTCATTTTTATCCTCCAACTTTTATTGCTTCTTATTTTTCCCTTTTTTATTTTCTAAAATAATAATTATTCCTGCTAAAATTAAAAATGCACTTGAAATTGCCGTAACAGCAACTAAATAATTCGGCTCATATAAAACTTTCACACTATGCTCTCCTAAACTAACAGGTACAGCAATTAAAGAATCTAAAACACAAATGCTGTCTGCCGGAGCGCCATCTATATATACAGTTAAATATTTGTCATACGGAATGCTAAATAGCAGTAGCTGATTTTCCTTACTAATGTTTATTTTCCCTTCTAAGCTGGAACTCGTCATGTTCTCTATATTGAGCATGTCCTTTTTTAGCTCCTCCATAACTTCCTTATAAACATCAATGTCCTCATAATATAGCATCACATCATAAATTTCAATATTGTTCGGAGATATGACTTCTAAATCTATTTCTACCGTTTCGTTTTTCCTAAATTTTCCAAGGCTAATAGCAGAATAATTATCAGCTACCATATATTCACATAGTTCTTTGCCATTCACATACAGTTTTGATCTGCTTAATGTTCCGCCATTTATTTTTAAATATATCTCATTTTCATTTTCTGCGGTAAATTTAAAAGAATAAAGCGATTTCATGCCTGAATATACCTTCTTATAGTTATTTCCTTCTGTTTCTTCTAAATTTTCTGTACTTATATCAAATATTTTCATAGGCTTATATAACGTATCCTCTATGCCTGTGGCCTTTTTTATCAGTTCATTCTGCTTCTCAAACGAATTACTGTGCTCTCCCCATCTTGTTAAGAAGTCTTTAATTTCAGTAATAGAGTCATTAACGGAAAAACCGATACTTAAAGCATCTTCATTCGTTTCTATTTCATCCGTAATGTAATATTTTATTCCTAAGAAATTATCTGCAAATCTGGTAGTCTTTGAATATTCAATACTATTGAATACCACCCTTGTATAGCCTAAAGCCTCTGCTAATCCGCGGCTGCTTTCTTTTCCCATAGTGCTGGAACTTGTAATTCCCGGATATTCCAAGCTTAATGAAGCATTATAATCTTCTATTAACCCATTCTCTATCCTATAGGATTTATCTTTTCCCGAGATTTTTTCCAAATTACAAGCGACTTTGTCCCTATCTGCATAAAACTTATTTCTGTCCTTATATTCAAAGTTTTGCATGTAAACTATAGTATTCATAAAACATTCTAAAAGTATCATTATCATAAATGCCAAATATGCACTTTTTTCCTTCGCTTTAATCAATTTGAATGCTATGCAAAAAGCAAATAGCATGAGTACTGTCGTATATATAAGTTCAGTCATTATATATGTATAATTTAACTTTTCAATTATAAAATATGCCGCAGTCATCACAAAAAATATCTTCCATATCTTTTTTTGTTCCATACTATCTATTTCTAAAAAAGATTTATATGCAACATATATCATAAAAAATGTCAAGCAAAATGAATATCTATACGGAAACCACACGTTACATGTAAAAGCATGCCATACTCTATTAAGCATACCAAATAAGGTCATAGAAATTAAAACTATGCAAAATATCCCGTCAATCTTCTTTTGTCTCTTATCAATGGAATTATTGAAAAAGTATAAAACGAACAGAAGCAATATAGATGTGCCGGCAAATAAATTCGGTAAATTTAAATATTCCTCATATATACTTTTATCTGTAATTTGCTGAAAGTTAAACCCTCCAATAACAAATTTAGACAAAATATCTATAAGTACATAATTTATACTACTTTTATTTAACATTTCTCCTCTGTCGGTTTCCGAAAGGCACGTAAGTGCTGCCGGAAAAATTACTATTAAAGCTGTTCCTGCCGACAATATTCCAAATAATATGAATTTTTTTAAAATTGTTTTTTTAAGGCTTGCATTATTATGTAAAATTAAGCTGTATATAACATATAGCAGCGAAAAAACACACAGCATAAATCCAATATACCAGTTTGAAATAAGTGCAACAGTCAAGCTGATATAAAACAATGCAGACTTATTTTCACTAATCAATCTGTCAATTCCCAAAATAATAATCGGTAACCATACCACTCCGTCTAGCCACATAATATTAAACTGATATGCAATATTATATGCCATCAGTGCATAGCATGTAGAAAATCCAACTACCGCAAATGAATTATTTTTATAAGATTTGAATTTGTTTTTTATAAAAATGGAAAAAGTTAATCCGCAAGCACCAATTTTTAATAAATTTATTAGTAATACAGCCTCTGTAATATTATTTTCCGGAAACAAAGCTACTATTAAATTAAAAGGGCTCATCATATAATACGAAATCATCCCTAAACATTCTTCTCCCATTCCTTTATAGAATGAGAAAAATGCGCTTACTCCCTCAGTCAATATTTTTTGAATATATTCAAAATACCCGGCATACTGATATGCCATATCACTTGTAAAAATAATGTTATTTCCAAAAGGAAAAATCTTAGAAAATGCTGTGCTAAAAAACCATATTATTGCAGGTACTAAAAAAGCAATTAAGTATGTCATCCTTATTTCCTCCACATCAAATCATTTTCTGTACTAATTTTGCGCTTCCGTCTTTAAAACTAAATTCACCAAAACTGCCGTTAATCATACTCCACTGAGGAGGTATATGCCCAATATCAACATCATAAAAAACAGGTACATCAATATCGTCAAAAGCTTTATGGAGCATGTCTTCATAAGAAAAGTCAGGCAACTCTTTTTCAACGGCTGTCCTTCCAATTAAAAATCCGCAAGAATTATCAAACCAATGTGCCTGCTTCATCTGCCATATTGTCCTATAAAAACTAAATGTATTTAATTCACAATTATCAAAATACCATAACATTCCTTCATCAAACTGTTTGCAAAAATTTAAAGTATTATCAAAAGGTGTACCTAAAATTAAACTTAATACGTCTATACAGCCTCCAATAACTCGTCCCTTTATAACCTTTTCTTTGTTGTATAAAGACTTATACTCTACTTTCTCATTTAATAAATAACTGTCATATGGAGTCTTTGATTCTTCTCTTTTTCCTTCAAACAGTTCAAAACTGTTTTGAGTAAGAGCAGTTGAATTTTTAAAAAGTTCTACATTTTTTAAAATAGCTTCATGCCACGGCTCCATACCAAAGCTTTTAAAATTTGCTCCGTTTATGGTCGCAATATTGGTATTAGTAGTTATAACATAATTAAGTAAGCTGGGATCCGAATATCCTTGAATCCATTTAGGCTGACACCTTTTTATTTTTTCAAAGTCCAAAAAAGGCAGCATTTCCATCAATATTTCTCCACCACTTACTGCAATTATGGCCTTAACATCTTTATCGTCTAAAAGTTGCATAAATTCATTAGCTCTTTCTTTAGCTTCAGAACTGGCAAACTTCTCTGAATTTCTTACGTTTTTAGTTTCCTTAGAATTGAAACCGACATCTTTTAGTTTCTTAATTGCATTTTCTAATCTTAAAATATCTTCTTCGCTTCTGCACCCATCAGAAACAGCTGTAATTCCTATAAAATCGCCTTCTTTTAAGCTATTTGGAAAAATCATAACCTTCCTCCTCAAAAATTTTCATTATATCTTCTATCGGTAATCCCATAACATTATTAAAATCCGCTTTATCCAGTACAACTTTGTCTCCTAAATTACCATCTACACAGTATCCGCCTGCATACGTATATGTAAGCTTATCCTTTACCAAAATATCCTGCAAACTATCTGGTATGTCCAGCATTTTCACAGGTGAAATTTTTGCAAAGTTATTTATCTTTTCTCCATCTATTATACAAACTCCGGTAATCGCAATATGAGTGCTGTTTGAAAGAGTCGAAAAAATTCGTCTTGCATCTTTTTCATTTTTAGGTTTCTCTAAAATTTCGTTTTTATAAAATGCGACTGTGTCTGCAGCTAAAATAACAGCATTTTTTACCCTGGACTTTAACCATTCTGCTTTTGCATAAGATAGCATTTTCACATATTCTTCTGCATCAGATTCAGTTTTTATTTTTCCGAACTCACCTTTTAATTTTTCTTCATTTATACGGCTTGGAATTACAACAAATTTCAAGTTAGCATTTCCCATTATCTTAAAACGTGATGCCGAACCCGAAGCTAAAATCAAAGTTTTTTCCGAAAATTCAATTATTTCATTTTTGGCTAATGCTTCATTTACAGAAGCCATATCCTTAAAAATCATATTTTTCTCCTTCTGTTACACCG
>CAZVVZ010000076.1:0-6298 GCA_964631135.1 uncultured Eubacteriales bacterium
ACAGACGTCCTGGTTCTATGGGTGCTCACTCAGATCCTGGTCGTGTATTTAAAGGAAAGAAATTACCTGGACATATGGGTGTTAATAATGTAACAATTCTTAACTTAGATGTAGTTAAAGTTGATGCCGAAAAGAATCTATTATTTATAAAAGGTAGTGTTCCCGGAGTAAAAGGAAGCTTACTTTGCTTAAGAGATTCTATTAAGAGCAAGTAAGGAAGGAGGATAAAAAATGCCTAAAGTTGATTTATATAATGTAAGCGGAAAAGTTATTGGCGACATCGAATTAAAAGATGAAGTTTTTAACACAGAAATAAATACTGATGCTATGTATTTAGCAGTAGAAAGCTATCTTGCAAACCAAAGACAAGGTACACAGTCTACAAAAACAAGAGCAGAAGTACGTGGCGGTGGTGTAAAACCATGGAGACAGAAGGGTACAGGCCGTGCTCGTCAAGGAAGTATTCGTGCTCCACAATGGATTAAAGGTGGTATAGCACTTGGACCAAAACCAAGAACATACACAATTAAATTAAATAAGAAAGTAAAGAGAGTAGCATTAAAATCTGCTCTTAGTTCAAAGGTTGCTGAGAATAATATCATTGTATTGGATGCAATTGATTTCTCTGAAATTAAAACAAAGAATATGGTGGAACTTTTAAAGAACTTAAATCTTGACACAAATGCTTTAATAGTACTTGGCGACAAGAATGAAAACGTAGTAAGATCCGCTAAAAATATTCCGAATGTAAAAACAGCATATGTTAACACAATTAACGTATATGATATTGTAAAATACAACAAATTTATCGTAACAGAAGATGCAGCTCACAAGATTGAGGAGGTGTATGCATAATGACAGCACATGATATTATTATTGCTCCTGTTATTACTGAAAAAAGTAATCTTGACATCAATGAAGGAAAATATACGTTTAGAGTAGCAAAAAATGCTTCTAAGACGGAAATTAAAAAAGCAGTTGAAGAAATATTCAACGTAAAAGTAGTTGCTGTTAATACAGTATCTATGCCTGGTAAGGAAAAGAGAATGGGTGTTCATTCAGGAAAAACTCCTGATTGGAAGAAAGCAATTGTTAAAATTGACAGAAATCCAAGCAATGAAACTTATTTAGAAAAAGGCGGTAAGGAAGTTACAGCAAATAAAAAATATAATACTGAAATTGCTGACTTTAATGCGAACGTTTAATGAATGTGAGCCGATGGCGAAATTTAACGTTTGATTAGAATAATACGAATGAAGTTCGTGTTAATTATTTCCTTAGATTTTCGAATTGAGCGATTACGGTTGCAGAAATCGAAGGAATAGTATGTATAGAGCCAAGTGCTCTGCAAAACAAATAGAAATGGAGTGAAAAAATACAATGGGTATTAAAAGATATAATCCTACAACTCCTTCAAGACGTGGAATGACTGTTTCAACATTTGAAGAAATCACAAAGAAAACTCCGGAAAAGTCACTTTTAGCTCCACTTAATAAAAAGGGCGGAAGAAACTCCTACGGAAGAATAACAGTTAGACACATTGGTGGAGGAAACAAAACAAAATACAGAATAATTGATTTTAAGAGAAACAAAGATGGAATGAATGCTACAGTAATTGGTATCGAATACGATCCAAACAGAAGTGCAAACATAGCATTACTTGAATATGAAGATAAGGAAAGAAGATACATCTTAGCTCCTATCGGATTAAAAGACGGTGATGTTGTTCGCTCAGGTGCTGATGCTGATATTAAGCCGGGTAATGCACTTCCTATCGAAAACATTCCTGTTGGTACTATGGTACACAACGTAGAAATGAAGCCTGGAAAAGGTGGACAGTTAGTAAGATCGGCCGGAAATGCTGCTCAAATCCTAGCAAAAGAAGGAGAATATGCACATTTAAGATTACCTTCCGGTGAAATGAGATTGATAAGAGTAAAATGTAAAGCTACTGTTGGTGAAGTAGGAAATACAGATTATGAAAATGTTCACTTAGGTAAGGCTGGTAAAACAAGACATTTAGGTGTAAAACCTACAGTTCGTGGTTCTGTTATGAACCCTAACGATCACCCACATGGTGGTGGTGAAGGTAAGTCACCAGTTGGACGTCCGGGACCTGTTACTCCTTGGGGTAAACCTGCTCTTGGATATAAGACAAGAAATAAGAAGAATCCTTCAAACAAATATATTGTAAGGAGAAGAAAGTAAGTTAAAATGCTATTGCTAAGGCAATAGAAATAAACGAAGAGGAGTGAATAATATTGAGTAGATCAATGAAAAAAGGACCTTTCGTTGCTGAAAGTTTAATGAAGAAAATTCAAGAAATGAATAAGAAAAACGAAAAGACCGTAATAAAAACATGGTCAAGATCTTCAACAATTTTCCCTAACATGGTTGGACATACAATTGCAGTACATGACGGAAGAAAACATGTGCCTGTATATATAACAGAAGAAATGGTAGGACATAAATTAGGAGAATTTGCACCAACAAGAACATTTAAAGGGCACACAGACCGTGCTGCTAAAGCCGCTAGTGCTAAGAAATAGTTGAGAGGAGGAAATAAAAGTGAGTACAAAGACTAAGGAAGAGATAGAAGAAATCTGGGCTGCAACAAATGCACCACACACAAAAAGTAATAGACCTCCTAGACTTACAAAGAAGGAAAAGAAATCAATTGGTGTTGGTAAAGATGAAGGAAGAGCTACATTAAAGTATGCAAGAATATCTTCAAGAAAAATTAAAATAGTTGCAGATTTAATTAAAGGAAAAAATGCAGTAGAAGCCATGAACATATTAAAGTTTACTCCAAAAGCTGGTTCTTCTATTTTAGCAAAATTATTAAAATCAGCTATGAGTAATGCTGAAAACAACAATAATTTATCAGTAGATAATTTAGTAGTATCTGAAGTTTATGCAAACCAAGGACCTACAATGAAGAGATTAATGCCTAAAGCACAAGGTAGAGGCGCAAGAATTCGCAAAAGAACAAGCCATGTTACCGTAGTGTTAAAAGAGGCTAAATAAGGAGGGTAATCACATGGGACAAAAAACACATCCACATGGCATTAGAGTGGGTATCATCAAATCTTGGGATTCCAAGTGGTATGCAGATAAGAAAACATTTGGAGATAACCTTGTTGAAGATAACAAAATTCGTAAATATGTAAAGAAAAAATTATTTGTTTCAGGTGTTTCTAAGATTGAAATCGAAAGAACAGCTGGAAAGATAAAGGTAAAGGTTAATACAGCTAAGCCTGGTATCGTTATCGGTAAAGGCGGAAATCTAGTTGAAATCTTACGTGGAGAACTTCAGAAGATGACTGGGAAAGAAGTTGCTATTGACATCATCGAAGTAAAAAATCCTGAAGTTGATGCACAATTAGTAGCAGAAAAAATTGCAGGACAAATCGAAAACAGAGTAACTTTTAGACGTGCTATGAAACAAGAAATGAAGAGAGCTATGCAATCGGGAGCAAAGGGAATTAAAACTTCAGCATCAGGACGTTTAGGCGGTGCTGAAATCGCTAGAACAGAACATTATCATGAAGGAACTATTCCTCTTCAAACTTTAAGAGCAGATATCGATTACGGTTTTTACGAAGCTGATACAACATACGGAAAAATCGGTGTTAAAGTTTGGATTTATAAAGGTCAAGTGCTTCCTACAAATAAAAACAAAAAGAATGCTAAAAAAGCTGAGGGGGGCGAATAATTATGTTGATGCCTAAAAGAGTAAAATACAGAAAAATGCAAAGAGGTAGAATGAAAGGTGTTGCAACACGTGGAAACGTTGTTAGCGACGGAGAATATGGTTTACAAGCAATGGAGCCGGCTTGGATTACAGCTAATCAAATAGAAGCTGCCAGAATTGCTATGACACGTTATATTAAACGTGGTGGTCAAGTTTGGATAAAGATTTTCCCTGATAAGTCAGTTTCCAAGAAACCTGCTGAAACTCGTATGGGTAGTGGTAAAGGTTCACCAGAATACTGGGTAGCGGTTGTAAAACCAGGAAGAGTATTATTTGAAATTGCCGGAGTTAGCGAAGAATTAGCAAGAGAAGCTATGAGACTAGCTAGTCATAAACTTCCTATTGCTACAAAATTCGTAGCTCGTGAAAAAACTATAGGTGGTGAAGAGAATGAAGCCGAATAAAGTTAGAGAAATGTCAGATGTTGAACTTAATAATGAATTAGCTAATTTGAAATCTGAACTTTTCAAATTAAGATTCCAAAGTGCAACAAATCAATTGGATAATCCATTACAAATAAAATCAGTAAGAAAAGATATCGCTAGAGTAAAAACAATTCTTAGAGAAAGAGAATTAAAAGAGCAAAATGCTTAAATTTAGCGTAAATAATTCTTAAGAGAGGAGGATTTATAATGGAAGAAACAAGAGGAAGAAGAAAAACAAGAATTGGAAAAGTAGTAAGCAACAAAATGGATAAAACAATCGTTGTTACTATTTCTGAAAATAAAAAACATCCTTTATATAACAAAGTTATGAAATCTACTTATAGATTAAAAGCTCATGACGAAGAAAATGCTTGTGGAATTGGTGATACTGTAAAAGTAGCAGAAACAAGACCGCTTAGCAAAGATAAGAGATGGAGATTAGTAGAAATAGTTGAAAAAGCTAAATAACTTTTCTGCTTAACGAAAAATATATAAACTCGGACTAAAAGGAGTGAAAAAGATGATACAAGTACAAACAAGACTAAAAGTTGCTGACAACACAGGAGCTAAGGAAGTTATGTGTGTAAAAGTTCTTGGCGGAACTCGTAGAAAATATGCCAACATTGGTGATATAATAGTTGTTTCTGTTAAAACTGCAACACCTGGTGGAGTTGTTAAAAAAGGCGAAGTTGCAAAAGCTGTTGTAGTTCGTTCTACAAAGGGAATCAAGAGAAATGACGGTACATCAATAAAGTTTGATGAAAATGCAGCTGTTATCATAAGAGACGACAAAACACCAAGAGGAACACGTATATTTGGACCTGTTGCTCGTGAACTAAGAGAAAAAGATTTTATGAAAATTATATCATTAGCACCTGAAGTATTATAAATTAAGTACTTAGTAAGTTAAAAATAAGACTAAAAAATGAAGGTTGTTGATGGATATATAATAAAGGGGTGAAAACAGTGAACGTTAAAAAAGGTGATACAGTTCAAATCATATCTGGCGAAGATAAGGGCAAGAAGGGAAAAGTACTTCAAGCTATGCCTTCTGAAAACAGAGTTTTAGTAGAAGGGATCAATATACAAACAAAACATACAAAGCCAAAGCGTGCTGGAGAAACAGGGGGAATAGTAAAACAGGCTGCTCCTGTAGATGCTTCAAAAGTTATGGTAGTATGTAAAAAATGTAATTCTGTTACAAGAGTTGCACATACAACATCAAAAGATGGGAAAAAAGTTAGAACATGCAAAAAATGTAATGCATCGTTAGACGCAAAGTAAAGGAGGGAATCTAGATGGAAAGATTACAAGAAAAATATAATAGCGAAATTAAATCAGCTATGAAATCAAAGTTTAATTATAGTTCTGTAATGCAGATTCCTAAACTTGAAAAAATAGTTATTAACATGGGTGTTGGTGAAGTAAGAGAAAATGCTAAAGCCCTAGAGAGTGCTATAAAGGATATGGAAACAATAACAGGACAAAAAGCAGTAGTTACAAAGGCAAAAAAAGCTATTGCTACATTTAAGATTAGACAAGGAATGAATATTGGATGTAAAGTTACTTTAAGAGGAGAAAAAATGTATACATTCTTAGATAAGTTTATAAGTGTTGCATTACCTCGTGTAAGAGACTTTAGAGGAATCAATCCTAATTCATTTGATGGAAGAGGAAATTATTCAATCGGAATCAAAGAACAGTTAATTTTCCCTGAAATCGAATATGATAAAGTAGACAAAATCAGAGGAATGGATATCATCTTTGTTACAACAGCTAATACAGATGCTGAAGCAAAGGAACTACTTACATTGTTCGGTATGCCATTTGCTAATTAATTTAAAAAATTGTTAGAACAGGAGGAAAATGGCTATGGCAAAAAAATCAATGATTGCTAAGCAAAAAAGAACACAAAAATTCTCAACAAGAGAATATAATAGATGTAAAATTTGCGGAAGACCGCATGCATATATTAGAAAGTTCGGAATTTGCCGTGTATGCTTTAGAGTATTAGCTCATAAGGGAGAAATCCCGGGAGTTAAAAAAGCTAGCTGGTAGGGAGACGTAACACTACGAACGCAGTGAGTAGCTTGTACGTCCCCCGTAAGAGAACTCTAAA
>CAZVVZ010000077.1:0-6217 GCA_964631135.1 uncultured Eubacteriales bacterium
AGGCTCGGCCATTCAACAATTAGGCAAACCATGGATACTTATACACACGTCTCGAAAGATTTAGACCAAAAAGCAGGAAAGACATTCGATGAATTATAGAATTATACCAAAATTACACCAAATCAAAAAAATAAAGCTTGTAACTTCCTATTTCAGAGGATTACAAGTTTTTTGATGGAGCGGAAGACGGGACTCGAACCCGCGACAGCTGCCTTGGCAAGGCAGTGCTCTACCACTGAGCCACTCCCGCATATGGTGCCTTGGGGCGGAATCGAACCACCGACACGGGGATTTTCAGTCCCCTGCTCTACCGACTGAGCTACCAAGGCATATTTAGTTATCAAATTTCAGTTTAGCCATAATCACCAACAAGCACCGACTACCGAACGCTTCGCTTTTCGGTATAACTTCCGCCATCTGTTCGACTTCGTCTCACAGGGCGTCACTTATGAGCTACCAAGGCAAAATACTAAAATAGTTAACTCTTTCGGGTTAACTATCTTTGGCGACCCGGATGGGGCTCGAACCCACGACCTCCAGCGTGACAGGCTGGCGCTCTAACCAACTGAGCTACCGGGCCAATTCAAAATTTTAGAAGTCAATAATGACTTCTAAAATTACATGGTGGGCGCAATAGGACTCGAACCTATGACCGCCTGCTTGTAAGGCAGATGCTCTACCAGCTGAGCTATACGCCCATGTCGAACTGACAAGTAATAATATATAAGAAAACGAATAAAATGTCAATATAAAATTTTAATTTTTTTATATTTTTTTTTGAAAAGAGGGTTATCATGACATTATACTATCGTAGAAAACGTAGAAGAATACTGGGTTGCATAGTTGTCCCACTAATTATATTTTCTATATTTTTTTACCTATATTCTCAAGTCTCTTCATCATTTATAAGTCTTAGTGAAGATAAAGTATATGCTGTATGCTTTAACCTAATCAACAATATTGTAGCCACTAAAATAACTGAAATAGGAGCAGAAAATATAATAGACTATAAATATGACCCCTCCGGAAATATTATAGCCGTAAATGCCAATGTCGTTACAATGAATACATTAAACACCTCCATTGCAGAAGAAATTATCAATCAACTTTCCAATTTATCTAGCACACATATATACGTTCCTTTAGGAAGCTTCATTTCAAGTAGTCTATTCCCCGCATTCGGTCCTAGTATTCCTATAAAAATCATTCCGCTTAGTACCGTTCATACCGAATACAGTACGGAATTTACTTCTACAGGGATAAACCAAACTCAGCATAAAATTTTCATAAAAATAAGTTGCAGTTTAAAAGTCCTATCCAAATTATCTTCAAGCACTCAAGAAATACATATGGAAATACCTATTGCAGAAACAATAATAGTCGGCGGAGTACCGAATACATATATAGAAGTACCTAATCAATCATCAAGCACAATTCCCCAACTGTAGAACATTTCATTAGCTCATCAAATTCCACATTTATATTATGTACAGCAAGTTCCATCTGTAAGTTAACAATATTTAATGATTCCCAACCTTCCACATTATTTAATAACGTATCTTCTTCTAAAGAATATTTAGGAGCATGTAGTACCCTTTCAATAAAATCTAGTTTCTCTTCAATCAGCATATATTTTCCTCCAACACTCAATATAAAAATTATTGCACTTTCATTTACCGCTATCTGTAATATATGATGAAATAATTTCAGATAGTTTATTGGCACCGTCAATGTTTAAATGGTCATAGTCCTGAAAATCCGTTTCAAAAAACTTATCAGATTCATATAAATCAATCAGTTCACAGCAACTATGCGATTTAACGACAGGCATAACAAGCTGATTATATGCATTTATCATGTCATTAGAAACACCTGCTCTATAAAATTTTGTTACCGGTGGAATAAATAGAATTACTTTTTTATTAAGCTCCTCCATATTATCCAAAAACTTATCCAACAGTTTCTGATTATATAAGCCTCTGTCTAGGTCAAAATTACGATTATGCGCATTTGCACGAATTTTACCGGCAGAAAAATTTTGCTCATCGTTTTTTTCCAAAAATTTATAACCAAGCATCCCACCAGCAGGTCTCGCATTTATTCTATTAAAATATGCCATTCCTTCTAAATCTCTTTTTAATGCATCATGATAAATATCTCTAACTAAAGAAAGATCAACAAGTGCCTCATAAATAGGTATATCCGTCGCTTTTAAATAAATCGGCAGTAACTCTCCATTGTATCCATGAAGTTTATTATAAACCGGATAATTAACTTTGCTAAGAACAGATAGCATATAGTCCGATGGATTTTCATTCATATTGCTAAAGAAAAAATAGTAAGCAAACGACATAACTATGATATCTAATTTATCCGAACGATTCATAGCCTCTTTTACCGAAAGTAATGTATAATACAAATCCTGTGCATTGACAGCGACATTAGTTGCCGAATATGGCATCTTATTCTCTAGTAAACCCACCATAGTATAAGAAGAGCCGGTAAGCAAAATCCTACTTTTTTCTCTTTCAATTTTATTTAATTTTGCAGTCAAATACAACCTATCATAAGTAAAAGCATCTATAGGGAAGCAGCAGTTTGCCCCCTCCATAAGTTCCTCAAAAGTAAGCACTATATCAACCGCATTTTCTAGTTCCTCACTTATTTCTTCATTATTCATATATAATAAATACTTTAATTCGTCTTGCATATCATAAGCAGTATCAATGCACTCTTCCTGATTCCTTATTTCAATCTTTTTAATATTATCGTTAAATCTTAATTTTATGGTAGGAGTAACAAAAAGAACAATCGGAATTTTTGAAAGCATTTCTTTTTGCATATTCTTCAGTGAAGTAACTAATCTATTGCAACTTCGCCTTGTAAGAGTTTTTCCTGCTACTATGTACTGTGCGGTACTAAGCAATTCTTTTTGGGCATCATTAAAACTCTCTAACTCAGCAATACTATAAACACTGCTCGTAAGCCATCCCGACACCTCTTGAACCAAGTCAAACAATTCTGTAGGATTATTAGAATCAAACCTCTCTATAAGTTGTGTTATACATAAAACAGAAAGTTTATCCATTATGCTCCCTCCTGAAAAAACAATTTTTTAACAAAAAAGAATACTCTTTCAACCATCAAAATTATATATAAAAATTTTGGTCTACTCAAGTATTCTCTCTTAATTTATTTTTAGTTTGTTACTATGTGAAAATAATATATATGTTTTAAAGGAACGAATATTTGCAGAAAGACTTCTCCTAATTTTTTTAGAAGTCTTTCGTCGCAAATCCTGAGTTTCGATAAAACATATATATTATTTTCACATAACACTCTGAATAGTAGCTTTCTGTTAGTAATCAAGCATTATTTAGAATCTTTGTGACATGCGCTGCTTGACGGGCAATCTTTGCACATACAGCCACAAGTATTTTTCTCCTTACATAATTTTTTTACATTAAATATAACTACCAACAATAAAGCAATGCTTACTAAAATAGTTCCACCATTTTCATAAAAGAACTCGCCCATACTATCCCTCCTTTGTTTTTGACGGCTTAAATAGCATGTATAACATAATTGCAGCGACTATAGCTGCTATAGTGCTCCCTATTGTATTACCTTGTCCCATGAAAAGCATACCAAGTTGGTAGACTATAAATGAAACAGCATATGCAAATGTGCATTGATAGCCTATTGCAAACCATGTCCATTTACCATTGTTCATTTCTCTTTTTATTGCTCCAATTGCTGCAAAACACGGTGCACACAGCAAATTAAATATTAAGAACGAATATGCTGAAAGCGGAGTAAATACCTGTTTCATGCTATTCCATATCTGCCAGCCGTTTTCTGCCACTTCGTCAAGTCCGCCAAATAAAATTCCAAATGTGCTTACTACATTTTCTTTTGCAATAAGTCCTGTTATTGTTGCAACTGCTCCTTGCCATGTTCCCCAGCCAAGAGGTGCAAATACTACCGCAATTAAGTTGCCGATTGCTGCTAAAACTGAATTGTCTAAATTTTCAACCATTCCGAATTTGCCATTTTCTACTCCAAATCCTTGTAAAAACCACAATACTATTGCAGAAAGTAAAATTATTGTTCCTGCCTTTTTAATAAATGACCATGCACGTTCCCACATAGAACGAAGTAAATTTCCCAAAGTCGGCAAATGGTAAGCAGGTAATTCCATAACAAACGGTGCTACATCCCCGGCAAATAATTTTGTCTTTTTAAGAATAATTCCCGAAATAATAATTGCTAAAATTCCGACAAAATATGCACTAGGAGCAACCCACCATGCCCCGTTGAACAGTGCACCTGAAATTAGTGCTATTATCGGCAACTTTGCACTGCAAGGTATAAAAGTTGTAGTCATAACAGTCATCTTTCTGTCTCTGTCATTTTCAATAGTACGTGATGCCATAATTCCCGGTACTCCGCATCCTGTCCCTATCAGCATCGGTATAAATGACTTCCCGGAAAGTCCAAACTTTCTGAAAATCCTATCCATTACAAATGCAATACGAGCCATATATCCCGATCCCTCTAAAAATGCAAGGAATAAAAACAGTACCAACATCTGAGGTACAAATCCAAGTACTGCTCCGACACCACCAATAATACCGTCTAAAATCAATCCTTTTAGCCAGTCCGCACAATTTATTTTATCTAATCCGGCTTCAGCAAGTACCGGTATTCCGGGGATCCATACACCATAATCCTTCGGAGCCGGTTCTTCTATTTCTTCCATTTCCTTGTATAAAGAATAATCAACCAAGATTTTTTCTGCTGTTCCTTCTTCATCATACAAATATGCCGTTGCAGATAAATCTGTTGCTGTACTCGGTTCAATGCCTGCATCTAAAGCTTTATCCTCAAAAGCCTCAACAAGTGTGCTTGACCTTGCATACTCGTCCGCTGCTTCAGAATATTCCTTCGCACCTATTCCAAGCAAATGCCACCCATCGCCGAACACTCCGTCGTTTGCCCAATCTGTAGCCCAAGTTCCTACAGTAGTTACAGAAATAAAATATACCAGGAACATAACAACAGCGAAAATAGGAAGAGCTAAGAATCTATTTGTAACTACTTTGTCTATTTTATCCGAAACAGATAACTTTCCCTGATTTTTCTTTTTATAGCAACCTTTTATTATAGAAGCTATATAAATGTATCGCTCATTTATAATGATACTCTCTGCATCATCTTCAAGCTCTTTTTCTGCCTTCTTTATATCCTCTTCTATATGTTCTAAAACACTTTTTTTAATTTTTAACTTTTCAATTACTTTTTTATCTCGTTCAAAAATCTTTATAGCATACCATCTTTGCTCTTCCTCCGGCATATCATGAAGCACAGCCTCCTCAATATGTGCTATGGCATGCTCTACTGTACCGCTAAAATCATGTCCTAAAGTGTCATTATGGGTTTTTGCAACCTTAATTGCAACTTCAGCCGCCTCAATAATTCCCTCTCCCTTTAATGCAGATATAGGGACAACGTTGCATCTTAATTCACGAGACAATTCTTCAATATTTATCTTATCTCCATTTTTCTTTACAACGTCCATCATATTTATTGCAATAACAACAGGTATCCCGACTTCAATAAGCTGAGTAGTCAAATAAAGGTTTCTTTCTAAATTTGTACCATCAACTATATTTAAAATAACATCAGGTCTCTCGTCTACTAAATAATCTCTTGCCACAACTTCTTCCAATGTATATGGAGATAATGAATAAATCCCCGGTAAATCTGTAACTGTAACGTTCTCATGTTTCTTTAGCTTTCCTTCTTTTTTCTCAACAGTAACCCCGGGCCAGTTTCCCACAAACTGATTAGAGCCGGTAAGGGCATTAAATAAAGTTGTCTTCCCACTATTAGGATTACCTGCAAGTGCAATTCTTATGTTCATAACATCTCTTCCTTTCAAAAACAATTAGTTTTAATTAACTACCGAACAAAAAGTATTTTATTCTACTTCTATCATCTGAGCATCAGCTTTTCTAATAGAAAGCTCGTATCCCCTAACTGTAATTTCAATAGGATCTCCAAGAGGTGCTACTTTTCTGATATAAATCTCAACCCCCTTAGTAATTCCCATATCCATAATTCTACGTTTTACCGCACCTTCTCCATACAATTTTACAACTTTAACACATTCTCCGATTTTAGCTTGTTTTAATGTTTTCACTATTTTTCCCCT
>CAZVVZ010000078.1:0-6200 GCA_964631135.1 uncultured Eubacteriales bacterium
AAACTATAATAAAACATTATGAGAAGCCTTTTTATAAATATTTGTTTCTTTTAAAACATATATTTAATAGCCTGATAGTAATGAATTAGATGCAAAGTGCCGATAACAAACTTGACAAGTGTAGAAAAAAAATATAAAATACACTCGAAAAAAATGTGTTAAGGAGATTTTTATGCTAAAGGGAAAAATATCAAAGATAGTTTTTTTATCTACAGTTATAACTGCATTACCTATTTGCACGGCATTCGCTTCGACAGGTAAAATAAATGGGAATGCGGTAAGGCTAAGGAAAGAACCTTCTACTGATTCAAAAATAATAACTTTATTAGAAAAAGGTAAAAACGTAGAAGTTATTTCAAAGGAAAATGGCTGGTATAATGTGAAAGTTGGAAACTATACCGGTTGGGTAGCCGAGAATTTGCTGCTTACTGAAAATACTGTTAGTGCATCTCAGCCTACGGAGAACGAAAGTTTAACCATTTTAGCTGTAACCGGAGATAGTGTTAATTTACGTCAGGGTCCTACGACTCAGACACTGATAGTCGGAAAAGTAGTTGCAGGTGATAATTTAGTTTCTTATGGAAAAACTGATGATGGACTATGGTATAAGGTAAAATTTGGAGATACAGAAGGATATATTTATGCAGAGTATGTTACTACAGATGCAAATAAAATAATTGGTGAAGGTACTATAAATGATGGAGTTAATTTTAGAAAAGGGCCTTCTACATCATCAGAAATAATAAGTACATTAACTGCGAGCAGTAAGGTGACAATAACAGGATATGAAGGAGAATGGTATAAAGTTTTAGTTGGTGAACAGGAAGGTTGGGTTGTTGCACGATGTGTGGACAGAGTAACAGCAACTTCACGTTCCGGAAACAGCTCTACATCTAGGAAAGTAGTAGAGCTTGCTAAACAACAGCTTGGGAAAAAATATGTTTGGGGTGGAAATGGACCTAATTCATTTGACTGTTCAGGTTTGATGAAATATATATTTGGGAAAGTAGGAATAACATTAGAGAGAGTTTCTGCAAGCCAGGCAGCACAAGGAGTAGAAGTATCAAAATCAAACTTACAGCCTGGTGATATGGTATTCTTTAGTGGAATTAACTCGAGTTCTGGTAGCTCAAAAATTTCACATGTAGGGCTTTATATAGGAAACGGAAAGTTTATACATGCTGCAAATTCGAGTAGAGGAGTAGTTACAGATGAGTTAAGTGACTCTTATTATACAAGTCACTATGTAACAGCTAGAAGGGTAATAAGATAGTGAAAAGACCACTTTTGTGTTGTATAATATCATTTATAATTGGTATTGTTTTAATTGAAAATATTTCAGGGATTGCGATAATTGCAGTCCCTTTTATTTTATGCGAAATAATTTGTTATTTGTTAAAAAAATCAAGGAAATGTAGAATTTTGCTAGAAATACCGGCACATATAAAAATTCTGCTTTTTTTATGTGCTTTTTTGGGAATGATGTTTTCTTATTACTTTAATTTATTTAGGATTAACGAAATTAAGACTTTTGATAAAAAAACAGAAGATATAGTAGGTGTTATAAATAACGAAGGGGTAAATAAAGAAAAATATTGGGAATATATTCTAAAGGACTGTTTGATAAACGGAAATAGAATAAGAAGCAATATACTTATAAAAACTAATAAAAAGATGAATTATGGAAATAAAGTAAAAATTAAAGCTACAATGGAAATGCCTAAAATTGCTAGAAATAAAAATGCTTTTAACTATGCAAAGTACTTAAAAACATTAAATATTTACATAACTGCTAAAGCAGAAGAAATAGAAATAATAAATGACAATAGTTTACTCTTGGTTGAGAAGGTGAGCTTTTTTATAAGAAATAAAGTAAGGGAATTTACTGATAAAACCTTAGATTCGGCAAATGCAGGTATTTTAAATGCTTTAATAATAGGTGATGATGTAAAAATAGATGAAGGCTTAATAGAAGATTATAAAAAGGCAGGAATGATTCATTTATTGGTAGTTTCAGGAGGTCATACGGTTTTTCTTATTACATTGCTTAAATTTATTTTTAGATTTCTTGGAATCAGTAAGAATGTTTCAAAAAATTTATATATTTTTATAATTTTTTTATACATATTTATAACAGGAGGGACACCGTCAATATTAAGGGCCGGAATAGGAATAATAATTGTTATTATTGCCGGTATTATAGGAAGAGAAAATGATGCTTTCACAACACTGGGATTAGTAGCATTTATATTGCTTATAAATAACCCTAATACGTTATTTTCTCTAAGCTTCTTATTATCTTTCGGCGGAGTTATAGGGATAATGTTTTGTTATCCAAAAATAATAAAAAATATGGGCATGATTCCAAAACTAATAGCAGAACCGTTAGCTTTAACAATATCTGCCCAGCTTGTTGTCACTCCAATTACAATATACAGCTTTAATGTAATATATTTAGGCGGAATAATTTCTAATATTCTTACATTAAATTTATCCGGAATAATAATGATGGGTGGGATTATTTTATTTATTTTATATTTAATAATGCCGCCATTAGTATTTTTGCCTATGAAAATTTTATCAATATTTATTTCTTTAATGAATGAGTTTGCCAAGTTATTTTCTAATATAAAATGGCTGGAACAATATGTTATCACACCTAATATAATTTCTATAATTTTGTATTATGGGGTTTTAATATATTTCTTTCATGAAAAAAACATAAAAAACGAAAATGGCTTAGCGATTATAAAGTATCCTAATATTCCAATAATAATTCGTAAAAATCTTAAAATAATTATTGCAAGTTTAGGAATTATAAGTGTATTTATTTTAAATACTATGGTAATAGATTTAGACAAGTCATTAAAAATATCAATGATAGACGTTGGTCACGGAGATAGTATTTTAATAACAACCCCAAATAACAAGCACATACTAATAGATACAGGAGATCAATATTCTATAGGCGGAAGTGAATCTGATACGGGTAAGCAAATAATAATTCCTTATTTATTAAAACAAGGAATAAAAACAATAGATTTTCTCATCTTAACTCATATGGATTCAGATCATATCGGAGGCTATGAAAGCATTACAAAAGTAATTGATGTAAAAAATCTTGGGTTAAGCATAAATAGTATGAAAAAAGAGGAATATAAACATATAAAAAAAATTACCAAAAAAGAATGCATAAATATAAAATTTTTAAAAAGAGGCAATAAATTTGAAATTGATGGGGTAAAATTTCATGTTTTGATGCCGCAGAAAAAGGAAGAAGTTTTAAATGAAAATAATGATTCTGTAGTTTTACTTATGGAATATCAAAATAAAAAAGTACTGTTTATGGGAGACTTGGAAAATGAAGGTGAAAAAGAATTGATGAACTTAGAAAGCAATTTGGATATAGATGTTTTAAAAGTAGGACATCATGGCTCTATTACATCGAGTGCATATGAATTTATAACGGAAACAACTCCTGAAATAGCACTAATCAGTGTTGGCAATAGATTTAAATCAATTCCAAGTAAAGAGGTAATAAAAAGGCTTAGTTCTGTACACACAAAGGTATACAGAACCGATGAAAATGGAGAGATAAATATAATCATAAACAAAGGCAAGATGTTTGCTAAAACTACATATTGATACCGACAATTCCTCCGATTGCACCGATTGTTATGTATCCAAGCAGCAAATAAAGTGTAGTTAAAGGAAAGGAAAAACCTGTTGAGGTTAAACTGCTTATTAAATACAATATAACAGCATAAGAAAGCCCAATAGAACCTCCCCAGAGCCAGCCTTGATTTTCTGCATTTTTTGTACATATGGCAGATCCGCATAATATTGAAATTATTGAAATAAGTAAAACAATTCCGGGAATCACACTATCAGATACATTTGTAAAACGTAGTATAACGGCAAACAAGAAGAATGCAACTAATGTGAAAATAAAACTAAAAAGAAGTCCTTTAAAAAATTTACTATACATATAAATTCCTCCTTGATATATCTTTATGCCATAAGTATAAAAATATGTGTAAATAAAGCAGACTTGATAAAAAAGCAGCAGTATGCTAAAATACGACTTGCGAGGTGTAAATAATGGAATATGAAAATGATACTCAGGATAAGTTAATAGTTTTATATATTATAAGTAAATTAACAAAAACTGTAACCAATTTACAGATTGTTGATATAATTTTGGACGTTACAGGTATAGACTATTTTACACTTCAGGCTATATTGTTGGAGCTTAATGATAAGGGATTTATAAGCTTATTTTATGAAGAAGAAACAAGATACTATAAAATAACAGATGAAGGAATTAAGTTGCTAGAATCTTTAATAAATATTGTCCCAAGTTTCATTATTTCAAGAGTTTCAAAGAAAGTAGACGGAGAAGCAAAACAGATAAAACAAAAATCAGTTATATATGCGGATTATTTTCCGGAAGAAGAAGAACGATATACGGTAAAATGTAAAATAACAGAGGGCGGAAAAAAAGCTGTTGAAATAGAATTATCAGTTCCAACTAAGCAGCAGGCAATAGATATATGTAATAAGTGGTACGAAAATCCATCGAAATATTATTTGGAAATTATAAAATTATTTTCTTAAAGGAGAACGACTATGGAAATAACATCGCCAGATAATCAGTATGTGAAACGAGTAAGTTCGTTGCATAAAAAGAAATATAGAGATGAATATAAAGAGTTCTTTATCGAAGGTATGAAAACGATAAAAGAGGCAATAAAATATAATCAAAACATAAAAAATATATTTTACTGCTCTAAGATGATAGACTACGATTTAGACATTCCCGGAATAGAGGTCACACAGGAAATAATATCTAAAATGACGGACACCATGACGCCTCAAGGCATAGTAGCAGTATGTGAGATACCTTTTTATGAAATTAAAAAGAAAAATAGACTGATTTTTTTAGACAGAGTTCAAGATCCCGGAAATGTTGGGACAATAATAAGGACAGCAGATGCTTTTGGATTTGACGGAATAATTTTATCTGAAGGCTGTGCAGACGTTTATTCGCCTAAAGTAGTAAGAGCAACAATGGGTTCACTATTTCATATTCCGATAATACAGTCGGCATCTACAGAATATATAAAGGCACTAGACTGTAAAATATATTCCTCGACATTGGATACAGATGAATTTTTAGGAAATATTAAAATAGAAGAACCTTTTATATTGGTTATAGGCAACGAGGGCAAAGGCATAAGCGATGAAATAAAGAAAATTACTGATAAATTTGTCAAAATAAGCATGTCAGGGAATGCAGAGTCATTAAATGCTTCAATTGCAGCTGGTATATTGATGTATGAATTTTCTAAGAAATAAATGATGCAAAAGGGGTAGTAAAAAACGAGGCTGCTGAAAAAGTCTTCGTAAATAAAAAAATAGCACAGATGTCATATAGTTTAACGTTGCTCAGGATTCACGACGGAAACCTCTTATCATATACTATAGGTCGGTTTCCTGTGAATATTCGCATCTTTTAAACTATATGACATCTGTGCTATTTTTTTATTTACGAAGACTTTTTCAGCAGCCTCGTAAAAAACTCCCCCCTTTTGTAGCATTATTTGTTTTTTGTTGCTTCATCTAACTCTTTTGACCTTGTCGATTGTATATCCGGAGTAAGCCAGTTAAACATTGAAGGTATCATTTCCGGTGTTCTAGAAGTTTTATTGCCGTTTCTTAGTTTATTTTTATTCTTTCCCATTTTAATCGCTCCTTAAAAATTATTGAAGTAAAACTCCTATAGTAGCCATTGAAGTTCTTAAAGAACCTTTATCTGTAGCAGCCGGATCATAAACAACCGTTATTTTTGAGCCACTTACATCGACTGCCACATCATCTACACCTGGCATAGAAGTAAGCCAATTTTTTAATTCCAAAGCTTGATTAGCAGAAAGAGTATTTACATTAAAAGTAGTAGTTTCCATATAAAATCTCACCTCATATTAATTTTATCCAAAAAAGCGAAGTCTATTCTTTAAAAATAAAGATATACTAGATTTTATACAGTAATTTGCAAGTAATATTTAAACTTTTATTAAAATGTTATTTCAAAGACTGTATATAGCAACAACGGAAGGAAAAAAAGGATCTTAATATTAAGTGTTGCTTAAATTGTTGGTAAAAAATACGAATAGAATAAGTAGATAAGAAGATTTTCA
>CAZVVZ010000079.1:0-6138 GCA_964631135.1 uncultured Eubacteriales bacterium
GAGTTATTCGTGAAAGAATGACAATTCAAGATATGGATATTGTTACACCACAAGCATTAGTTAATATTAGACCTGTTTCTGCCGCTATTAAAGAATTCTTTGGCAGTTCACAGTTATCACAGTTTATGGATCAGAATAACCCACTTGCTGAGCTTACTCACAAGAGAAGATTAAGTGCTTTAGGACCAGGAGGTTTAAGCAGAGATAGAGCAGGATTTGAGGTTCGTGATATTCACTATTCTCACTATGGCAGAATGTGTCCTATCGAAACTCCTGAAGGACCGAATATAGGACTTATCGGTTCATTATCATCTTATGCAAGAATCAATGAATATGGCTTTATTGAAACTCCGTACAGAAAAGTAAAAAATGGTGTTGTTACTGATGAAATCGAATATATGGCAGCCGACGAAGAAGACGGATATATTTTAGCTACTGCAACAGAGCCACTAGACGAAAACGGGAAATTTATAAATCCAAAGACAAAAGTTAGAAACAGAGAAAAAATCTTAGAGGTTGAGAGTGATAAAATCGAATTGGTTGATGTTTCTCCAAGACAGCTTGTATCGGTTGCTACAGCGATGATTCCTTTCTTAGAGAATGATGATGCTAACCGTGCGCTGATGGGTGCGAACATGCAACGTCAAGCAGTTCCTCTTCTTAGAACAGACTCTCCGATTGTTGGTACGGGTATGGAGTACCGTGCAGCAAAAGATTCGGGAGTTTGCATATGTGCTAAAAATGATGGTACTGTTGAACGAGTTACGGCTGATATGATTACTATAAAGAAAAAAGACGGTAATATTGATGAGTATAAGTTGGTTAAGTTTAAACGTTCTAACCAGGGTACATGTATCAATCAAAAGCCAATTGTAGAAAAAGGCGAAAAAGTTAAAAAAGGAGACGTTATAGCAGACGGACCTTCTACAGATAACGGAGAGTTAGCCTTAGGTAAGAATATCTTAATTGGATTTATGACTTGGGAAGGTTACAACTACGAAGATGCTATTTTAATTAGTGAAAAGTTAGTTAAAGATGACGTCTTAACTTCTATTCATATTGAAGAATATGAGTTAGAATCAAGAGACACAAAACTTGGACCTGAAGAAATTACAAGAGATATTCCGAATGTTGGTGAAGATGCATTAAAGGACTTAGATGATAGGGGTATTATCAGAATTGGTGCTGAAGTACATTCAGGAGATATTTTGGTTGGTAAAGTTACTCCTAAGGGAGAAACCGAACTTACCGCTGAAGAAAGATTACTTCGTGCAATATTCGGTGAGAAAGCTCGTGAAGTTAGAGATACTTCGTTGAGAGTTCCTCACGGAGAAGCCGGTATTATCGTTGATGTTAAGATATTTACAAGAGAAAACGGAGATGAAATAACTCCGGGTGTTAATGAGATTGTAAGAGTATATATTGCTCAAAAGAGAAAAATCTCTGTTGGTGATAAGATGGCAGGACGTCACGGTAATAAGGGTGTTATTTCAAGAGTATTACCGGAAGAAGATATGCCGTTCTTACCTGATGGCACACCGCTTCAAATAGTATTAAATCCTCTGGGTGTTCCTTCTCGTATGAACATCGGTCAAGTACTTGAAGTACATCTTGGCTATGCTGCTAAGGCATTAGGATTTAAGATTGCAACTCCTGTATTTGATGGTGCAAGAGAAAGCGATATATGGGAAACATTAAAACTAGCCGGGTTGAATGAAGACGGTAAAACAATTTTATATGATGGAAGAACCGGAGAGCCGTTTGATAGACCTGTTACAGTTGGGTATATGTATATGTTAAAGCTCCATCACTTAGTAGATGATAAGATTCATGCACGTTCAACCGGACCTTACTCATTAGTTACACAACAGCCTTTAGGTGGTAAGGCACAGTTTGGCGGACAGAGATTTGGTGAGATGGAAGTTTGGGCACTGGAAGCTTATGGTGCTGCTTACACATTACAAGAAATTTTAACTGTTAAGTCTGATGACGTTGTGGGACGTGTTAAGACTTATGAAGCTATTGTTAAAGGTGAAAATGTTCCGGAAGCCGGAATTCCTGAATCCTTTAGGGTTTTGGTAAAAGAATTGCAGAGTTTAGGACTTGACGTTAAGGTTTACTCTGAAGGCCACGAAGGAGATGCGTTGAAGGAATATGTTGAAGAAGAAATCGAAGATGAATTGCCGGTTAATATTGAGGGAACAGAAGATTTACAATTTGTCCGTCATTACGATGAGCCGACAGATGATGTTATTATTGAAGATGTTGAAGATGACAACTTTGATGATGAACCTGAAGATTTAGACGATATTGAGGAATTTGATTTTACGGATACAATCGATGAACTCAGTGATGATGATTTAGGCAATTTTGATGATGAGGATAAGTAATTAAAATCTCTTTGTTTGAGAGTTATAAATTTCGCTTTTGAGAGGAGTAAAAAGATGTTAGAGTTGAATAATTTTGATAGTATTAAAATTAGTCTTGCTTCACCTGAGAAAATCAGAGAATGGTCAAAGGGTGAGGTTAAAAAACCTGAGACAATCAACTATAGAACTTTAAAGCCTGAAAGAGATGGTTTGTTTTGTGAAAGAATCTTCGGACCTCAAAAAGACTGGGAATGTCATTGTGGAAAGTATAAGAGAGTAAGATACAAGGGCATTGTCTGTGACAGATGCGGTGTTGAAGTTACAAAGTCTAAGGTTAGACGTGAGAGAATGGGGCATATAGAACTTGCAGCTCCGGTTTCTCATATCTGGTATTTTAAGGGTATTCCAAGTCGTATGGGACTTATATTAGATCTTTCGCCTCGTGGACTTGAGAAAGTTTTGTATTTTGCTTCATATATTGTGCTTGATGCCGGTACAACAGCACTTATGAAGAAGCAGCTTTTAACTGAAAAAGAATATGCTGAAGCTAAGCAGGAGTATGGCAATAATGCTTTTAGAGCCGGTATTGGTGCTGAAGCTATTCGTGAGTTGTTAAAAGAGATTGATTTAGAGGCTTTATCTAAAGAATTAAGAGAAGAAATGAATTCTTCTTCAGGTCAAAAGAAAGTAAAAATTATAAAGAGGCTTGAAGCGGTTGATTCATTTAGATTGTCAGGTAATAGGCCTGAATGGATGATTATGGATGTTATTCCTGTTATTCCTCCGGATTTGAGACCTATGGTTCAGTTAGATGGCGGAAGATTTGCTACATCTGATTTAAATGATTTATATAGAAGAGTTATTAACAGAAATAATCGTTTGAAGAGATTACTTGATTTAGGGGCTCCTGAGATTATTGTAAGAAATGAAAAAAGAATGCTACAGGAAGCTGTAGATGCTTTAATAGATAATGGCAGACGTGGCCGTCCTGTTACGGGTCCCGGAAATCGACCTTTAAAATCTTTATCTGATTTATTAAAAGGTAAGCAGGGTAGATTTAGACAGAACTTACTTGGTAAACGTGTTGACTATTCCGGTCGTTCGGTTATTGTCGTAGGGCCTGAACTTAAAATTTATCAGTGCGGTGTGCCTAGAGAAATGGCTATAGAGTTATTTAAGCCGTTTGTAATGAAAAAATTGGTTGAAAACGGTATGGCTCATAATATTAAGAGTGCAAAACGTATGGTAGAGAGGGTTAAACCTGAGGTTTGGGATATATTAGAGGAAGTTGTAAAAGAGCATCCTGTAATGTTAAACCGTGCTCCTACACTTCACAGATTAGGTATTCAGGCATTTGAACCTGTTCTGGTAGAAGGTAGAGCTCTTAAACTACATCCGCTAGTTTGTACAGCTTTTAATGCTGACTTTGACGGTGACCAGATGGCTATTCACCTTCCTTTATCTGCTGAGGCTCAGGCTGAAACAAGATATTTAATGCTTTCAGCTAATAACTTGTTAAAACCGCAAGATGGTAAACCGGTTACGGTACCGACTCAAGATATGGTTTTGGGTAGTTACTATTTAACTTATGAAACAGGAATGAATGATGATAGAGTACCTTCGTACTTATTAGATGTTCCTGAAGACGAAAGATATGCTAAAGATGCTGACGGAAAATTTGTATTAGATGAAAAAGGAAATAAGAGATTACTATTAAAAGCTTTTTCAGATTCAGATGAAGCCTTTGAAGCGTATTCGGTTAATGCAATTAAATTACAAGATCCTATTTTAGTAAGACTTACTAAAGAAATAGATGGAGTTAAAAAATCAAGAGTTGTAAAAACTACAATGGGTAAGATTATATTTAATGAATCTATTCCTCAGGATATTGGATTTGTTGACAGAAGTATTCCTGAAAATGAGTTTAAAATGGAAGTTGATTTCTTAGTTACCAAAAAGGAATTAGGAAAAATAATAGATAAATGTATAAGAAAGTATGGATTTACAATTTCTGCTGAGGTTGTAGATAAGATTAAGGCAACCGGCTACAAATATTCGACAAAGAGTGGTATTACAGTTGGTATTGCAGATATGCAAATTCCTGGTGTTAAAGAGCAACGTATAAAAGAAGCTGAAGCTAAGGTTGAGCAAATTACGACTCAGTATCGTAGAGGATTACTTTCAGATGATGATAGAAGAGAAGCCGTTATTCGTACATGGGAAGATACGACTAAGGTAATCACACAAGACCTAATGGATGGATTAGACAGACTAAATCCGGTTTATATGATGGCGCATTCCGGTGCCCGTGGTAATGTTAACCAGATTAGACAGCTTGCCGGTATTCGTGGACTTATGGCGGATACTTCCGGTAAAACGGTTGAAATTCCTATTAAGTCTAACTTAAAAGAAGGACTTGACGTTCTGGAGTATTTTATTTCTTCACACGGATCCAGAAAAGGTTTAGCAGATACGGCTCTTCGTACAGCAGACTCCGGTTACTTGACAAGACGTCTTGTTGATGTTAGCCAAGATGTTATTATTCGTGAAGAGGATTGCGGTACTACAAAAGGTGTTTGGGTGGAAGATGTTACTGAAGGTAAAGAAGTAATAGAGCCACTTGCAGAAAGAATAATAGGTAGAACTGTAATAAATGATATTGTTCACCCTGAAACAGGGGAATTGATTGTTCCGGCAGATACGATTATATCTGATGAACAGGCAGAAAAGATTGTAAAAGCAGGAATTACAAAGGTTTATATAAGATCTATTCTCACATGTCATGCTAAGCATGGTGTTTGTGCAAAATGTTATGGCAATAACCTTGCTACAGGTAAGCCTATAAATATTGGTGAAGCTGTTGGTATTATCGCTGCACAGTCAATTGGTGAGCCGGGTACACAGCTTACGATGAGAACATTCCATACCGGTGGTGTTGCGGCTGCCGGCGGTGATATTACACACGGTTTGCCACGTGTTGAGGAAATTTTTGAAGCAAGAAAGCCTAAGGGACTTGCGGTTATTACTGAAATTAAAGGTAAGATTACAATCAGCGATATTAAGAAGAAACGTGAGGTTACTGTTACTGATCCGGATGGAGATGCAAAAACATATTTGATTCCGTTTGGCTCTAGATTAAAAGTTCATGAAGGAGACTTTGTTGAAGCCGGAGATGAACTTACAGAGGGTTCTGTAAATCCTCATGATATTATCAGAATAAAGGGTGTAGATGCTGTTCAGTTGTATATGCTTCGTGAAGTTCAAAAGGTATATAGAATGCAGGGTGTTGATATCAATGATAAACATATTGAAGTTATAGTAAGACAAATGCTTCGTAAGATTAAAATTGATGAGCCCGGAGATACAGATTTCTTACCTGGCATTATGGTTGATATGTATGAATTTGAAAATGAGAATGAAAGAGTTGTTGCAGAAGGCGGAGTGCCGGCTACAGGTAAGCAAAATTTACTTGGTATTACAAAGGCAGCTTTAACAACAGAGTCTTTCTTATCTGCTGCTTCCTTCCAGGAAACTACAAGAGTTCTTACAGATGCAGCTATTAAGGGTAAGGTAGATCCGTTAGTCGGTCTTAAAGAGAACGTTATTATCGGTAAACTTATTCCTGCCGGAACCGGTATGAGTAGATACAAAGATATTACAATTAGTACAATGAATGATGAAGAAATGGTTGGAGAAACTGAAGAAGAATAAAAAGGGTAAAAAAGAACTCCTGCTAAGATGATAGAACATCTGGCAGGAGTTTTTCCTA
>CAZVVZ010000080.1:0-6090 GCA_964631135.1 uncultured Eubacteriales bacterium
AGAGATTTTCACTTATATATTTTTTACCCATTTATATGCTAGTTTACATATATACTCTATCTTCAACAAAATTAATTTCTGTATCAAAATGTTCCTACTTTTTATTGTTTAACTTTCAATTACAGCAAATTTGCAGTAATTAGGATATTGCATTCATTATTTCCAACTTAAGTTCTTCATCTTCTGCATATGTACCATCTAAAATTGCTATCATTATTTTATGTAAAAGTTCTTTGTTAATTTTCCCTGCAGCAACATAATAACTAACATTTTCTGTAATGCTCATAAAGTTTTGCGCTATCCCTAAATATCCATTAAATAATAAAAATTGTAGTGATAATGTGATGGCTAGCCTTTTATTCCCATCAGCAAAACAGTGAAATTCACAAGTGCAAAAAAACAAATGTGTCAACTTATCAACAAAAGTAGGATAATAATCATCATTTTGTATATGTTGCAAAACACTATCTAATTTATCAATATCCAATATTTCATAAGTTCCGCCTCCACTATAAGTGATAGTCTTTCTATGTATTGCTTTTGCCTGCTCAAGCGTTAAATAAATGATTTTATCCATTTAATCACGCTCCTTCAGTCTTTGTAATACTTCTTTATTTTCCTGCATTAATCTATCTAATTCATCCCCTGCGACTCCTAGAAATTTCTGATATTCATCTTTATCAAGTGGTTGTATATACTCCGACAGCTGATAATGAAAAGCATCTCTTAACGCCATATCTCTACTCGCCATTTTCACCCGGCCACGCTTAATAAGTGGTTTCCACAATGCCATATTTTCAAATTTTTTAAATAATTCTTCAGTTTCCTGTTGTGTCAAAACATGTCCTATTCTTTCATATTCTCGCTCTATAGCATCTGCTAAACCACTTTCATATGCAGCAATAATGTCTAATATTTCACTATAAAAAGTATCTCTAACCTTATCACTAGCTTTCAAATCAAGAATTTTCTTATACTCTCTCGCCTTTTCTTTAAATATACTTACATATATCAAATCCGTAAAATGGGCATATTTATATCGGTTTTCCTCTACATATTTTTTTAGTGCATCTGTAAACTGCCTTCTATAGTTATCCTCTTGTAAAGACGAAAAAATAAAGTCTTTATCCCGCTGATTAATATATTTTGTTCCGCCACCAGTTTTACGATTAATAAGGTCAATTACAATATCCAATATAAGTTGTCGCAATGCTCTTGCTCTTTCACTTTCTGCCAAAAGCATAGCCATATTCAAAAAAGCTCGAAAATCAAACACACCCAACACTGTAGTTTTGGTAGGGACATTAATGTCCCTACCAGAGTTCTTTGCAGCATCCAAAAACGATTTTAATTTTCTGCCTCGAAGTACTTCATATCCATTTTCAGCTAATTCCTCTCCATTTTGTTCTAAATATCTACTAATAGTACGCATATCAACCTCAAAAAAACTTGCAGTCATTTCACGAGTTACAAACACCTTCCCATTCCATAGTATTCCATCTATACCAGATTTGGCTTGTATTTCGCTAATAGCTATCTCATTATTTAAAATATTTTGTCTATCCAATCTCGAATTTGTTAAATCTTTTGCCATTATTAATTAAACCTCCAAACTAATCAAAACGTTCTATGTCATTATTGTATAAACATTTGTTCGTAATGTCAATAATTAAAACTGCTCTGACATTTCCTAAGCAGAATTTATATACTGCACCTTGCCTGTTGGTTATTTCATATCTAGCCATAATAATTTTCTAAAGCTTCAGCAATCTTAAGCTGACCGCCTTCATCCATATCGACAAGTGGCATTCTGCATTTTCCTACGTCAAACCCAATTTGTCTTACCGCTTCCTTAACAGGAATCGGATTCACCTCTGAAAATAATGCATTTATTAAATTAACCGCCTTTAGCTGTAATTCTTTTGCTTCTTTTATATTCCCATTCATAAAATTTCTCACCATATTATGTACATCATTTGGAATAACATTTGCAGATACAGAAATTACCCCCTTAGCTCCTAATGCCATCATCGGCACAACCTGATCATCATTTCCCGAATAAATATAAAGATTATCTTCACATAAATTTGCAATTTCTGCAATTTGTGTAAAATTTCCACTAGCCTCTTTTATAGCTACAATATTCTCAATTTTGGACAGCTCGTAAACACTTTTTGCAGTCATATTAAGCCCTGTACGACTCGGCACGTTATACATAATTATCGGTATGTCTACATTATATGCAATCGTTTTATAATGCAGAATTAGTCCTCTTTGAGTTGTTTTGTTGTAATACGGTGTAACAATTAAAATGCCATCTGCTCCAACATTTTGTGCATACTGAGACATTTCTATAACGTGCTTTGTATTATTACTCCCCGTTCCGGCAATAACAGGAACTCTGCCGGCAACTTTCTCTACAGTAAACTTAATCACGTCCTTTTTCTCTTCTACACTCATAGTCGCAGGTTCACCGGTAGTTCCGCAAATAATAACTGCATCCGTTTCATTTTCAATTTGAAAATTCAATAATTCTTCAAGCACATCAAAATTAACACCATTTTCGGTAAAAGGTGTAACTAGTGCAACACCGGACCCAATAAAAGGTAATTTTTTCATAAAATCAGCCCTCCCCATATTTCATTTATATGGGAAGGGCCGAAAAATATACTACTTCTTTTCCTTCTTAATTTCAATTCTTAATTCATCTAACTGCTTTTTAGTAACCTCTCCCGGCGCACCCATTAACAAATCCTGAGCATTTTTATTCATCGGGAATGCAATAATTTCTCGTATATTCGGTTCATTCGCAAGCATCATAACAATTCTGTCTACCCCCGGGGCAATACCGGCATGAGGAGGAGCACCAAATTTAAATGCATTGTATAAAGCAGGGAACTTGGTTTCAACAACTTCAGGCGGATAACCGGCTATTTCAAAAGCCTTAATCATTATTTCAGGCTCGTGATTTCTTACCGCACCCGAAGATAATTCTACACCATTGCATACAATATCGTACTGATATGCTTCAATTTCTAAAGGATTTTTAGTCATTAAAGCTTCCATACCGCCTTGTGGCATTGAAAACGGGTTATGTGAGAAGCATATCTCGCCGGTTTCATCGTCCTTTTCAAACATAGGGAAGTCTACTATCCAGCAAAATTTATACACATTTTTTTCAATAATATCAAGTTTAGCTCCCATTTCGTTTCTAAGTAATCCCGCAAGTTTAGGCGCTTTATCTTTGTCGTCTGCAATAAACAAAACAGCAGAATTATTTTTAAGTTTAAATTCTGTAATCAAAGCTGCCTTTTCTTCATCTCTTAAATACTTAGTAATACCGCCGGAAAATTCTCCGTCATCTCCGATCTTAGTCCAAGATACACCCTTTCCTTCGTTTTGAGTAATAAAAGTATTTAAGTTGTCAAAGAAACTTCTTGGTTGATTAAAGTCATTAACTCCAATAGCTTTAATAACTTTGCCCTTAAAAAAGCCTATCTCGGTATTTGAGAAAATACTTGTAACGTCGTGTATAATAAGCGGATTTCTTAAATCCGGTTTATCTGAACCGTATTTCTCCATAGCATCTATGTACTTAATTCTAGGGAATGGTACTTCTGCCACTTTCCAATCTGAAAATTCCGCAAAAGTTCTAGATAGCACGTCTTCCATAATTACAAATACATCTTCTTGAGTTGCAAATGCCATCTCCATATCCAGTTGATAGAACTCGCCTGGTGATCTGTCAGCCCTTGCATCTTCATCTCTGAAGCAAGGAGCTATTTGGAAATATTTATCTATACCGGAAACCATAAGAAGCTGCTTAAACTGTTGCGGAGCTTGCGGTAAAGCATAAAATTTACCGGGGTGAACCCTACTCGGTACTAAGTAGTCTCTAGCTCCTTCAGGAGAAGAACTCGTTAAGATAGGCGTTTGAATCTCGAAAAATCCTTTCTCAAACATAGCATTTCTCAAAAATTTAATTACATTAGAACGTAAAATAATTTTGTCTTTATTTATAGGATTTCTCAAATCTAAAAATCTATATTTTAGTCTTATATCCTCTCTGGATTCTAAAGAATTATTAACCTCAAACGGAAGTAACTCTCTGCATCTCCCCAATATCTCTATTTTTTCAGGTATAATCTCTATCTCACCTGTAGGTAGCTCCGAATTTGGAGCACTTCTTTTTACAACAGTTCCTTCAATAGAAACTGTAGATTCCCTTGAAATATCTCTTACTTGAGCCTTTGTATCTTCATCTGATACTACGACTTGTGTAATACCGTAAAAGTCTCTTACCGTAAAGAAAATAACCGCGCCCAAATCTCGTACAGTATCTACCCAGCCGGCTAATTTTACCTTTTTGTCAACATCACTAATTCTTAGTTCTCCACAAGTATTTGTTCTATACATACAAAAACCTCCCTCTATTCCTTCCTTCACATAATATTACAAGAATTACTTGTTGTCAATATTGCTATTTAGACTAAAAAACAAGTTGGTTACTGGTCAGAGTATATGTCACTAGCCAGAGTACATGAAATAATATATATGTTTTATTTTTATATAGTAATAATCTGACTAATGCCAACTTGTTTTTCTCTAAACTATTTAGCAAAATAGTGACTGCCAATAACCCTAACAATCGGTCGGCTCCAAATCCATTTACTTGTACTCGTAGCAGGATTAAAAAAATAAATAGCTCCACCGCTAGGATCCCAACCATTTAATGCATCTCTTGCAGCCTTAACGGCAGTAGTTGTCGGCTCCATATTTATCTGACCATCAGACACCGAATCAAAAGCACCAGATTGATAAATTACCCCTGCTATTGTATTGGGAAAACTAGAATGATCAACCCTGTTTAAAATAACAGCTCCGACAGCAACTTGCCCCTCATAAGTTTCTCCTCTTGCTTCTCCGCTTATAGCTCTTGCTAACAAATTTAAATTATTATCACTCTGTGTTTTGCCTGATGAAATTCCAAGTGCGGCTAAAGTCTTACTTCCTGCCACTCCATCAGCAGTAATTCCATTTTTTTGCTGAAATTTTTTCACTGCCTGAAAAGTTCCTGTCCCATATATTCCGTCTATTGCTCCTGTATAATATCCTCCGTTTTTTAATTTCGTTTGAATCTGAATTACTTCTTCTCCCTGAGAACCCCAGTAAGAAATAGTTTCGACTTCATCAGAGCAAATTAAGCTAATACCAACATAGCAATAAACAAAAATTATCAAAAAAGCGATTTTTCTTTTCATATTCCACCTCCGAAAAATTTAACCCACTAGTCATTCTAATAGCTAATCGTGTAAACCAGTAACAGTTACTTTTATATTTTCCTAAAAAGGCAAAAAAATACCCTTGCTTTCGCAAGGGATGGTATAATTATTTTTCATCTTCGAGAAGCTTCGAAATGTCCACTTTTTTAAAAACTTCTTTTACTTCATCCAATGTTATCATCGGATGTATCACTCCGAAGGGAATCCCGCCATATTCGATGGCAATCGCTGCTATCGCCCTATTCTTAAGATCATTCGAGCCATAATATTCAGTCAAGGCTTTAAGGATTCTATCCTTTTTTCTCTCATTCCTTATGCACACCTTTTTGATGTAAGACTGGACCATTGCAGACAGCTTGTGCTTTTCAACAAAATTCACGATTGCAATTGAAGTTTCGAAGTCCAATTCACCGGGATACTCCGGATTGAAAACCAGCATGTCGCCATACAGGAAATCTGTATTACGGCATTCTACTGCCTTGAGCATTCTGCCAAACATCGTACGATGAAATTCCATCGACCCAATTTCAATGCTCACTCTCTTCGTATAGTCCTCCCACATTTCTTCATTCACCCAGTTCATCTTCTTATCCATCTTTTTCTACTTCCTTTCTTCATCCACGTCCGCAAGATTTTTCTTGCTTTTTACGAGAAACACCAACAATATCAATTGTGCCACATTATGTATACTTTGTCAATATGTTACGCTAATTTTTTTAACTTTAGCATTACTAATTAGAGCATATGTCACTTGTCAGAGTACATGAAATAAGATATATGTTTTAAAAGGAACGAATATTTGCAGAAA
>CAZVVZ010000081.1:0-5914 GCA_964631135.1 uncultured Eubacteriales bacterium
GTTAAAATAATAGGTGCTACTAGTCAGACTATATGAAAATAAGATATATGTTTTAAAAGGAACGAATATTTGCCGAAAGACTTCCCGTATTTTTTAAAGTCTTTCGTAGCAAATCCTGAGTTCCGATAAAACATATATCTTATTTTCATATAGTCTGACTAGTAGCACCTATTACATAAAAGAGGCAGACTTACCTGCTAATTTCCATAGACTTAGCTCTTAATCTTCTGTCTGTTTCTAATGTATCACGGATAACATTAGCCATTTCCTGTATTGAATTTTGCACATTAAACCTATAACCTCTTGTCTGTTGATTTCTGCCATCATTATGTTCAAAGTTATGTACCTGACGCATTATCAAATCTGTCCTTTTATATTCCTTTCCATCAACCATAGGCAACCTATTTTGCAACATACCGTTAGCTATACCATTTATCTTGCTCTGATTGAGCTTGTAAATTTTATTAAGCTCTTCTCTAATTGCACCAAGGCTATAAATTTCTTGCCTTAAGCTCGGGTCACTGCCGTATTCGTTTTGCAAAACCGCAATTTCCGCAGCTATTTCATGCACACTGTATTCCCTATTTAACCCGTCTGCCACCATAATTTCTCTTTTTTTCTCAAAAATCTGACGTATCGTTTGCTCTAGTTCTACCTTGCGGAGATTATTTTTTTTCTCCTTTCCCGTCACTTTATATAATAATTTTTTTATGCCTTTTATATTATCTATTTGAGATATTTCATCTCTTAATAATTTTGTATAAATATTAAGTCTCGCATCAAAGACCTTATTAGATATCCCCTGCTTAAAAGCATTTTCTTCCAATTTTTTTAATTTATCGGTGGGAATATTATCCATAGTTTTACTTAGTCTAAGTAATCTTTCGGAAGCACTTTTTATTTGAGCTTTATCTATAATTTCTCTGTCCATATCTTCTTCAGTTTCAAGATTTACGTCTACTTGCACATCTGAAAATGAATTTAATTTATCATTTAATACATTTACACATTGCGGTATATTATGTAGTACATCTATATATGAAGTATATGAAATTCCCATTTTCTGCCCGGCAGAAGATATTAGCTCTTTAAAAGCCAATAGTTTTTTTACATCCATGTCAACAGTTCCAACTCTATTCTTTACGCTTATGCAGGCAGATTCGTGTAAATTTTGTATATCTTTTACTTCTCTCCGTTTTGCACTGAGTCTTTCTTGCTCTGCCCTTTTTTCTGCCGCCATCCTTTCATTGCTAAGCTGCTGTTGAAACTCTTTTTCTACCGTTCTGCATTCCGACATGCAAACCTTCGCTACTTCTTTTTTCCAACCTTCAATCTCTGTTTTTAGTTCAGCCCGCTCATCAAGTAATTTACTGTATTTAGACTCTAATTCTTGCTTTCTTTCTCCGGAAAAATAAGTTAAATTGTCTAATATATCAAGTCTTTCTCTTTCTGAACCTGGATTTTGCATATCTAACCGCAATTTTTCAATTCGTTCATCATTCTGTCTTATAAAATACCTTGTATCGTCTATTTCTTTTTCTATTTTAAAGTATCTTTCCTGCTTTTTCGATATTTCTTCCGCACGTTCAAAAATATCACTGCTTAAAGCTGATTTTTCTTCATCAGCTAATTCCTCTAAATCTTGGGATTCCAGTTCCATTCTGTAAATTTCTTGTACCTTAATTCCGCTAATAGATGTTCTTCTGTCGTCTCTTACATGTGCTAAATTTTTCACCCTTAAAAAAGGAGACAAAAGGATTTCCCTTTCTGCATTTTCACCATAATCATCTAAAACAGAACTCATATATAAATATGGAACATCTCTCGCAACATCAATTCCAACAAAAGCAGGGTAGTCCCAATTTAATGAAAAATACCCTTCAGCCTGATCTTTATCATATGTCGTCGACAAGAATTTATTGATACTGCCTCTGTTTCCCAGCCTATCCATATCACCTTTAGATGTTCCCCGGTAAACACGATTTAAACTCGCATCTCTATTCGCTGAAAACTTTAACATTGCTAAATAAATATCCTTAACGTCCTCAATCATTTTCTTTATAGACTCTTCGTCAAACGTTACAGGCCTATCTGTAGAGTTTCTTATAAATTCCGACTCAGCAGACATATCTACTTCCAATATATTATTTATCAGCCTATAACCGTTTCCCTGATAGGCTTTTATTGCTTCTTTTTCTCTATCTGTAATTTCCAAAAAATATTCTCCCCTCTATATGCATATAATCGGTAAAAATTATTTTTTGATTAGTAAAAATCACAATTATTATCCTATGTTTTAGGATTGTTCCCTATGAATCATTTTTTTAAATTCATTCTCATCAATAACCGAAACTCCTAATGAAATTGCTTTATCCAGCTTACTTCCTGCCTCTTCGCCTGCTAATACATATGTGGTCTTTTTAGAAACAGAGCTTGATGCCTTTCCTCCAAAACTTTCTATTATTTCTTGCGCTTCTTGTCTGGTATATGTCGGCAACGTTCCCGTTAATACAAACGTCATTCCTGAAAATCTGTCATCTAAAATTTCTTTCTTACTTCCCTTCGTATTAACTCCGGCCAATTTCAATTTTTCAATTGTGTCTATAACTTGAGTATTTTTAAAATACTTTACTATACTTTCTCCCATTTTTAAGCCAATATCATCAATGTTCGCAAAGCTTTCCGCATCCGCTGTAGCTATTTCGTCAATGTCGTTAAACTTCTCCGCAATCAATTTGCCTGCTTTTTTTCCTATGTGACGTATTCCTAAGCCGAAAATAAACTTATCTAAAGAATTTTGCTTACTTTTGGAAATTGCATTTATTAAATTCTCCGCAGATTTTTTCCCCATTCTGTCTAATTTTTCAATATCCTCTACTTTTAAATAATAAATATCTGCAATATTTTTTATCAATCCCTGATTCAACAAAAGTTCAACATTAGCCGGTCCTAAGCCCTCTATATCCATAGCCTCCCGTGATGCAAAATGCACTATGCTTCTAAAAAGTCTCGCCGGGCACTCAATTCCTGTGCATCTTACCGCCGATTCATTTTCTAGTCTTTCAACATCACTACCGCATACAGGACATTTTTTTGGCATTTCAAAAACAACTTCGCTTCCTGTACGTTTATCTAAAACAACCTCTACAACTTCCGGAATAATATCTCCCGCTTTTTGAACCAGTACAGTATCTCCAATTCTAATATCTTTATCTTTTATATAATCTTCATTATGCAAAGTAGCACGAGATACATTCGTTCCTGCAAGTCTTACCGTTTCAAGTACCGCTGTTGGTGTTAATACACCGGTTCTTCCTACCTGAACAACAATCTCCTTTATTTTTGTAGGTTTTTTCTCCGGAGGATATTTATATGCCACTGCCCACCTTGGAGTTTTTGAAGTGTTCCCTAATTTTTCACGTTCAGCAAGGCTATTAACTTTTACTACAGCTCCGTCTATGTCAAAGGAAAACTCCCCTCTCATTTCGCCGATTTTATCTATTTCACGTTCTATATCCGCTCCGTTTTTTGCAATATTGCACACAGGAATCACATTAAATCCCTGCTCTTTTAAAAAGTCTATAGACTCTTTATGTGTTGCAAAATTTATACTACTTTTCTGGACATTAAAAATGTATATATCTAATTTCCTGTCAGCAACAATATTAGCATCTAACTGTCTTAATGAGCCGGCAGCTGCATTTCGCGCATTTGCGAAAAGTGGCTGACCGTTTATCTCTCTTTCTTCATTTAACTTCAGAAAAGTGTCGCGAGGAATAAACACTTCGCCCCTTACTTCAATGTCAATCTTCGACTTTAATTTATGCGGAATAGTCTTTATTGTTTTCAAATTCTTCGTTACGTCTTCACCTATAATACCGTTTCCCCTAGTAGAACCTCTTACAAGTTCTCCATCTATATACTCTAAAGAAACAGACAAACCGTCAATCTTAGTTTCGACGGTGTACTCTACATTTTCTCCTATTGTATCTCTCATTTTATTATCAAATTCGTATAATGCTTCCTTAGTGAAAACATCCTGAAGACTTAGCATAGGGATATCATGCCTTACTTCCAAAAAGCCGTCTTTAACCTCACCTATAACCTTTTTAGTAGGTGAATCGTCTGTTACAAGGTCAGGATTCATAAGTTCTAAATTTTTTAATTCCTGTAACATCATGTCATATTCGTAATCAGAAATTTCGGGAGCATCTTCATTATAATATTTATTTGCATGATAACGAATTTTCTCGCGTAGTTCTTTTATATATTCCTTTACTCCCATATTCATCCTCCCCATGCATTTAATTTTATGATCCTTTAGTTACAAATTCCCGGTTTCTTCACATGTACCTCTTTATATTATTTTTCGATAATATCTTCCCCTATTTTATAAACGTCGCCGGCACCTATCGTAAGGAATAAATCTCCGGGTTGTAATTTTTCTTTTAAATATTTTTCTATTTCTGAAAAATCAGCCATATATATCGCATTATCAGAAGTTTCTTTTATCTTATTAACCAAGTCTTTGGAACTTATTTCACCGTTATCTTTCTCACGTGCCGCATAAATATCTGTGATTATTACACTGTCTGCACCATAAAAAGCTTCTGAAAATTCCTTTAGTAATGTTTTTGTTCTTGTGTAAGTATGAGGCTGAAATACACATATTATCCTCTTTGACTTTTTTCCCTTAGCAGCAGATAATGTAGCTCTTATTTCCGACGGATGATGTGCATAATCGTCATATATCAGTGCTCCGTTATACTCGCCTTTCTTCTCAAACCGCCTTTTTGCACCGCCGAATTCCTTTAATGCTCTTTTTACTGCATCTGGCTTTAAACCGTAAATATCACATACCGCTATGCAAGCTAGTGAGTTATATACGTTATGAATCCCCGGTATTTTTAATTCTATTTTTTCACAAAATTTATCTTTTACATATAAGTCATACGTAGTTAAATCTTTTTCAATCATAATATTCTTAGCAGCATAATCAGCTGAATTTTTTATACCAAAAGTTACTTTGTTGCATTTTTTATTGCTTATAAGATGTTTACTGTTTTCATCATCTATATTTAAAACTGCAGTCCCATTTTCTGTCAGTCTGTTTTCAAACTTCTCAAATGCACTCTTTATATGTTCTATGTCTCTGTAGTAGTCTAAATGATCCGCTTCTACATTAAGTATGACAGCCACTTTAGGCGAAAATTCCAAAAAGCTTTCCACATATTCACATGCTTCTGTTATAAAATATTTACTGTTTCCAATTTTATAATTACCGTCAATTATATTCAATTCTCCACCGACACTTATAGTCGGGTCCTTTTCTGCCTCTAAAAATGCGGCAGATATCATAGAAGTAGTTGTTGTTTTTCCGTGTGTGCCTGCAATTGCAATAGTATCACTGTACATACGAGTTATTTCTCCAAGCAGTACAGAACGTTCAATTAACGGTATTCCTCTCTTTTCAGCTTCTAAGTATTCCGGATTATCTTTTTTAACAGCAGCAGTAAAAATAACTGCATCTGCATCTTTTACATTCTCTGCTTTATGGCCTATTGCTACGGGAATTCCGGTCTTTCTGAGTTTCTCAATTATGTCGCTGTCTTTCATATCTGAGCCTTTTACAATATAGCCCTTGTTTTTTAATATTTCTGCCAACCCGCTCATGCTTATTCCACCGATTCCAATCATATGTATTGTTGCAGGTGGAAATATTTTATCAAAAATCATAGGATTACCTCCAAACCAAAATTGCATATCCATATTATACAATCTTATAAATATATTATTCAATAGATTAACAAAAAGTTTATTTGAAAAAAGCCACCGATCAGACTACTATGCGAAAATAATATATATGTTTTAAAAGGAACGAATATTTGCCGAAAGACTTCCCGTATTTTTTTAA